>NZ_PRLH01000047.1 GCF_003013815.1 Cyanothece sp. BG0011 | reverse complement strand
GTTTACCAATGGCCACAGGATAATTAGCAATGACTTCGTCTTCTTGATAAACGTAAACTTTGCGTTCTTGGAGGTTGAGAACCACCCGTGTGGCCAGGGTTTGGGTTGTTTCTTCGGGGGTAACAATGGCCGCTTCTTCTAAAGGAAGGGTAACGGGTAATTCTGTTGAAGGGGTTACGGGGGGGTTCCCTCAGAGGCGATCGCTTGTTTGTTGATCCCTTCAATGGGTAATAGTACACTTCCGCCAATAAATGTGAGTGTGAGTAAGGAAAGAGTGAATTTCATGATAGTCAATTCGAGTAAAAATGACGAATGTTTGAGTGAAAAAAAAGAAGAGTAAGATAAGTTACCTGTATTCTAGAAGTGCTTTAAAAAAGAGTTACTCAAAATTAGCACTCTCTTAAGAGTTAGTTTTTCTCAATTCTTCTTCAAATACAGCAACAATTGATTTATATAATTTCAAACTTCTTTACTTATCTTAAACTTTATCGTTATTATCGTCAATCTTCCTATGATTGACATCCAGAGAATTTCTCATCCTTATGAAATAGAAAGTCTTTAGCTTTCTGTATTTTCAATGAAACCTATCTATGACTTACTATCTAGTCCTTTAGATAGAAATTTACCTGATAATTTGTATTAATAATTTAAACTTTCGTACATTAATAACTTCTGTAGAGTTTCTACAGGTATTTGAGTAAAATATTTTCGTTTAAAATGTTCTTCTTTGAGGGTATCTAAGAACTGTTTTTGTGAAAGGTGATAATTTTCTGATTGATGGGTTATGTTTTTTATCTGAATGGTCTCTTGATCTTCACTGATTAAAAAACCAATTTTTCCTAAAAAGTCTAATCCTAACTTTAAGGTGCGATCGCTTAACAATAATTTCTCTTTTAATTGTTCTTTTGTTATAGTTTTTTGAGTGCGGTTAATATATTTAGCAATACCGATTAATTGTTTAATGATTTCTGATGGATCACATTGCTCCTTATAGGAATAATTTAAAGCTAAATTATGTTTATTATTAATACTTTTTTGGTACTGTTTATATAATTCATTCCAACTGACAGGACAAGAATTTAATGTTTCAACTTCTAAATTTATCTCCTTACTTTCAGTTTGATTTCGATAGTCTATTAAAGTAATTTGATTAGTTTGTAATGACTGATAATCTTCAGTGCTTAAACTTTCCCTAACTTCAATTAAACGCACTTCATAACGTCCCTTTCCATAGGTATTATAATCCAGTTCAACAATAGCATCACATCGCTTATCTTCCCCTTGGGGTAATTCTTCTTGATAATGTTCCCACCAAATACCAGGAAACCCTTGATCAACGGAGCGATCATAAATATTAAACTTAGTTTTTATGTATTTAATTTTATTATTTTTAGCATCTCTAATATTTTGATTGCCTAAACTTTCAAACCAACAATTTTGGATCAATAATCTAGGAACGGGGTTACCCATTCCATAGGGTTCTAATAATTTTAATTCCCTAAATAAAGATTGACCCAGTTGCGAAACTGTTACCACTAAATCTGCTTTAATAGTAGAACTTAAGGTATTAACATCAATAATATCCTGTCTTAGTTTTCGATTAATACTTTCTCTAAATAAAGATAAATTTTCTACGGGTAAACTTAACCCTGCTGCAAAAGGATGTCCCCCAAACCTATCTAATAAATCTCGCTGAGAAGCGACTAACTTATACAAATCAATATTATAAACCGAACGGGCGGAACCCCTAGCTAATTTTAGATCATTTTCCCTCATATTTTCAGTTTCAGAGGTGGTTAGTAAAATGGTGGGACGACCGTATTCTTGAGCAATTTGACCCGCAACTAATCCTAATACTCCACTTTGCCATTGGGGATCTTCTAAGACAATAACTTGAGTGGTAGATAGGTCTACCATTTGCAATTTTTTTTCAACATTTTTCTTAATATCTTTTTGCAAAGACTTACGACGAGTATTCGCTAATTCAGTATCAAAAGCCAGTTCCTTACAGCGTTTTTCATCTTTACTGGTTAATAATTCAACCGCAAAATGAGCATCCCCTTGTATGCGACTAATGGCATTAATTCTAGGTCCAATACCGAAAGAAATATCCGTCGGGCGATCGCCATTTCTTTTGCATAAGTTAAGTAAATGAGCAACGCCAGGACGGGTGGTATTTTTAAGTTGTTGCTGGAGCTTTTTTAACCCTTTTTGTGCTAAATAACGACAGTCTCCTTTTAATTCTACTAAATCAGCAATTAAACCAATGGCCACTAAATCTAATAAATTTTCTAGAGGACTTTCCGCGATATCTGGAAAGGTCAAATATAAGGCTTCAACTAACTTATAAGCGACCGCAACCCCTGACAAAGAAAATAAAGGATGATCTTCAGAAAAATAACGAGGATTAATAATAGAAACCACATCAGGTCGATCATCTGGTAACGTATGATGATCCGTAATAATAATATCAATTCCTAGAGAATTAGCGTAATTAATTTCCTCTATATTCGTGCTTCCGGTGTCACAAGTAACAATTAATTGGGTTCCTTCTTCTGCTAACTTCTTAAGACCCGGAAGATTTAAACCATGAGATTCTTTGGCACGGTTTGGTATATAATAATTCAGTTGGAGATGAGGAATAAAAAATTGTCCGAGTCCTTCCCATAAAACACTGGTGGCTGTAATTCCATCCGCATCAAAATCACCCCAAATTGTTACTTTTTCTTGATGATTTATCGCAACTTCTAGGCGTTGAGTTGCCAATTTCATTTCATAACCAAATTCAAAAGGACTCAGAGGATGATAATCGTTGGGGTCTAAAAAACCTTTTAATTTTTCTGGGGTTTGAATTCCTCGATGCCATAATAATTGAGCAGCATAAATTCCCTGAGAATCAGCACAATAACTGTTAACAATATCAACAAACCAAGAGGGCAAAGAAACAATCGGTAAAACTTGCCACTGAGACTGAAAGGTATTCATTAATAACTGTCGTTAATTACAAATTAGTCTTATTTTTACCATTATCCTTACTATTCTAACATTAAAAATTAGATTGAACCTTTTGATAATGTACCCAGTCTAAACAGGTGAATTCAGTGATAGAGTGAGCGTAACCGTGTTAGCAGACAACACTGCCAATGCAACAGAAACAGAATTAGTGCGTCGCTGTCAGGAAGGAGATACCCTTTCCTTTCAACAACTGTATCGACGCTATCAACAACGGGTAAGAGCGACTCTCTATCAATTATGTGGGAGTGAAATGCTTGATGACTTAGTACAGGAGGTATTTCTAAGAGTTTGGAAAAGTTTACCAAAACTACGGCAACCGTCCTATTTTTCCACTTGGTTATATCGTATTACCTGGAATGTTGCTACGGATAAACGGCGAAAATTTGCCCAAAATTTGTCTTTAAATGATGATGGTACAATTTTAAATATTATGCCCTCTCGTCCCGAAGATACCCCAGATTTAATGCGACTTCATTATCAAGATTTAGTACAACAAGGGTTACAAACTTTAAGTTTAGATCATCGGGCTGTTTTAGTATTACACGACTTAGAAGATGTTCCCCAAAAAGAAGTTGCTAGTATCTTAGAATTACCCCTAGGTACAGTCAAATCTCGTTTATTTTATGCCCGAAATCAAATGCGTAAGTTTTTGAAAAAACAAGGAGCTTTATAATGTCTCAATTCCCAAAAGATGATCGAGAATTAATCTCCTTTCTGCAACAATATCGTCCCTCCCCTCCCCCAGAAGATTCAGCCTTAGAAAAACAAATTTATCTGAGGATTTCCCATGAATCTCAACATCGTAAAATGACTCAATTTAAATGGGTAATTCCCAGTGTAATTGTTGCTAGTGTATTAGGAGTTTGGGGACTTGTTAACCTAATGAAACCCTCTGAATATGAACAATTTGTTCAACAATCTCAGATCTTAGAAACAGCAGAAATAGAAAATTTTATGATTAATACTTGGGAAGAAACTACCCATACCTCTCCTTGGGAAACTGAGAATCAATCCGTTTATTATCAGTGGATTTCTGTTGATGATGTGGGTCATCAATATTTAATCTCTCAGCCTTGATTTGCCATGACATAATCTATTATTACTTAACGAGTAAAGATCACTATGATTTCCAAAGAATTTGCTTTAATTGTAACCGTTTTAAGCCTTGGTATTGGGGGAACCATGGCCTTAGCTAACTCCCCTCAAAATTCCCCTTCATCGGTGTTACTTTCCGAAACTCAAATTGTCGCTCAACAGCAAGATATTAAACCCAGAAGAAGAGAGCGAGCCGAACAATTTCAACAAAGATTAAATCTTAGTGATGAGCAAATGCAGCAACTGAGTGCAATTCGACAAAAATATCGTCCTCAAATGCAACAGTTGAAACAACAAATGGGTACAAAGGGTCAAGAATTCAGTCAAATGATGCAAGGAAATACATCAGAAAGTGACCTAAGAGGTAAGCATCAAGAAATTGTTAGTCTTCGTGAACAAATGGGAAACTTACGCTTTGAAAGTATGCTAGAAATGCGTCAAGTTTTAACAACCGAACAACGTCAACAGTTTGCTCAATTTCTACAGCAACGTCGTCAAACAAGAGGGAGAAGAGGCCCCAATTTAGACGAAATGCCTTAACTCACATCTTGCACCTTCCCCACATCCCCCACACCCCCCACACCCCCCTTTAAAAGGGGGGTAGGGGGGGGGAAGGGGTAGGGGGGGGTAGGGAATAGGGAACGGGGAACAGGGTTTATTTTAACTGTAACTGCTTAAGAATTGATTTCCTCGAGTCTCTTCTTTAGTTTTTATGTAAGGCGTGCAAGATATCAGTTAAGGGAAAATATAATTAAACTTTTAAAAAAGACCAAGATAATATCTTTTATCTTGGTTTGTTATGCTGAGTATAGTCACTAAACTGTATAGCCCCTAAAAAAATGATTAAAAAAACTCAACTATTATCAATCTTAATTATCCTCTTAATTATCATTTTAATCAAACAAATTAACCCAGTTTCAGCCAGTGTTGAAAATCGTTTACGAGGAGATATTAATCGTCTCAGAGCAAGAGTCAGCCGTTTAGAAAGTGCAATTACTAACTTAAGACAAGACTCTAATAATAACTACAACTCTCCTGATTATAATCCGTCACCTCAGATAGTTGATGGTGAATTAATTGGACGCAGTGATCCCTTATTTGAACGATTATCTACCCTAGTTATCGAATTAAAAGAACGAGTAAGGGACTTAGAAACACGAATGAATCAATTAGAAAAAGACTGATAGACTGAGGAAAGCAGATGAATTAATTACAAAAATAGAGAGCTTAACTAAATTTTAATCAAAATAGGGTAGTCACATTTAATATCTGAGCAGTAATAGAACTTTGTATATTGTGACCGGTAAGATGACTAAACTTGTTAAAGTCTGCTTGTATTATACTATTCACGACTTTAAATTTAAACCCCACATAAATCATTGACGTTTGCAACACAAATTACTACAATTGTGTTAAAATGCAGAGAATCACTGATTAATCATAACTTTTCAAAGATAAATAACCATAATAAAAACAATGATATCTTGGAAAGATTTACTAAAATCCTATCATAATTATAGGCATATTGCTGTTTATAGCATTTTAGCCTCTGGAGCTTTACAAATACTCGATTTAATGGTTCCTTATATCACAGGGCAAATTATAAATGTTCTGTCTAATCAACCTATCGATCATGTTTTACAAAATTTAGTTAATTCTCTGGCAAAAATCACTAATTTTCCTAAGAATCAAATCTTTTCTTTAGGGGTTTTATTAGGAATTATCTTTGTCGTAACAGTGGTTCGTTCTCCCATTCAACCCTGGTTAACGGACTGGTTTCACTGGGAAATTGCCTTAAGAGTTCGTCGAGAACAGTTAAAAAATACCGTTAGAAAAATTCTTACACTGCCCTTATCTTTTTATGATGAATATAACCCTGGAAGAATTACAAACCGCATTGCTAAAGGGGTAGAAAATCAGTTATGGACTTATCCTGAAATCGCGGGAGAATTACTACCTAAAATCATTAGAGTTTTTGGGATTTTTGTGATTATTTTATTAATCGAATGGAAAATTGCTCTGCTTTTTCTTATTTCTTTTACTCTGATTTTAGTTTTTAGCATTAAACATTTAAACAAAATTCTCAAACAAGAAGAGTTGCTCGATAAACATAGTGAAAATACCCAGAGTTTTAGTTCAGAACTGATTACCAATATCAAGACAGTTAAAGCCTTTGCGACAGAAAGAAGAGAATTAAATCGACAAGATAAACGATTAGATAGAGAGTTTAAATATGTATTGTTTCGTATTCATACAGGGTATGTCAAATTAGTCACTTGGCAAAAAACTGTTATTCAATCTTCTGTTTTTTTAATCCTTGTTTATAGTTTAATCATTACGGTACAAGGTCATATTTCTTTGGGTCATTTTATCACTTTGATTACCGTTTCTAGTATGGCCTATGCAGAATTAGACCCCATTACCCAACTTGCAGAAATTTTCGCTCGGCGTTACAGTTCGATATCTCGCTTTCATGAGTTTCTACATACACCTTCAGGAGAAGATGCCGCAATTTTAACCAAAGAATCGATTGACCATAAATCTTATCAATTTACAGGAAAAATCCACTTTAATAACTTATCCTTTGCTTACCACGAAAATCATTGGGTATTACACAATATTAACCTGTTAATTCACCCTTGTGAAACCGTGGCCATAGTCGGAAAATCTGGCTCAGGAAAATCCACATTAATTAAACTCTTATTACGGTATTTTCAACCCACTCAAGGACAAATTTTAATGGATGGAAAAGATATTCAAACCTTAGATGTGGTTCAATATCGTCAGAGATTAGCAATGGTTCACCAAGAGGTAGAAATATTTAATGGAACGTTATTAGATAATTTAACCTATGGCAATAGAATGGTTAGTTTTGAGGCAGTCGAAAAAGCCTGTAAAATTGCTAGGGTTGATGAATTTATTAATCAGTTTCCTCAAGGTTACTATACCATTGTTGGAGAAAGAGGTGTGCGTTTATCGGGGGGACAACGGCAAAGAATCGGTATTGCTAGAGCATTAATTGTTGACCCTGATGTCTTGATTTTTGATGAAGCTACCTCTAGTTTAGACTATGAATCAGAAAGATTAATTCAGTTAGCTATGTCCTCTATTTTAGGCACAAGAACCACTATAATTATTGCTCATCGTTTAAGTACCGTCCGAGAAGCGGATAAAATTATTGTCTTAGATGATGGAAACATTATTGAAGTGGGAAATCATCAACAACTGTTAAATCATCAAGGGATTTATCACCGTTTACATTCGTTACAAGAAACAGGAGAATTATCTTAACTATCAATTAGAGAATTAACTAAGACAATGAATAAATTTTTTGTAGACCGGGGTGGAACTTTTACCGATATCGTTGCCGTTATCACTGATGCAGAAATTATTAATCAATTATCTCAAAAAAAAGAACAGTTTTTAATTGTACCTTTACTTAAAAATAAGTGGATAGTGGTCTATAAATTACTCTCAGAAAACCCTGAAAGATATCAAGATGCTGTTATTCAAGGGATTCGAGATATATTATCTATTGCTGATAATAAACCTATCCCCACAGAAACCATAGAAGTGGTGAAAATGGGGACAACCGTTGCCACTAATGCACTATTAGAAAGAAAAGGCGATCGCACCGTTTTATTAATAACAGAAGGGTTCAAAGATGCCCTAAAAATTGGTTATCAAAACCGTCCTAATATCTTCGCGCGACAAATCATTTTACCCTCAATGTTGTATGAATCGGTGATTGAAGTTGAAGAAAGATATGACAGTAATGGTAATGAATTAATTCCCGTTAATGTAGAGCAAGTCAGACAAGATTTACAACAAGTTTATGAGCAAGGAATAAGAAGCTGTGCCATTGTTTTTATGCACAGTTATCGGTATCCTAACCATGAAAATCAAGTAGCAGAAATTGCTAAAACTGTCGGATTTACTCAGATTTCAATCTCCCATCAAGTTAGTCCTTTAATGAAACTGGTTTTTCGGGGAGATACAACCGTTGTTGATGCTTATTTATCTCCTATTTTAAGACGCTATGTCGACCAAGTTTCTAGTCAGTTGCCTGACACAAAATTGATGTTTATGAAATCCGATGGAGGGTTAATTGATGCCCAGAAATTTCAAGGAAAAGACAGTATTTTATCGGGTCCTGCTGGTGGAATTGTTGGGGCAGTTCAAACCAGTTTAAGAGCAGGATTTAAGGAAATTATTACCTTTGATATGGGAGGAACTTCCACCGACGTTGCCCATTTTAAAGGGGAATATGAAAGGCAACTAGATAATGAAATTGCTGGTGCTAGAATGCGAGTTCCCGTATTAAGTATTCACACCGTTGCCGCCGGTGGTGGCTCCATTTTATGTTTCGATGGTGCTAGTTTTAAAGTAGGGCCAGAATCTGCTGGTGCGAACCCTGGCCCTGCTTGTTATCGTCGCGGTGGCCCATTAACGGTAACCGATGCTAATGTAATGTTAGGGAAAATTCAGCCTCAATATTTCCCTCATATTTTTGGTCAATATGGCAATTTACCCTTAGATAAAGAGATAGTAACTCAAAAATTTATAGAACTATCAAAAGACATTTCTCAAGCTACAAATTATAAAAGTAGTCCTGAAGAAATCGCGTCCGGATTTATTAAAATTGCTGTGGAAAATATGGCGAATGCCATTAAGAAAATTAGCTTACAACGGGGGTATGATGTGACTCATTATACCTTATGTACCTTTGGGGGTGCAGGGGGTCAAGTTGCTTGTTTAATTGCGGATACACTGGGTATTAAAACAGTCTTTCTTCATCCCTATGCTGGTGGTTTAAGTGCCTATGGAATGGGATTAGCTGATATCAGAGTGATTAAAGAAAGTGCTATTGAAAAAGCATTGAATCAAGAGGTGATTACTGAATTAAAACAAGGGATTAATGAGTTAGAAAAGGGCGCAAGACAAGAACTTGATGAACACGAATCTATTAAAGGGGATAAACTTATAGCAAAAGTCAGTTTAAAATATCAAGGAACAGACTCAACCTTATTAGTAGACTTTGCTGATGATGTTATAGTCATGCAAAAAAGTTTTGAAGACGAACATCAGTTAAGATATGGTTTCATTCAACCACAAAAAATGCTGATCATCGAATCTATTTCTGTGGAGATTATTCAGATTATGGATAGTCCCGATGAACCCTTACTAAGTCGTATTCGTCCTTTAGATGAGTTACCTAAACCGATAGAAATTGTTCAAATATTTACCGAAAATAAATGGCAAGATACGCCAATTTTTAAACGGGAAGATTTACAACCGCAAGATAATATTAAAGGACCAGCAATTATTATTGAAAAGATTAGCACTATTATGGTTGAACCTCATTGGAATGCGAAATTAACTGAGTATAATCATTTAATTCTTTCCAAACATTATGATAGCGAAAGTTCAAACATACACTGAGAACCATAAAAACAGACATCGAAAGTCTGAAAAAAATTGACTCTTCCTAATAAGAAAGGAATATTTTGTGCTTGAGTCCATGCCAGTGCTAAAGTAACAGAGTTAAATCCTTGAATTTGTGCAGATAAAAGTAAACCTTTAGCTTGAAATTTAGCTAAATTTCCTGTTAAGATAACATCAGTTGTATGCTCATCCCAATTTAACCCTAACTCTATTCCTATCTCATAAGGAAGAACATTAACACTTGCCCCCGTATCTAATAATCCTCCTGTATTAAGAGAAACGTCATTATTAATTAATCTCAAGGGTAAATAAGGAATCAAAGCAGTCTCTCCCTTTTGATTGATTTTTCGACTGTACTGAAACTGTTTTTTAGTCATGATGTGAATCTTGATTTAACCCTTGAGAATGTTTTTCTAACATATCTGTTAAAACAACTTCTGCGGAAAAAGCATCATAGGGTGACCCAATTTCATAGCTTGGATTATTAGGTAAAGCAGATAAATTTTCACTGCTATCTTTCTCTAACTGTTCAGCCAGAAATTGAATTGCTTTTAATTTATCTTGAGGTGATAATTGTTCTAAAGAGGGTATTAGTTGATTAAGATTCATTCTTCAAGTTGTGAGTAAAACTGATTCAAGTATATCAAAGATTTATTTTTAGAAATGAATCATTCTTGATATAAACTTGTCAAAGAATAATTTACCTAGACTAACATTAAGATGAAGCTGAAAAAAAAGTTATTGATTTTTTCTATGGTTGTGTGCCTAGTTGCGATCGCCTTGAACCTCTCAACAATGGTGAACGGGCAAGATCATAACCCAGAGTCAAATAACATCATCTGGACAGCAGAAACCTCCAATCCCAATGTTTTAGGTTGGATGCAAGGTTCTCCCCCACCACCCGACAAAATTATTCGTTTTGAGGATGGCAGTTACTTTAAATTTCCCCAAATGCGCTGGACTGTTTGTCATTTTCAACAGTTAATGCCAACTACATCCATCAGTCGTGGTTTATCCGTCCCTATTGCCTTAGAAACCGAAGCATTAGAAAATATTGACGAAGTAACCTTTACCCCTTGGGGTGAAACCGAACCCATGACATGGCAACAGTCCCTAGAAACGAACTTTACCGATGGCATTATCGTTCTTCATCATGGTAAGAAAGTTTACGAAAAATTTTTCGGTTGTCTTTCCCCAACTAACCGCCATGCAGCCATGTCTGTCACCAAGTCCTTTGTGGGACTCCTCGGAGAAATGTTAGTCGAAGAAGGGCAACTCGAAGAAAATCGACTCATTGTCGAATATATCCCTGAACTGGGGGAAAGTGCCTTTGCGGATGCAACCGTCCGTCAGGTCCTCGATATGACCACAGGATTAGAGTATAGCGAAGACTATGCCGATCCGGATGCCGAGGTCTGGAAACACGCTGCGGCCGGTAATCCTCTCCCTAAACCAGACAACTATACTGGGCCGAGAACTTATTTTCAATTCCTGCAAACGGTGCAGAAACAAGGAGAACATGGCCCCAGTTTTGGCTATAAAACCATTAATACCGATGTTCTGGGTTGGTTAATTAGTCGAGTCACAGGACAACCCCTAAATGAGGTTCTTTCAGAGAAGATTTGGAGCAAAATGGGGGCCGATATCAATGGTTATTTTACTGTAGATTCGATTGGGACACCCTTTGCCGGAGGCGGTTTAAACGCAGGATTACGAGATATGGCTCGTTTTGGACAAATGCTGCTCAATAATGGCAAGGTTGGCTCTGATCAGGTTGTTCCTGAAGCAGTTATCAAAAATATTCGTCTGGGAGGTGATCGCCGGGCCTTTGCTGATGCCGGCTATTTTTTGCTCAAGGGGTGGAGTTATCGCAGTATGTGGTGGATCACCCATAACGATCATGGTGCCTTCATGGCCAGAGGGGTTCATGGCCAATCTCTCTATATTGATCCCACCGCAGATATGGTCATCGCGCGTTTTGCTTCTTATCCCGTGGCCGGTAATGCAGCTAATGATCCGACCACTTTACCTGCTTATGAAGCTATGGCAAATTATCTCATGGAAAATGATCGTTAATACATATTATTGTCCGTTCTTATTACTATTCATTGTCTTCTGACTTTGGAAGTAAAGGCGTAATATAATCTAAAAGTTCAGGGATAAAATTTTCAATTACTTGCCATACTAAATCAAGATTAACCTCATCATAATCATGAACCAGTCGATCTCTCATCCCTGCAATTTGTCGCCATTGAATGTTTGGATGAGATTGACGAAAATCGTTAGAAAGTCTTTTAACCACTTCACCTATAATGGTAATTTCATATAAAACTGCAAGCTGGGTTCTTTCATCAGTGTAAAACTCAGTTTCAGTCATACCATTAGTTAATCGCAGAATAGTTCGACATAGTTTTGCGATATCAAGCAGATAGGATTTGTCCTGATTCATAAATAATTTGAGCAGTTTCTAAAATGTTTTTACGACGAATCCAGTTATGGCTATTTTCAATAGACCGTTTTTCAATTAAGTCTACTTTTCGTCCAATTTTTTCCTCAAGTTTATATTGAATACCGACTAAATCCATTAAACTGAGTTTAATTTGAGGATCGAAGATGACAAGAAAATCAATATCACTTGTTTGGGTAAAATCTTTCCTGAGAACAGAACCAAATACCGATAATTGAAGGATATGATGTTCTTGGCAAATTTTAGTCAGTTCTAAAGGTGAAATATTTAGTCTATTGAATATTTTTTTATTCATTATTTTTCTTGTTTTGAGGTAATAATTTGTCTAAAGAGAGTATTAATTGATTAAGATTTATGCTTGAAGTCTTGACTAAAACTGATTTAATTATATCAAAAATTGATTGATAAAATTAGGACAATTACGGTTAAAACTGATTGGAATACAAGATTGATTGAGTATAATTATTTAATGCTAGAAAAATAGAAAAAATAATGGTATAATCAGTTATAATGGTAGATCAATATGAAAAACATAAAATAACAAAAATAAAATGACAAAAATCATTTCAGTATTTAACAATAAAGGTGGAGTCGGTAAATCTACTATCACCTGGAATTTAGCTGATGCTTTGGGGAGAAAAAATAAAAAAGTCTTATTATTAGACTTTGATCCACAATGCAATTTATCAATTGCACTACTAGGTGAAAAAGAATTTGTCAAACAGCTTCCCTCACAAAATGTACCCTATGGAACTACTATAAGATCATTTTTACAGAGATTTTTACAAAATACTGGTGGAGAAGAAGTTTTTTTACATAAAGGTAAACACACTTCCGAAAATGTAGATATCATTGCAGGTGATTTTTGGCTAAATATTTATGCAGATTCTCTCAATGTTGGCTCTGATTTATTATCTGGTACAGGATTGAGTCGATATGTTGCAATTAGGAAAATTGTGGAGCTATCAAATACAAAAAAGGGAACTGAGTATGATTTTGCTTTAATTGATCTTCCCCCTTCATTTGGCTCTCTAGTAAGAGCAGCTTTTTACTCTAGCAATTTTTATATTGTGCCATGTACATCTGATAATTTTAGTGTTTATTGTCTTGGATTAATAGGTCAAATGGTTCCAACTTTTGTCAACGATTGGGAAAGTGGACTAAAGCGTTTCAAAAATTCAAACCCACATTACCAAGAATTCGATGAATTAGGAAAACCAGTTTTTGCAGGTTGGGTTTTTAACGGATTTGATACTGCAAGAAAAAGACGTACCAGGCAAGAAATTGATCAGGGAGTAGAAAAAGGGCCAAAAGAAATGATTCAAGCAGATGAAACAATGCACAGTAGAATGTCTGATGCGGTAAGAGATGAGTTATGTCAATCATTACAAAATAAAATCACAGAATATAATCCTGTTGCTGACATAGGTACTGAGAATCGTAGAATTGGTGATATTGAGGATGCGAACGTGCTTATACAAAATAGTTTATGGCTTAATGTTCCTTTAGGTGAGTTAGAAAACTATGAACAAGTTGCTAGTCTTCAAGACAGAAAACAATGGGCATCTAATCAGATAGAGCAAATTCAGCTTTTAAAGTCAAAGTTCTCAGAATTAGCTTCTAATGTTATTAGAATTTGTGTATAATAGAATGACCAATCTTGTGGATTGGGTCTAAAACCCAATCCAATAATGATTGCTTAATATTTAGTGATATGAGTCAAACGTTTAGAAAGATTCTCCAATTAGTTAAAAATAAGGAGATTAAAATCTCAGCACATGGCTATGATGAACTATCTAACGATAATATTTATTTTCGAGATATTATTAATAGTATAACAGAGGGAAAAGTTATAGAAGACTATCCAGATTACCCTAAAGGAGCCTGTGTTTTAGTATTACAACGAGCTCATGAAAATCAGGCAATTCATGTTCTTTGGGGAATTCCCAAAAATACCAAATCCCCTGCGGTTTTAATTACAGCTTACCGACCAGATTCTAATCGTTGGGATAAAACTTTTATAAGGAGAAAACAATGAAAACTAAAACCAAAAATAAAATCATTCATGAAGGAGAATATATGGCTGAAGTTGAAGTAACAATGACTTACAATGATGATGATTGGTCGCCCTATTTATCTATTGAAGATGCAGAAAAATTAGATACTGTTCGTTTAGCTTTGCGGCAAAATGATTTGAAAACTGCTTCTAAACTGGCAAAAATTTATCATCTAACACCAATTAATTGTTAGTTTAATTTTAAATCAGGCAGTCGCAAAATCTGTAAATTTTCGATTAAAAGGAGAACGAAATCCTAACACAATATTCTCTTTAGAGACTCCTGCTTCTAATAACTGACTTGCAATTCCTTCTTCTGTCAAATCTCTTTGAATCCAAAACTTATTATCTTTTATATCAACATGAATAGGACAACCATAAATCTGTTTTTCCCCTTGCCATCCTACATATAATAGTAAATAATGATTATTAATCGTGTCACAAACTATCTGCGTTTCGATGTGATTATCTTGAGGATGTTTCTGAGCATAATTTTTAATGATATCTTGAATTAATTGTTGATAAGTGATGGTTTCCATAAGATAATTTCTCCTTGTTGTGGATTAATGATTAGTAATTTAATAGAATAATTATTGATTACTTTTTGAATAAAGCTATCTTGAAAAAAATTCTGATAAATGTCATTAGGAATTGCTAAATACAAAATTCTATCAGGTTCTAACTCTTCTAATGCTAATCGATTGATAGTAAACTCCATAATTAATATACCATAGCTAAAACTATATGTGTCGAAAAAATCTAATATAATTATAATATCAACTCACCATGTAATAGGATTAAATTAAGAATAAGGATTCAATCATATAACTCACTATGTTAAATTTATCGAAACCCAATCCCATTTATCTAGAAATCTTCAAAAATCTTTATCAATTTATTGCCGAACAAATGGGAATCACCCTACAAAATACGGCCTCTTCAGTTAATATTAAAGAACGGTTAGACTTTTCTTGTGCTATCTTTGATCAACAAGGGTTATTAGTGGCAAATGCACCCCATATTCCTGTTCATTTAGGGAGTATGAGTGAAAGCGTTAAAAGTCTCATTCAAGATAAGGGAAATAATCTACAACCTGGGGATGTTTATCTCTCTAATAATCCCTATAACGGGGGAACCCATTTACCTGATGTTACTGCTATAACCCCTGTATTTGATGATACTAATCAACATATTTTATTCTATGTTGCTTCAAGAGGACATCAGGCAGATATCGGGGGAATAACACCGGGTTCTATGCCTCCTCATTCTACCTCAATTTTAGAAGAAGGGATCTTATTTGATAACTTTTTATTAGTTGAAAAAGGACAGTTTCGAGAACAAGAAGTAAGAGAAATTTTAGCCAAAAATCCTTATCCTGCGAGAAACCCTGAACAAAATATTGCTGATTTTCAAGCACAAATTGCCGCTAATGAAAAGGGAGTACAAGAACTGCAAAAAATGGTGACTCAGTATGGATTAGAAACGGTACAAGCTTATATGAAATTCGTTCAAGATAATGCTGAAGAATGTGTCAGAAAAGCCATTGATGTGTTAACGGATGGGGAATTTAGTTATGAAATGGATCAAGGTGCAGTGATTAAAGTGAAAGTAACCATTGATGATAAAAATCGTAGTGCAACCATTGACTTTACAGGAACATCAGAACAATTAACAAATAATTTTAATGCCCCCAAAGCTGTCACCCAAGCAGCCGTTTTATATGTGTTTCGTACTCTCGTTAATGATAATATTCCTCTGAATGCAGGCTGTCTTAAACCCCTTCATTTAATCATCCCCCAAGGTAGTCTATTAAACCCTAAATATCCGGCGGCTGTAGTCGCTGGAAATGTAGAAACCTCTCAAGTGATTGTTGATGCTTTATACGGGGCATTAGGGATATTAGCTGCCTCTCAAGGAACCATGAATAACTTCACATTTGGTAACGAAAACTATCAATATTATGAGACTATTTGTGGCGGTTCTGGTGCTGGTTTTAACTTTGATGGAACTGATGCAGTTCATACCCACATGACCAACTCTCGCTTAACCGATCCCGAAGTTTTAGAATTTCGCTATCCTGTGTTAGTAGAAGAATTTAAAATTAGGGAAAATAGCGGAGGCAAAGGTCAATATTCGGGAGGTAATGGTGTTATCAGAAACATTAAATTTTTAGAACCCATGACTGCTAATATATTATCAAGTCATCGAGTCATTGCTCCCTTTGGGTTAGCCGAGGGAGAAGCTGGAAAAGTGGGCAAAAATTGGGTAAAACGCAAAGATGGAACAGAAGAAATATTAAACAGTACCGCAACCATAGAAATGACATCAGGGGATCATTTTATAATAGAAACCCCCGGTGGTGGAGGGTTTGGTCAATCAGAATGTAGAATTTAGAATGTAGAATTTAGAATTACCTCCACATAAAGTTGGAGGCTTGGAACCCTTTTTTTTGGTAATTCTCACCTCAAAACATAATATAATTATCAAGCAATGGAGAAAAGGGAAGTATTATGTCAACTGTCGCCCCACCCCTCAACGAACAAGTGGCCATCGTTACCGGAGCATCACGGGGTATCGGTCGCGCGATCGCCTTAGCATTGGGAACCCTAGGCGTTAAGGTTGTGGTCAACTATGCCAGTTCTAGCAGCGCAGCCGACGAAGTGGTAAAACAGATCACAGAAAGCTCAGGAGACGCGATCGCCGTTCAAGGTGATGTCTCCCAAAGGGAACAAGTAGATAACCTCATCAAAACCACTTTAGATAAGTTTGGGCGCATCGATATCCTAGTTAACAATGCAGGGATCACCCGTGACACCCTCTTAATGCGGATGAAACCCGAAGACTGGCAAGCGGTGATCGATCTCAACCTCACTGGGGTGTTTCTCTGTACCAAAGCGGTCACCAAACCCATGTTAAAGCAGAAAACAGGGCGTATTATCAATATTTCCTCGGTGGTGGGGGAAATGGGCAACCCCGGTCAGGCCAATTATAGCGCAGCCAAAGCCGGGGTCATCGGTTTAACCAAAGCAGTGGCCAAAGAAGTGGCCAGTCGTGGTGTCACTGTCAATGCTGTTGCCCCTGGGTTTATTGTCACCGATATGACTGAGAAAGTAAAAACAGACGATCTTCTTCAATATATCCCTTTGGGACGGTTAGGAACCGCCGAAGAAGTAGCCGGAATGGTCAGATTTTTAGCCACTGATCCAGCGGCCGCTTATATTACCGGACAAGTGTTTAATGTTGATGGTGGCATGGTGATGGCCTAAAAAATTTGAAAAAGACTTAAAATAATTAAGTCTCTGAACAATATAATTTAATCTAAGAGGGTAGGGTGGGCAAATTAGAGATTTATCTAGACTACCCGTGAAATAGAAAACTTTGCCCACCTTACAAAACTGGGTTTTAATGTTCGCGTAACAAACACTCTTTAATTCTTAGTTCCATAGAGCATTCATAATAAAACGATTTATCTTAATAAAAACCATGTATCAAAAAATTTTAATCGCTTTAGATATGTCAAAAATGGCAGAAATGGTGTTTAATCACGGCTTATCATTAGCAACACAAGAAAAAAATTCACAACTTTTATTATTACATATTCTCTCAGGAGAAGAAGAAAATAGTCCGTTACCGGTTCCCCCTGATCTTAGGGAAATGTATCCAGCAGCCGGTAATGATTTAACCCTAGAAACCTGGAAAGAACAATGGCAAGCGTTTGAAACATCTGGCAACGAAATGTTAGCATCTTATCAAAAAAAAGCCATAGAAAAAGAAATTAGAACAGACTATAAACAAATTTACGGTAATCCTGGATCAAGAATTTGTAAAATAGCTAATGAATGGCAGGCCGATGTCATTGTTATTGGTCATCGGGGACGTTCTGGACTCGAAGAATTTTTCTTAGGCAGTGTCAGTAATTATGTCTTACATCATGCCCATTGTTCTGTGTTAATTGTGCAATCGAATTAATCATTAATTCTCAAAACCTCCTTGAATTTCTCTGTCAATAATCTCTTCTAATCTGCCTGACTGTTTTAACTCGACAATAGCAATATTTAACTCTCGAATTAAGTTATTATCTAAGGGTAAAACAAAGCCGTAATCTTCCAAGGCTATGGATACATCTGCAATTTTAAATGGGGCTTCAGGATGCTGATAAAGATAATATTTTAACGCAGGAACATCAAACAGAACGCCTTGAGCTTGTCCTGATTTTAAACGCTCAACCGCTTGATCTAAGTTAGGAGATGGTAAAATACGAGCTTCATAGGTTTGCGCCCATTGTTCCCCTGTTGTTCCTGAAATAACAGCAATTTGTTTAGTTTGAATATCTTCGGGTTGTGTAAATTGCTCTGTTGCTTCTGCTGATAATAATAATGTCATTACTGTAGCAATACCAGCCGTTAAAGAGGAAGCAGCTACCATAGTAATTAACATCCATAGACTGGTAATGGCTTTACCCATTTTCGTAACAGGTGCTTTATCTCCATAACCGACAGTGGTTAACGTCACTAAAGCAAACCACATCCCGTTGCCAACTCCTCGAATATAATGTTTAGGAAATTGTTCCGGGTTGCGTCGAGACTCGGCTAACCAAATTAAATTTCCTACGATAAAAAGAATGAAGAATAAACCCCCCACCGAAGAAATAACAGCTATTTGGAAAATAGGACGAATTCGACTCCAGACTGATCGCTTTTCTCCTGAGACTAAAAGACCAATTTGAGCATCAAAATAGGGTTGAGTAAAGGCAACTTTTTGAAATCTTTCTGCTGTTATACTAATAGGCCCAATTAAAATATCTAATTCCCCTGCTACAATCTGATCAATTCCTACTTTCACTCCGGGTTGAGCAATTAACTGATATTGCAAATTATTAATTTCAGCAATTTCTTGCCATAATTCCACACTAATTCCTTCAAAAGTTTGCTCATCGTATTTAGCAAAAGGAGGAGACCCCACCACCCCAACTTTTAGGGTAGTTTCATTAGGAATAGACTCGGTTTGAGCGAGTACAACATTAGAAAACAGACAGGAAAAGACCAGAAAAAAATTAAACCAGAGAAGACGAAACATTGCAACTATATCAGAGGAAAATGATAATATGATAACTTGGATAGCTCACAACCCTTAATAATTGTGATAGATTTGTAGTAGGACATTAATCCTGACGGGTTTCACCGTTATTTGATTTTTGGAGACTAAACGATGACCATTGAAGGATGCTTGCGAGTTGGGCAAGTTGCACCTGATTTTACGGCAACAGTCGTTATTGATCAAGAATTTCAGACAAAAAAGCTTTCTAGCTATCGTGGCAAGTATGTTGTCCTCTTCTTCTATCCTTTGGATTTTACCTTTGTTTGCCCTACAGAAGTTATTGCTTTTAGCGATCGCTACGAAGAATTTTCAAAGATTAACACAGAAATTTTAGCGGTTTCGGTTGATAGTGAATTTTCCCATCTCGCTTGGATTCAAACCCCTCGCACCGAAGGAGGTGTCGGAGACATTGCTTATCCGTTGGTGTCTGACCTGAAAAAAGAAATTAGTAACGCTTATAATGTACTCGATCCGGATTCGGGTGTGGCGTTACGGGGTTTATTTATTATTGATAAAGAAGGGGTTATTCAATACTCAACCGTTAATAATCTTTCGTTTGGTCGTAGTGTCACAGAAACCCTACGCACCCTAAAAGCGATACAGCACGTTCAAAGCCATCCTGAAGAGGTTTGTCCGGCAGATTGGCAAGAAGGGGATAAAACCATGATTCCTGACCCCATAAAATCTAAGATTTATTTCTCGGCTGTCTAATGGTCTTTATTCTCTTAAGAAACACATTGGAAAATAAGACGGGAGGGTGGGCAAGTCAAAGACTTATCTAAACTAACTTCATCCTTAAAAAGCTTGCCCACCCTAGAAAATTTTGTTTAGACAACCTAGGTGCTTATAGAATAAGGCTAACGACTATATGAATAATTATCAAACTTAAAAATTATCTTTTCAATTTTATTACTCTTTTGTGATAGAAATATTTTCATAAATATCACTAATTTTGACATCAATATTAATGGAATTTAGCTTAATCATATCCTTTATATCTTGATAATCTTGTAATAACCATTGATTATTATCTGTTTTGGTATAATGTTCAATAAAATAGTTTGCTTGATCAATTAAAATATATTCTGTTAAATAAGGAATAGAACGATAATATAAAAATTTGTCTCCTCGATCATAACTTGAAGTTGAAGGAGATAAAACCTCAAAAATAAGACAAGGATTAATAATTTCATCTTGTCTATTCTCATTAAAAATTGGGTCTTCTGAAATCACCATTACATCAGGATAAACCCCTCTTTTATACTCAGGTATCCACACTCTAAGATCACTAGAAAATGCTTCATAGGTTTTATTTTTATCTGCATTGACTAATAAATAAATAAGATTGCGAATAATTCTATTATGATTAATGGTTCCACCAGTCATAGGAATGATAACTCCATTATGATATTCATGTTTAAATTCAGAAATCTCTTCTAGTTGACGATAATTTTCTAAAGAAACATTTTGTTTGTTTTGTTTAGATTGTGTAATCATATAAAAACCTTTCCTATCAATATAATATGGGTAGATTACAAGGAATTATGATATTCCAGTCATTACGTTACATTTTAACCATTTCAACTGTTAACTTTTGACTTCATATAAGTCACCCCGTTTTTTTTAAGATTCTTGAGGAAAATCATTAAGAAAAGATAAGTTATTTTCTTCTTCCGTGTTAATGGTTTGTTCTTGAGGAGTTACAGTAGAAGATGATTCTGAACTATCAGACTTTTTATCTTCTGTTATTTCTACTTTTTCCTCAGTATTTAAAGCGGTTTTTATCTGATTAATTAATGTGCCTAACTTCCCGTCATCTAATAAAGAATTAATCAAAGTTAAACCACTGGTAGATAACATCAATTTACTAATATCTCCCGTACCATTGCCATTACTGCCATTTACCCCTGGAAACGCATAAATTTTTGCATCCCCTAATACGCCAGGTTGCGGGGCCAAAGATTGGAGAATATAGGGCAATTGGGGGGCTAATTCGGGCCAGAGGTCTTTTATGAGGTCAGCCGTTCTGTTTGCATTACTCAGAGCATTTTCGGCTTCAATGAGAGCTTTTTTACTCTCAGCTTCAGCCAATAGTTTATACTTATTGGCATCGGCAAGGGTGCGAATGGACTCCGCTTCTAACTCCGCAGCTTGTCGGGCAATTTCTGCTTGACGACGACGGCGGAATACGTCGATTTCTACAACATTTTGCTCGGAAATGCGGATTTTTTGCGCTTCTTGTTCCGCCGAAATGATGACTAACCGTTGTTCCCGTTGGGCTTTTTCCACTTCTTGGGCAGTAATAACAGCAGCTTCAGCTTGGGCTTTTTCAGCTTCTGAATTAAACCTTTCTTTCTCTTTATTAGCAATAGCAATGGCAGCCTGTTGTTGAGCAATTTTTGATTGTTGTTCGGCAGCGGCTACTTCTGCTTGTGCCTGTAGTTGGGACGATTGAATCATTTTTTTGCGGTTAATTTCTGCGACTTCCGTTTCTTGTTGTTGCAGGGTTTGAGTGACTTTTAATTGTTTATTTTGCTCTTCTAATTCGATATTCACACTAATGCGTTTTTGTTGGATAATCAATTCTTTTTCAATTTTTTCTTCTTCTACTTCTTGTTCTTGCAAGATTCTATTTTTCTCGATTTTTGCCGCTTCTTTATCCTTGGTTTCTTGAATTTCTCTTTGTTGTTGAGCGCGGAAAAATTCAATATCTTTTTGTTGGGTTAAGTTCGCATCTTCTTTCTGTTTAATAATTTGTAGGCTTTGTTTTTCGGCTTCTAATTCCCGTTGTTCTATGGCCACTTGAGTTTCTAGTTCAACCTCTCTTTTTTGTTGAATGGAACGTTGTATGGTTTCGGTTCTTAATCGTACCCCTTGAGCATCAAAAAAGTTATTTTCATCGTAAGTGTCACTTTCTTCGATCTCAGAAATAGCAATATTATTGAGGGTTAAACCAACTTTTTTAAGGTCTTGTTGAATGAGGTTTAAAACCGCTTCTGCAAACCCTAATTTATCTGAGTCAATTTCGGCTATTTTTTTCTTCTTCGCTGCTGCTCTAATGGCATCGTCTGCCCGTTTTTCAATTGCATCTTTGATGTCATTTTCTGATATTTTTCCTTGTTTTGATAACCTGGCGGCTGCGGCTAAAATGTCCTTTTCTTCTTGAGCAATACAAATATAAAAAGTTACCCTCATATTCGCTCTTAAATAATCTTGAGTTCTCACCGCTAATTTATCAGAGCGAACCACATCAATAGAGATTTCTCTTAAGGGAACACGGGTGATTTCATGGAACCCAGGAATGACAATACATCCCCCATTTAAAATAACGGTTTTGCTCTTTTTAAACACACCACCTGTTCTCACTAAGGCTTCATTATTTGGGGCAATTGTGTAAAATCGTGTGTACAACCAAACACTTAATAATAAGAGAAATAATAAGATGCCAATACTTCCTAAAATACCAACAAATGGTAAACTATTTAAAGTAGAACCTACTTGTCCAATATAAGGAGAATTAGCGGGTAATACTTCTTCAAAAACCGGTTGATTAAGAGAGATTTTTAACTGATTTTTATCTTGCTTAAATAAGTCTATTTCATCTAAGACAAACCAATTAGAATCAAAGGCTATTTTAGGCAACGCTTGGATCAATTGTAATTCAAATTTAGGATTCATTTTTCTACCTCTTTTCAAGAATCTTTTGGTAAGTTAGTTTGATTAATCCATTTATCTTCGTCAGAACTACCTTTACTAATTCCGATGTAACTATGTTCTTGACGATCAATAATTAAAATGGCTTGTCCGTAATGGGGAATAACATCAGCCCAATGGGGTAAACTAACACTAATAGTTACTAAATTACCAGCCATATCATAGACATCTGCTTGCCCTATTTTTCCCTCAATTAAATAAGGAATGGTCTTGGATGTTACAATCCCTACACAGCCAATTAAACGCTCGCTTTTTACGTCTTCTCCAAAAGAAGAAAATATCTGTCCGATGGGATGAGATAATAATTTTCCTATCCATAAACCAATGAATAAAGATAAAAAGAAGACGAAACCCCCTAACCCAAAAAATTGAGTAGGAATGGTTCCAGTGAGACTACCTAAGATAACATTTAAAGTCCAGCCAGCTATACCCCAAGCACTGAAATCAATTCCTAATAAAATCATTAAGGGAGCTTTTCCTAAGCCAAACCAAGCTAATAGTTGAAAAGGATTAAACTCGTCGCCATCACTACTAATTTCAGTAGCTACATCAGCTTCTAAATCAGCATCTAACCTGAAACCATTACTATCAAAATTAATATCGATATCGCTATCAAGATCACCCCCTTCGTCTCCTCCACCAGAAACAATAATGAGAAGAAAAAAGGCGACTCCAATACCAATTAAAACCCAGTAAACTAAATTAGCAGAATCCAATAACATGGGAAAAATTTATCATTTATTTTTATCATAGCATAGAAACTTATATGTAGGTCCTTATAAATAAACGTAAGGTGGGCAATGCTAAGAAAAAGCTTACAAATCTTAACCAGAAACCATTTGAGACATTGCCCACCCTACAAGTTTTATTCATTTAATTATGCCTACCTACTTACAATGTCTTTTTTGACTTTTGCACTTAATAAAAATCAATCTTCAGAATAAGATTTTTCTGTAACAGAAGCAACTAAAGAAAGTGCAACCAAAGGTGCAGTAACAGCACGAAGAATTCTTGAACCCAGGGTAACAGGGATAAACCCTGAATTAATAGCTTCATTGATTTCTTTCTCTGTCCAACCTCCTTCACATCCTATGGCAATAGTAATAGAATTAGTAATTTCTGGGAGTAAATAAGTTAGTAAATGTTGAGCTTTTTTTCGGGTTACACAAATATAAAAATTTTGATTAGGTTGTTTGATATTTTTTAATACTTCTGAGAAAGAAATTGGTTCAAGAATGTTAGGAACCAGTTGTCTTTCTGATTGTTCGGTTGCTTCTTTAACAATTTTACGCCAACGGTCTAATTTATGAGAACTAGGTTTTAATAAAGTTCGCTGACTAATAATGGGAATAATAGTGTTAACCCCTAATTCTGTACAGCTACGAATAACCTCATCAAATCCTTTTCCTTTAGGTAAGGCTATCATTAAAGTAACATTAATTGGTAATTCAGTTTGTTCGTTTAATGGTTTGATAATTTGACCGTTATCCTTATTTAGTTTGACAAGATAAGTGTTAGTTTGACCATCGATAACAATAAATTCACTCTCTTCTTTTAAGCGTACAACATTCTTTAAGTAATGTCTTTGTTCAGGGGTTAAGGTAATAATATTCCCCTGTTTTTGGGTGGGTTCAATAATAATACGATAAGTCAATGATTTATAATCTATTTATTCAAAACACGACAAATTAGTTGGCCGACTCCATCAGATTTAAAGGGAATGATATCACCCTCTTGAGTCATACGATGACGTTGACGACAATCATAAATTTCTATGGGTCTTATTTCTTGGTCAATTTTAACTGAAGCGCGATATTCCCAATAATTCTTCGCACTCCGTTTAATTTTCACAAGACAAACTTGATGACCCTTAATTTGTCGACAAAACTCAGCTTGAGCCGATGAAATTATCATACTCCAAGAAACACAGATTAATCCCAATATTACAATAATTTTTAACACTTTTATCTCCTAAACTGGTTAAAATAAAATAAGGTGATTTTCTTAGTTTCTCATGAAATCTAATCTAACACAATTGACGGATAATCTTGTTTTAATTGGTGGGGGTCATAGTCATGCCATTGTTCTAAAATTATGGGGAATGAATCCTATTCCTGGGGTACGTTTAACCTTAATTGGTGATAGAACCCATACCCCTTATTCGGGTATGTTACCGGGTCAAGTGGCAGGTTTCTATACATTTGAAGAAACCCATATTGATTTACGGTGTTTAGCTCAGTTTGCTCAAGCTAATTTTTATCATGATACTGTGATCAATTTAGACTTAGAAAATAAGCAGGTTATTTGTCAAGAACATCCCCCCATTGCTTTTGATTATTTATCCATTGATATTGGTAGTATTCCTAAAAAAACTAACATTTCAGGAGCCTCAGATTATGCCATTCCTGCTAAACCAGTGGGTCAATTTTTAATGGCATGGGAGAAGGTAAAAAAAACAATTCAAACCCATCCTAAACAATCTTATAGCTTAACAATTATTGGAGGGGGTGCAGGGGGTGTGGAATTAGCATTTAATATGAGAACTTCTTTACTAAATATTTTAGAAAATGCGGATAATTTAAACCTTAACTTAATTCATCAGGGCGATAATTTATTAATCGGACATAGTCATTGGGCAAGTCAAAAAGTAGAATCTCTTTTGTTAGAAAATGGAACTAATGTTTATCTCAACGAAACAGTTACAGAGATAACCCCTAATTCTCCCCATCATTATATAATCACTTGTAATTCTGGGCTAAAGATAGAGTCAGATTTTGTCTTTTTAGTTACGCAAGCATCTGCACCCCAGTGGATAGAGAAAACAGGAATTACTACCGATAAAAAAGGATTTATTTTAGTCAATGATTATTTACAATCTGTCTCTCATCCTCATATTTTTGCCGCGGGAGATATTGCCACCATGCAAAACTATTCTAGACCGAAAGCCGGTGTATTTGCAGTGCGTCAAGGTCAACCTTTATTTAATAATTTACAATCCATTCTTTTAGGCAATAAATTACAATCTTATCACCCACAAAAATTTTATTTAAGTTTAATTGGTACTGGTAATAAAAAAGCGATCGCCTCTTGGGGAAGTTTCGGGTTAGAAGCATCTTGGTTATGGACTTGGAAAGATCATATTGATCGTAAGTTTATGGATAGGTTTAAAGATTTTTCGGCTATGGATTCCCAAGAAACAACGAATCTATGGGCTACCCTCAAAAATGAGCTTTTTTCCGATAAGAATCAACCTAAAAAACAGTTAAAAAATAAAAAGTTTATGCCTTGTAATGGCTGTGCTTCTAAAGTAGGAAGTTCTCTATTAGACAGAAGCTTAAAAAGATTAGATATTGCTCAAAATCCAGAAATTCTTGTCGGTTTAACCTCTCCCGATGATGCAGCTATTATTGATATTAGTGAACAAGAATTATTAGTGGAAACCGTTGATTACTTTCCGAGTTTGATCAGTGATCCTTTTATATTTGGACAAATTACGACGAATCATTGTTTAAGTGATTTATGGGCCATGGGGGCAAAAGCTCATAGTGTTTCTGCTCTTATTACTTTACCTTATGGAGTCGATTCTGTCCTCGAAGAAATTCTATATCAATTATTACAAGGATCTCTAACAATTTTAAAGCAATATGAAATATCTTTAATTGGAGGACATACCTTACAAGGGGAAAAACTAGGGTTTGGTTTATCTTGCAATGGCTTTATTTTACCCAATCGAATTTTATCTAAAAGTGGGATGCAAGCTCAGGATAAACTGATTTTAACTAAACCATTAGGAATCGGAACTTTATTAGCAGCAGAAATGGTTTATCAAGCGAAAGGATACTGGATCGATAATGCCATACAATCAATGTTGGTTTCTAATCAAAAAGCCTCAGAAATATTCTTACAATTTGAAGCATCCGCTTGTACAGATATCACAGGATTTGGTTTAGTGGGTCATTTAGTAGAAATGATGAAAGCGTCTCAAGTATCCGTAGAATTAAACTTAGATAAAATTCCCATCCTAACAGGGGCAATAGAAACCATTAAACAAGGAATTACCAGTTCTTTGCACCCCAAAAACTTAGAAAACGAAACTTATTTAACCGTTAATAAAGATAGGGAAAAATCCCCTAACTATTCTTTGTTATTTGATCCTCAAACCTCTGGGGGGTTATTGGCATCCATCCCCGAAGAAAATAGCGATCGCTGTTTGCAAGAATTAGTCAGAGCCGGTTACACTGATAGTCAAATTATTGGAAAAGTCATCAAAAAAAGTAACCAGATTACTTGTCAATTAACTTGATAAAATAGTTCAATTATTAACCATGTCTAACGCCGAAATTATTGTTATTGGTAGTTAGTAGGGTGGGCAAATTTTTAATATAGAGGATGAGGATACTGAACAATCAATATTGCCCACCTTTTCCCGACAAGTAAAATTATTAATTATTATGATTAACCATGTCTAATACAGAAATTATTATTATTGGTAGTGGTATTGGCGGACTCAGTTGCGCGGCCTTATTAGCCCATTATGGCTTAGATGTTACTGTTTGCGAAAGTCATACCATTCCAGGAGGGGCTGCCCACAGTTTTCAACGGGATGGCTTTATTTTTGACTCTGGCCCCTCATTATACTCTGGTCTTTCCTATTCTCCTTCCCCCAACCCCTTAAAACAAGTATTAGACGCTATTGGGGAACCTTTACCCTGTCTTAACTACGACACCTGGGGTTGTTACTTACCCGAAGGTAACTTTAACACCTCCGTCGGGGCCGATCAATTTTGCGATATTTTGCGACAGTTACGGGGAAACGAGGCCGTTAAAGAATGGCGTAAGTTGCAACAAGTGATGAAACCCTTAGCCAAAGCTAGTGTTGCCCTACCCCCTGCGGCCCTTCGTTTCGACTGGAATGCTATCTTAACCGTCGGCAAGTTTGCCCCCAGTTTACTGTTGAAAAGTAAACAAGTTTTAAAGCTAACCGGGCCTTTCAGTACCATTGCTGATGAAGTGATTAATGATCCATTTATTCATCATTGGTTAGACTTGCTTTGCTTCCTCTTATCCGGACTTCCGGCCACCGGAACCAGCGCCGCCGAAATGGCCTTTATGTTTGCTGACTGGTATCGGCCAGGGGTCAAGTTAGATTATCCTGTGGGGGGAAGTGGGGCCTTAGTGGATGCTTTGGTTCGGGGTTTAACTAAAAATGGCGGTAAACTCCAGTTAAACGCCCACGTTGAGCAGATTTTAGTGAAAAATAATCAAGCTATCGGGGTCAAACTAGGGAACGGTGACACTTTAACCGCTACTCGTGGCGTTATTTCTAATGCGTCGGTTTGGGATACCTTGAAGCTATTACCCCTAGATGCAGTTTCCCAACAGTGGCGAACCCAAAAACAACAAACACCACCCTGTGACAGTTTTTTACATCTTCATCTCGGTATTGAGGGTGATAACTTACCGTCGGACTTGCCTTGTCATCATATTGTGGTCAACGACTGGGAAAAAGGCATTACAGCAGAACAAAACGTCATTTTAGTGTCTATTCCCTCCCTACTTGATCCCAGTTTAGCCCCTCCCGGAAAACACACCATCCATGTTTATACCCCCGGTAACGAACCTTATCATCTTTGGTCTGACTTAAAGCGTAATAGTAACGCCTATCAGCAACAAAAAGAAGGCAGAAGTCAGGTGATGTGGCAAGCATTAGAACGTATTATCCCTGATATCCGCCATCGCATTTCCGTTTCTTTAGTAGGAACCCCCTTAACCCATGAACGGTTTTTACGTCGTCATCGGGGTTCTTACGGGCCCGCTATCCAAGCCGGAAAAGCCTTGTTTCCTGGCCCCAACACCCCCATAGATGGGTTATGGTGTTGTGGTGACTCTACTTTTCCAGGGATAGGCTTACCGGCAGTGGCGGCCAGTGGCATGATGTTGGCTAATACCTTCGCTTCAGTAGACCAGCATTTACACCTATTAAAACGCCTTTCTTTGTAAGTTTAAGACAACTGCAAAAAGCCTCAATCAACACTTGTTTAACTAAGACCATAAGATGATTGAGTGAAACTACGGATACTTCAATTATATCCGTAGGTATTGCCGTGTTTTTCCGGCTGTGTTTAGAAAATTATTTACCTACAATCAAGACTAGAAAATTAAAAAAGACTAAATGATTAATCGTAAGAGAAAAAACCATGACCAAAGATTTACAAACGCCACTTCTCGAATATTTACGCCATAAACTAGCCATTCCTGCTGATGCTTTGAAAATGGCTGTTAAGTTTACTGAAACTTCCATGGGTTCTCTGCCGATGGTACTTTGGCAATACGGATTTATTGATTTATATCAGTTAGATGAAGTCTTAGATTGGATAGATAACCGAGACATTAACGACGTGGAATTAAGTTATTAAAAGTTGTTGGTTGGTTTGCTTTTTTCGATGCTTAGTTAAGATATTTATTTGACCCATTAGTGAGAGAATTAATCATGACCAGACCCTGTTTACCCCCTGATGATTTACCTTCTTTTGAGGCGAGTTACCGTGAACTTTCTTGGGAATTAGAAGAAGTAGCCGGAGAAATTTTTTATAATAATTGTGACCCGATGACACAAGATTTATTAAGGCAATGTGGATGGGATGTCACCATTAGAAGTAAGGGTTTAACTTTAGTAGTTATTTGTCCTAATAATCGCTTAAATTGGTACGTTTTACAATCGATTCCCTTATTTGCTGAGAGTTTACAAACCTTAAGTAATACAGCAAAAATTAGAATTTATCCCCCACCAGGAACCGGTACTCCTATGGAGGTAATGGTAGAAGATTCTTTTTTCTAGGGATTATTTTTCAGTTGTTTCTTAGCCACTTATCTACAGGAATAAGCATCAAATTATTACATGAATAAGCTTCTTAATGTAGCAATCCTAAACTCAGATAATCTTCCCTTGATCAGAAGATTGATTGAAAATTTAGGGTTGCTATTGTTTGAATATAATTGTTTAACTGACATCTTGCACCAAAATAAATAAACTTAATAATTATGATAAGGTAATTAATTCTGAATAAGTTACCATCAAAATCAAATACTCTTGTCACCCCCTCTAACTCCCCCTTTTGTGAGGGGGAGAACCCTTGCCTACCCCCCCTGCCCCTTACCCCCCCTGCCCCTTACCCCCCCTGCCCCCCTTATAAAGGGGGGTGTGGGGGGTGTGGGGGGTGTGGGGGGTGTGGGGGGTGTGGGGGTGTGGGGGGTGTGGGGGGTGTGGGGGGTGTGGGGGGTGTTAGCGAAGGTACAAAATATGAGTTTCAGGGTTAATCAATTGAATTAAATAAAAATACACCATTTTTGTTATAAGATAAAATAAAGTTTGAATTGTTTTTGAGTTGATTGACTAAATTGTTAACCGTATCTTGTGAATTTGGCCATCCCGAATAACGAGTATTGAGTAAAATAGAATCGAACTTTTCTACATCAATGGGTTCTCGATCTTTAATGGCTAATTTAATCACTGAACGATGGGTTAAATGAGGTGAAATCTGAGGAGAGGTTAAGACTTTTACCTCATCAGGAACTAAGTTTACCCCTTCTCTCATGGCTGATAAAGTATCGATTTGTTCTAAATATCGAGAGGTAAAATAACCATATTTACCTAAGGCTAAAAAAGCAATCAATGACCAGATTATTATATATTTAGGCTGACGAATTAACCCTTTATTGGCTGCTAAAGTTGCTATGACTGACAATAATAAAAAGGGTAAAATAGGAATAGCATATTGATGTACTAAATCTTTTTGAGGTTGATAATCAGTTAATAAATTTAAAGTTAATGCAGGAATTGCTGAGACTAAAGGGGTTAAATAACGAGGGGATAAACCCCAAATAACAGGAATTAATAATAAGATAATATATTCTAAATTGGCTAAAGTAAAAAAGCGACTTAATATAATATTCGGTTGCAAAATTAAATTAATTATAATCTCTATTACTGAGTCCCCTAAAAAAGAATAACGTCCCACTGCTGCCACTTCATCCCCACTAAATTGAGGGATAATTAATTGTGTGGTGATAATAAACCAAAATACCCCTAAACATAATGCTAAAAATCCATACTTTTTTCTTTTTTCAAATAATAATAACCACACCGCCATGGCTGCAACGGTTAAGGATAAAACCGCTTTACAACTTAAAATTAAAACAATAGCACTAATAAACTGTAAAAATTGTTTTGATCTGGCTGCTAACACTGCCCAAAAGATAGCAGGTAAAGCAATGACTTCTGAATGGAAATCAAATAAATTAACATTAAAAATTAAAGGATAAAGTAAATAAACACCAACGATAGTTAACGCTAAATTTTCTTTTAAATCTGCTTGTTTAGCTAAAAAATATAAAGGGAAAATAGAAACCGATAAAGCGATCGCTTGGACTAAAAATAACCAATGAACATCAGGATATATAATATAAAATAACGATAACGGATAAAAAATAAAAGCAGCATGATCCCCCAAAATATGATCCTCAGAAAAAGAAACAATGGGGGGTTTTCCTTGACTAATTAAATAAAGGGATTGATCAAACCAACCTAAATCTAACGCATTAGACTGAAATAACCAATGACGTAAACTTGCAAAAAAAAATAAAATTAAACTGCTAATTCCAAATATCAGCCATAATCTACGGGGAATTTTCATAATATCTTGCACCTTCGATAACACTAGCTAGTTGAGAGAGGCAACAGGCAACAGGCAAAAGGCAACAGGCAACAGGCAATAGGAGTTTATTGTGAGTTAAACTGCTTTTAAGTCATCAAGTTTTTTTGTAAGGCGTGCAAGATGTCAGTTTACTTATATTAGATAATTGTCTAAAACATTCTGTTCCCCGTTCCCTATTCCCTGTTCCCCAAATTAACGATTTTCCGACTTATAAAAAGGCTTTTTAACCACTTTAGCCGGGTAGCGTTTTCCTCTAATTTCCACCTCAACCCTGGTTCCTATTTTGCTTAACTCCCTAGGAACATAAGCCAAGGCGATCGCTTTTCCTACCGTGGGGCCCAGGGTTCCACTGGTGACTTCCCCCACAATTTTGCCCCCAGAAGCCACCGGATAGCCATGACGGGCAATATGTCGTCCTTCCATTTCTAACCCCACTAAACGCCGTTTTACCCCTTCTTCGGCTTGTTTTTCTAACACCTCTCGCCCCACAAACTCACCTTTTTGATCCAAATGCACCAGCCATTTTAAGCCGGCTTCTAGAGGAGTGGTATGATCATCGATATCTTGCCCGTATAAAGACATGGCGGCTTCTAAGCGGAGGGTATCTCTGGCCCCTAACCCACAAGGGGTAACCCCGACTTCAAGTAGCGATCGCCATAACTCTTTTCCCCCTTCAGGATCGATCATCACCTCAAAGCCATCTTCTCCGGTGTATCCAGTCCGGGCCACAAAGGCAGGGTATCCTAACACTTTAGTTTCGGTATGGCCAAAGAACGATAGTTGCGTGAGATCCCCCTCAACCAAAGGCTGTAATCTTTCTACTGTTTCGGGGCCTTGAATCGCTAATAAAACTCTGTCTTGAGATAAATCGGTAAAATTAAGACTGCTTGTCCCTAAATTCGATAATATCCATTTTTTATCTTTATCTTTCGTCCCTGCATTGACAATAATAACCGCTTTGTCTTCCCCTTGACAGTAAATAATAATGTCGTCAATAATACCCCCATCCGGGTTTAACAATACGGTATATTGGGCTTTACCAGGGGTTAACCGGCTTAAGTCAGAAGGAACGAGAGACTGTAACACAGAGATTAACCCCTCTCCCTCTAACGTAAACTTACCCATGTGAGAAATATCAAACATTCCCACCTCAGTCCTGACAGCGTGATGTTCCACTTTCAATCCCGTAAACTGTACCGGCATTTCCCAACCCGAAAACGCAGTCATTCTCGCTTTCTGTTGAACAATGAGATCGTATAAAGGAGTACGCAAAAGAGAATCAGAAACGTTAGAATTAGCCACAGGAATATATTGATAATCAGCGAGTTATATTTTAACCTGAGTGCGACTTCTCTTTTAACGCTTATCCTCTGACTGCTTCGTCAATATTAAATACTATGGATCATTTTTTTCAATTTGAACAAGAATTTGTCGAGTCTTTACATTGTATTCCCATGATCGTCCGTCTCAAGTTAGATAGTTGTGGGGTCAAACTGAAATTAAATCACTGGAATCAATTCACTTCCCCAGAAAAACAAGTCTTAGTTACCATGGCTTGTGAAACCCCCGAAGAAGCAAACTTATATCGAGATTTTTTGCAAACCTTAGTCACTGAAAAAACAGGAAGTCCCGCTAAAACTTTACCCATTGATGATCATCCAGCTTGGTTAAATAATGAGCAGATTCCTGTAGAAATTCAAGAAAAAGCAGCAGAATTTAACAAAGAAATTACCCTAGAACAATGGAATCAATTGACCCCCTTACAACGATTTGCTTTAATCAAATTAAGTCGTCCCAGTCACGAAAATAGTAACTTTTATCCTGCTTTACAGGAGTTTAATTTGTAGATCAATTCAGTTATTTCACCGAAGCATTGTTTAACCAATCATACCAAGAAGATAACCCTTCTCCTGTTACCGATGAAACTTGAAAGATCGTTAAGGAAGGGTTAACTTGTTGGGCATATTCAAGGCATTTTTTCACATCAAATTGAACGTAAGGCAGTAAGTCAATTTTAGTTAAAATCATCACTTTACTTTCTCGGAACATATGAGGGTATTTGATGGGTTTGTCTTCTCCTTCCGTCACCGATAGGATAGCCACTTTGGCTGCTTCTCCGAGATCAAATAAAGCAGGACAAACTAAATTACCCACATTCTCAATCATTAAAATTGAATTGGGTTCGGGGTTTAATTCGGTATAGCCTTTTTCCACCATCGATGCTTCTAGATGGCAACCAGTCCCTGTGTTAATTTGTACCACTTTACAACCCGTTTCTTTGATTTTTTGAGCATCATTGGCCGTTTCTTGATCCCCTTCAATCACATTAATTTTAATGTTATCTTTTAAGTCATTAATGGTCCTTGTTAAAAGGGTGGTTTTTCCTGAACCGGGAGAACTCACTAAATTTAATGCTAGAATATTACGACCTTTAAAATAGCCACGATTTTGAGCAGCCATTAAGTCATTTTTCTGTAAAATCTTTTCTTCTAAGGTTATGGTTGTACCGTGCATTTTAGCATGGATTTCTGGGCCGTGATCATGAGGGTGATCATGAGAGTGATGATCGTGGGAATGAGTAATAACTGTCCCATCTTCTAGTGTATGGGTATGATGACCCTTCATTGCTTGGGTTTCCCCCGTTGCTACATTGGTTAAAGTAACATCATTATCCTCAGAACAACCGCAAGTTACACACATAATTCTTCTACCTCCATTTCTTTAATTTGTAATTCTTGTCCTTTAATAATATCTAAGTCAAAACTATCGCAGCGATCGCATTGTCCGAAGGGTTGAGTTAACTCCATTTCTTGTCCACAATGACGACATTTTCCTCTTCCTTCTGTTTCAATAATTTCTAAGGTTGCACCTTCTAAAAGGGTATCTTGACAACACAGATCAAAACAGAAACGAATGGCATCCGGCATAATTGCTGACAGTTTCCCTATTTCTAAGGTCACTCGCTTAACCGATGCACCTCTGGCTTGTTCTGAGACTATAGCAACAATATTTTGAGTAATACCCAGTTCGTGCATAAAACCAATTCAATTAAATCTTGCTTCTATTGAATCGGTATTTTTTCCTTGAGGATAAGTTTTTTAGGAAATTTTAATTAATTATCTCCCTACTATTTACTCTTCTTTGTGTCAATTAAATTTTACAAATCTTATTGAATAGTATTTAAGTATTAATTGAGTTAGCTCAGGTCATTTTTGAAAGTTTGAAGGTAAAAAGTACAGAAAATATAGGGTTTTAAGGAATTTCAATCTATTTTTACACAAAGTATGACTACTCTATCTTAAGATAGCACATTTGAAAAATTTACGTAACTTTACAAACCGATTTTCGGTCAAATTTGAGGAAAATCAGCCAAATATTATTTTTTGTTAAGTTATATTAAGGACTTTTTGCTATAAAAATAAACAATAAATTTTTTAATTGAAATAAGTAATATTAATTAATAAAACCACAAGAGTGAAAAAATATAGCGTTTCTCACTCTTATGAGATACACTTTCAATTTGTTATTACGATTGCCTGAAGTATGAATATTAGAGAAAGATTTAAAGAATATCCTGAAGATATGCAGCAATGGATGATTCAACAAGAAAAAACCAAATTAACCCGAATTGAAACCGCTTTAAACAATGGCAAAAAATTGTATGACCAAATAGAAGATGAAGAGAAGGGACAATGGTTATTAGGAACGACTCGTTTATTAGAAAAATATTTATCTTTACTACCACAACGAAACTGTAAATTAGAGGAAGTTTCTGACGATTATATCTTTCAAGTCTGGGAAATATTAGAAAACGATCCCAACTTACGGGAATTAATTGCTCAAGTCGAAACCCGATATGAAGGGTTACTGAAAATCTAATCTTTTTGACATTTATTGAGTCGTAACTGTTTCATTAAGCTATAAATTAGAGGGGATAAAACCACCCCCATGGCTAACACAAAGACTAACCCACTAAATAGAGCATAAAGAGAAGCAAATAATTTGGCCCCGTTGGTTAATAAAGGATTAACCGGACCCATGCCACTGAGAATCATGGATGCTTCTACCATGGCATCAAGCCAAGGGAGTCCGGCGGTCCAATGATAGCCTAAAACCCCAATAAAAAGCCCCAAAACAATACAAAGTGCCGACAAACTGAGGTAACTCAAAAAGTCACGCACAAAGGCGGTTTCTGCATGGGATTTTGGGTTTAATACCTTATCCATATCTTTGCCCTCCTTCATCGCCTTAATGGCTTGGAGAGAGGGACATTGCTTAGCATAAAGACAGACAGGTTTGATCTGATTTTCTGGCGATCGCTTAATTGCTGTTGGACTTTTCAAGTTTTACCCTTTTTAGTGCTAACAACTCATCCCCCCATTGAAAGATAATCGGCCCTTAAAATCTTCCTCCAATCGAATCACCCATTTGGGTGAATTCAAAGTCGCCATAATAAGAATTAGAGGGAAGCGTAGGCAAAAGTCACATTAAATTTGCGACACCAGATGCCTACTGATTTTAAATTATCTAAATCAATATTGTCAGGAATTTCGTAACGTTGTGAACCCTTAAAGCTTTTTAGTTTACCTAAAGTAATATAATCGTCTTCAGAAACATTGAGGGGGACTGTTTTACCCCGATAGAGAATAATTTGAACGTCTGGACCTTGAGCGGTAGTAAACTCAGAATCAAAGTCTAGATAACGTTTGCCATTGAGACGAATGACACGAACTTGACCCGTAGTTTGATGATCTTGTTCGACAGTAATAAAGTTGCTTGAAGATAAGACAGAAACGGCTTGAGCCATGAGTTGCCCTTCTGTTTGATTAGCCCAAACTGGAGAGGAAAATAAGGGTAAGGAAAGAGCAGAAGCAAGTAATAAAGAAGAAGAAAGACCAAAAGCAGTAAAACGGTGTAATTTCATCGGTGTCACCTCTTAATTTCATTTAACACTGTCTACGATGAACCATTAATCTGAGGAGAATCTGTGAGCTTTCTGAGAGAAAGATAAAAAAAAGTCCGCTATCATTGCGGACTCATCATTAAGATGGAAATGAATTACATTCCGGCACTGGTGGGAACATCGTCATTAATACCACGAGAACCGGTACTCCCGAAGCCATCGGGTTCTTTGACAAAACCATAATAAGCTTCCATGCCATGTTCTCCAATATCAAGACCATTGAGTTCTTCTTCAGCACTAACACGGATACCCATTGTGGCTTTAAGGACACTCCAAACAATGCCACTAAAGACAACCGTGAACACACCAATGGCAACGATACCAATAATTTGATTGATCAGTTGACCGATACCGCCACCGTAAAATAAACCGGCTTCGGTGTTAAATAAGCCAACGGCTAGGGTTCCCCAGATTCCATTGACTAAGTGAACCGAAATCGCCCCGACGGGATCATCTATTTTGAGAACCGAATCAATAATACTAACGGAATACACAACGATGACACCAGCCACCGCACCGATGATCACAGCCCCCCAATAGGATACGCCATTACAACCGGCGGTAATGCCCACTAATCCGGCGAGAATACCATTAATAATCATCGAAAGGTCAGGTTTACCGTCCTTTGCCCAAGCAGTGAAAGTGGCAGTAACCCCACCGGCCGCGGCCGCTAAGTTGGTGGTCACCGCAATGTAAGGAACCGCACTGTTAGCAGCTAGTTCAGAACCAGGGTTAAAGCCAAACCAACCAATCCAAAGAATGAGACAGCCTAACGTCGCAATACTCATGTTATGGCCAGGAATCGCTTGAGGACGACCATCTACATATTTACCCATTCTCGGGCCTAAGATCGCTGCCCCCATTAATGCAGCCCAACCCCCAACGGAGTGAACCACCGTAGAACCAGCAAAGTCACTAAATCCCAGGGCACCTAACCAACCGCCACTCCAAACCCAGTGACCTGTGATCGGGTAAGAAATCCCCACTAACAATAAACTGAAAATTAAGAAGTCAGTGAACTTGATCCGTTCGGCCACTGCCCCAGATACAATGGTGGCCGCCGTTCCAGCAAAAGCGGCTTGGAATAAAAAAGCCACCGACACAGGCAGTCCAACGGGAAAAGGTTCCAGGCCATAGGTCGCTGGTTCCCCACTGAGGAACCAACCCCCAGACCCAATAATGGGATTTTCAGGCCCGCCAAACATCAGAGAATAACCGATCGCCCAATAAGCAAGGGTGGCTAAGGCAAACACAATTAAGTTCTTAGCGAGGATATTAACAGCGTTTTTATGACGACAAAAGCCAGTTTCTAGCATCCCGAAACCCGCATTCATGAAGATGACGAGAATCGCCGCAATGAGTACCCAGATAGCGTTAAGGGTTCCTTGAAGTTGAATAATCGCCTCAGGAGTCGCTTCGGTAATCGCTAATATGTCAACTTCTACATCTTGAGCAACAACAGCCTTATTTAAAACAATCGTAATAATGGCTGCTAAAGGAATACAAGCAATCCAATAAGGGGAAAAGGATCTGGCGATCGTTTTTAACGGTTGCCAGCTAGGGACATCTTTTTTTGTTCGTGTTGATACCATTTTTAGGAGATGATTAACAAAATCATTAACACTGGAAATGACTAAATTGTTTATTAAACGTTTTTTTAGCAGTCACTTCCCTATTTAGTGTATAAACTCTAAAAAGAATTACCTAATTTCGTCAAGGTCACTTAATAATTTTCAGTGACTTTTCCCTATACCTGTCACAGAAATAACTGAGTTATCTTTAAGGGAATGAAATCATCAAGCCAGTCTTGACCTGATCATCGGAAATCCTATGAGCCTAGATAAAGTCGATAAACAGATGATGCAAAGATGCTTAACTTTAGCCCGTCGAGGGTTGGGTTATACGTCTCCTAACCCGATGGTGGGTGCAGTGATTGTTAAGGATGGGAAAATTGTTGGGGAGGGATTTCACCCCAAAGCAGGAGAACCCCATGCAGAGGTTTTCGCTTTGCGAGACGCAGGGGAAAATGCACAAGGAGCTACGGTTTATGTCAATTTAGAACCCTGTAACCACTATGGTCGTACCCCCCCCTGTACTGAGGCGTTAATTTCGGCTAAAGTGGCTAGGGTGGTGGTGGGGATGGTCGATCCTAACCCATTAGTCTCAGGAAAAGGCATTGCGAGATTAAAAGAGGCCGGCATAGCGGTTACCGTTGGGGTTGAAGAGGCAGACTGTCATCGTTTAAATGAAGGATTTTGTCACCGTATTCTTTATCATCAACCTTTTGGTATCTTGAAATATGCCATGACCCTTGATGGAAAAATTTCCACCAGTACGGGCCATAGTGCTTGGGTGACGGGAACAAAGTCTCGTCAGTTGGTTCATCAAACTAGGGCCGCTTGTGATGGGGTGATCGTTGGGGGAAATACGGTACGCCGAGATAATCCCCATTTGACCATTCATCAAGCCACCGGGGTTAATCCTTTGCGCGTGGTGATGAGTCGTAACTTCCACTTACCCGAAGACGCTAATCTTTGGAATGTTGAGATTGCACCAACCATTGTGTTTACGGAATGGGGCAAAAATCCGTCTTTACAAGCAAAATTACGAGATAAGGGGGTAGAAGTGATCGAATTATCTCCTTTAACTCCTTCTCAGGTTATGGATACCCTCTATGAACGACAATTATGCAGTGTTTTGTGGGAATGTGGTGGGGTGTTAGGGGCCCAAGCTATCAGGGAGGGGGTCATTCAAAAAATTATGGCCTTTATTGCCCCGAAAATCATCGGCGGTGTCTCTGCTGCTTCTCCTATCGGTGATTTAGGTTTAGACAAAATGTCTGATGCTTTATTATTAGAAAATATTAGTTTTCGTCAAGTGGATCAAGATTTTTTAGTTGAAGGATATTTATAGGTAATTTAGAATGCAGAATGTATAATTTAGAATTGAATATTATTTGTTTTGGACTTATCCCCAAAAATAAATTTTGAATTGAATTGAGCATTGTTAACCTCAGTTTATATAAAATGTCCTAACCTAATTAGCTATAATGACTTTACAAAAAAAAGTTTTTTTAAATCCTGTTTTTAATAAAAAGTTTCCCTTACTAGATGGGTTTCCATCAGTGGTTTCAATATTATTGCTCGGTTTATTATTTCGTTCCTTGATTGCTTTTTGGCTGTTACCGGGTTACGATGAGGGCTATTATTATCTTTATACTAAACATTTAGATTGGAGTTATTTTGATCATCCTCTTTTTGTTGCTTTAACCACTGGTTTCGGGATTTGGTTAACGGGAATTACATCCCCTTTTACTCTACGTATTGGCACTTTAATTTTATATACAGGCAGTTTATATTTATTATACTTAACAACTGCTAAATTATTTAGTCAAACAGCAGGAAAAATAACGTTAATCTTAGGATCAATTATTCCTATTTTTCAGTTAGGTTTTGGCATTATCACCCTTCCCGATAGTCCTTTGATTTTTTTTTGGTCGGCGGCTTTATATTGTGCTGTTGATGAGTTTTTTACGAAACGCAATCAAACTTATTTACCCAGTTATCGTCTCAGTATTTTAGGGGTTTTAATTGGATTAGCTTGTTTAAGTAAATATCATGGTTTTGTATTAGGATTTTGTTTAGTTGGCTTTTGTTTATGTAGTAATAATCACCGTAAAGCTTTAATCTCCCCTTGGACAATTTTAGGGTTATTCTTATTTATTGTAACTTTATTTCCTTTGTTATTTTGGAATTATCAACATGATTGGATCTCTTTAAAGTTTCAACTTTTTGATCGCTTTTTACCCGTACCCAATGCGCCTCAAAAATCTTATAATTTCCTCAATGCTTTAGGGGTTTTAGGAGTTAATATTGCTTTATTATTTCCTACCATTGGCTTTCCTTTATGGTGGGTAATGAGTAAAAGTTTATATTTTGATGGTTATCAATTATTATCTAAGAAAAAAAATGTTAGCAATTTAAACAATAAAAAATTGTTTATTTACTGGATATCTTTACCTTTAACCTTGGGATTAATTATATTAGGAGGTAAAGAACAAATATTAGTGACTTGGCCAATACCCGGTTATTGGGGCATGATTTTACTATTAGGATTTTATGGAGAACAATGGTTAAATAATTCAAAAATATGGGTCAAACGATGGTTATTTGGTAGCGCGATCGCCATTAATACTATTTTATTATTATTATTACTTCATTTGAACACAGGAACCTTATTTACATCGAGTCATAATGCTATAGTAGGAGGGTTTTTAACCCCTGAAACCGATCCCACAACTGAGTTAATTGATGTAGAAGAATTGAGAAAACAAGTAACAGAGTCTCCTCTATTATTGAACTATTTAAAACAGTCAGACTTTTTGTTTACAAATGCTTATTATTTAGCAGGATTAATTGATTTAGCATTAGAACCCTTACATGACATTCCTGTGACTTGTTTCAGTTATGATAGACGGGGTTTTGACTTTTGGCCCGATACGGATCAATGGATAGGAAAAAATGCCCTTTATATTACCTTAAAACGGTTTCATGAAATGCCAGAATTAACCAATGAATTCAGAGCCTTTTTTACAGAAATCAAAGAAATTGGTAAAATAGAAATTAAGCGAGGGGGTGTGGTTGTTAATGTTTTCTATTTCTATGAAGCTAACAACTTATTAAGACCTTATGTATCTACAGAAAACTCGATTCGATAATTTAAAAGAATGGGTAAATTTGGAGCAATTTATTTATCTTATAGTCGAGATAAATTTGACATAGAAGAAATTAAAAAGATTGCCTCTATTTTAGTTAAAGAAGGTTATCAATTTCCCGTTCGTTATCATCAAGAAACTCCTTGGATACAACTCTATATAGATGAACCAAAAAAGGTTGTTTCTTATAGTAAAGAAATCGCTCAAATTTTCCCTAATAAAAAAATATTAGGATTAGCAGCTTATACGGTATCAGATTCAGTCAGTTTTTGCTATTTTCAAGGAAACAAAATTATCCGTCTTTTACAATCAGGATTTATAATAGAAAGAAAATGGGAAATAATAGAAGGGAAAAAACAACCGTGGGAAGATACAATATTTAATAAGTTAACCCTAGAAATTGGTAAAATGGGAATGGTAAGTTATCATATTCATCAAATTGGAGTATTATTAAACTTACCAGGGTTTGGTATTCCTCGATCCGGCGAACCTTGGACCATACAAATTAGTCATTAATAGAGGAGTTACTAACCATGAACCTTCCCTTAAATCAACACGAAACCGAAGAATTAAAAAAAGTTTTTTGATGAAATTGATCAAGATAATAACGGTAAAATTGATCGAGAAGAATTAAAACAATTATTAGAAGCTATCTGGGGAAACAATACAGATTTTGATATTAGCAAAGCGGTTGAATCCACCTTTAATAAATGTGATCTTAATCAGGATGGTTTTATTACCTTTGATGAATTAGCTTCTTTAGCAGAATAAGATCCTATGAGTAGCAAGTCAACCAAAGAATACCGTATAATAGAAAGGTTGTGTAATTATTTTATGTTTAAGTCCTATGGCAGTCCCTAAGAAGAAAACATCCAACACCAAACGAGATCAACGCAAGGCCCACTGGAAACGGACCGCAGCCTTAGAAGCACAAAAAGCCTTATCTTTAGGTAAATCTGTTCTATCTGGCCGATCCAATAGTTTTGTTTATCCTCAAGATGAAGAGGAAAACGACGAAGAGTAAATATTCTCGTAAGATGATAGGCGATCGCTGTCTAGTTGATTTTTCCAAGATAGCGATCGCTTAATTATGCTTTCATGCCAACTTGAGATGATATATGAGTTTTTCACTTCTAGGCTATCAAATAATCAAAGATTGTTTTTCTCCCTCAGAATGTGATGAAATTAGCCGTAACATTGAAGATATTAACTTAGTCGGAACCCGTTGCTTATTACAGTATCAATGGTGTCAAAATTTGGCTAAAACGCTTCAACAAAAACTAATTAATTCCTTACCTAATATTAAAACATTAGTGCCTGTACAATGCACTTATTTTAACAAATCTATATCTAATAATTGGTTTGTTGCCTTTCATCAAGATCGAAGTATTCCTATTTCTTCAAATGTATCTCATAAATTGCCAGGTTGGTCACAAAAAGAAGGTATGACTTTTATTCATGGACCAGATAATATCCTTAAGACTATGATAGCTGTTAGGGTACATCTTGATGATTCTACCAACAAGAACGGCCCTTTACGGGTTATTCCCTGTTCTCATCATCATGGAAGTTTAAAACCGAAAAAAATTAATCAGTTAAAACAGTCAACTCCTGAACAAACGCTATTAGTAACAAAAGGAGACATTATTATTATGCGGCCGTTGTTACTTCACGCTTCTTCTAAATCTTCTACTTTGTTATCAAGGCGTGTCCTTCATTTTCTTTTTGGTCCTAAAATATTACCCAACGGTTTAGAATGGCCGCATCATATTGAGTTTTAATCAAGTTCTCACAAAAAGTCAAAAAAGTAGAACAGTGTATCCTCAATATTAAGTATTAAACTGGTGAGTGGTCACTGATATTAATCTAATTCTTCAGATTCTATCTTAGTTTATTGGCGTATAATTGTCATATTATGTTCCTTAAGATTAATCAATTGCTCTAATTTGGGTACTATTTAGATTAGTGTAATTTAAAATAAATATTGTTAGGACTATACAACTAATAGAATTATCCTAACTTAAGGTTTTATGGATATAAAAAAGATTAATAAATGGTTGTATAAACCAACTATAGAAGAGTGGAACTAAATAAACCAATCTTATTGATGTAATAATTAAGTTATTGTTAGAATTTATTTCTCTTATATAAATATTTTTGTTCTGGAACAAAAACATAATCAACCAGTCTATCTAAGTAAACTATTAACTTAAGTTAAACTTTTATCTAAACTATGAATCCAAATAAATTATATAATCGAATTTTTGGTAAATTAACTATAATCTAAATATTTATCATTATAAATCTTGAATATATAACCGTGATTGAATTTGTCCAAAATCGAATACTATCATCAAAAATAGTACAGTTATTCACCCGTACCGTTATAAAATGGCAACAAGACGACTGTATAGAAATGGGGGCAGCCTTGTCCTATTATGCCATTTTTTCTCTGTTCCCTATCTTGCTGGTCATTTTAAGTATCACTGGTTTAATCTTAGGACCTGATACTAATGCTTATACTCAAATTTTAGTCTTTGCGAAAAGAGCATTACCCATAGAAGCTTATCGTATTGTAGAAAGTACCTTAGTTCAATTAAACGAAAGTAGCTTAGGGGCAGGAATTATCGGTTTTTCTATTTTATTCATAACCGCAAGTCGTATTTTTCGTGCGTTGGGTCGTGCCGTTGATAAAATATGGAAAGTCCATCATCGTCAATCTCATCGTAATGGCTGGATTTGGACAGTTATTAATTTTATTAAAAATCAAATTATTGCCTTTTTCTTAGTCTTAATTTCAACTGCTTTACTTTTAGTTTCTTTACTGTCTAATATCGCCTTGAAAGTGGTTTTAAAAATCATTAAAAATGTGGAACAAGTGATTACCTGGTTCCGCATTGATGAAGCCTTTTTATGGAATAGTTTACAACTAGGTGTTACCTTTTTTCTCTTGACTTCTGTGGTCATGATTCTCTATAAAACCCTACCTGCAACTAAAGTTAAATGGAGTGATATTTGGATAGGTGCTTTGATTTCTGTTAGTTTATTTTCCCTCCTTCAAAGTTTAGTGAGTAATGGAGTAATTCGCATTGGTGAACAATTTAGAGCTTACGGTATTGTCGGGGGATTTATGGTACTTTTATTATGGATTTTCTTGACTTGTCAAATCTTCTTTTTAGGTTGCGAATTCACCTATGTTTATACTCATTTATTTGGCAGTCGTCAAGATAAATAAATGACCCAAAATCTTAAAGACTTTCTCGTATTAACTTAGCTAATTGTTCCGCACTATCCATAACCGCTAACTCCGAACTTTTTTGCGACATTTCCTTTAGTTTATCGGGATTTTTCAATAAATCTACAACTAAATTAGTTAACTTTTCATCCGTCAACTCTTTTTGTTGATAACAATAAGCCGCCCCTGCTTTAACAAACACTTGAGCATTAAAAGATTGATGATCTTCTGCTGCAAAAGGATAAGGAATTAAGATGGCAGGAGTCTGAGTAATGGCTAATTCTGTTAAGGTTCCTGCACCAGCACGACTCACCGCTAAATCGGCTCTTTGTAAAAGTCCAGCCATGTTATCATAGAAGGGCAAAGAAATATATTGAGGATGTTGAAAACTATCAGCATCAGGGTCATTTTTTCCAGTTAAATGTACCACATAAGCCCCCATTTCTAACCAACTCAGAACAGATTGACGCACCAATTGATTAACTGAAACAGCCCCTTGAGACCCTCCAATCACGGCGATTAAAGGCACATTGTCAGGAATATTTAAGTCTAAAGGTTGGGGTGTATAAAACTGCGATCGCACAGGGGTACTTACCCAAATAGTTGAAGTATTGGGTAAATATTTTTCAGTACCTTCAAATCCCAAAGCAACCGTATGACAAAAGCGACTTAATAACTTAGTTACCTTACCTGGAATATAATTAGATTCGTGAAGAATTGCCGGAATTCCTGATAACTTCGCCGCTAAAATAGCAGGACTGGCAATATATCCCCCAGTGGTAAACACCCCGTCAATGTTTTCTCGTTCAATCAGTTTCTTGACTTCAAAAACCGAACCCACTAACCCTAATAAAATTTGTAACTTTTTAATAGGAGAACGGGTTTGAAAGCCCTCAACAGAGATAGAATGAAAAGGATAGCGATCGCCGATTAAACTCTGTTCCAAACGGTTAGGGGTTCCTAACCATTGAATCTCGTAATCTGATAGTTTTTCTGCTACTCCCACAGCAGGAAAAACATGACCCCCAGTCCCACTGGCTGCGATTAATAAACGTGCCATAAAAACAAAATATTCGTTACAATAAAGAGAAAATCCTGTATGGTTAATCAGGATAGTTCACAAAAGGTAGACGTATGATGTATCGCCGTTGGTTCCTCTCTGTTATAATCGGTCTCAGTGTGAGTTTAGGAACTCATTTAAGCCTACGGGCCCAAAGTCCTGACACTGCACCCGTGGAATTAAAAGCCCTGATCACTCAGATAGATGCGGCAGGGAATCGACAAGATATCGAACGTATTCGCTCCTTATACAGTGACCAATATGTAACCGCCGACGGGTTAATGTTAAATGAATTTACCCAAGGGTTGCAACAACTGTGGGAACAATATCCCGATTTGAACTACACAACCGAACTGTTATCCTGGGAAAAAAAAGCCACCGGTTGGGTTGCTGAAACCTTAACCACCGTAACCGGAAATCGGCAAGAAGGGGGTCGAAAGATTCAACTCGAAAGCAAAATTAAATCCCGTCAAACCTTCCAAGAGGATAAATTGGTTCGTCAGGAAATTTTAAACGAAGAAACGAGATTAACCGCCGGAGAAAACCCCCCAGAAGTGACCGTAAATGTACCAGAAACGGTCAAAGTAGGGGAAAGCTTTGATTTTGATGTCATTGTTGATGAACCCTTGAGTGATGAGTTATTAGCCGGAATGGCCACCACCGAAGCCATAAAAAGCGATCGCTACTTAGATCCTGCCACCATGCAACTAGAATTATTACAGTCGGGAGGCTTATTTAAACGAGTTCCTGCTGGTGAAACCCCCGAAAATCGCTGGCTTTCTGCCATTTTAGTCCGTAGTGGTGGAATTACTGTGGTCACTCATCGAGTCCGAATCATGGATTGATAAAATTAGGGGTTAATTCAGTCGTTGAAGTGTTAGCAAGCTCAAATTGATGAATCGAAAAACCCACGGAGCGATCGCCGCCGGACATCCTAAAACAGCCCAAGCCGGTCAAATTATGTTTGAATTGGGAGGAAATGCCTTTGATGCAGCGATCGCTGCTATGTTAGCTTCTTTTGTCGTCGAATCTACCTTAACCTCCTCGGCCGGCGGAGGCTTTTTATTAGCCCATACCCACGATAAACAAAGTATTTTATTTGATTTTTTTTGTCAGACGCCTCGGATGAAAAAATCCGTTGAAGAGATTGATTTTTATCCCGTGAGTCTTAACTTTGGTGGGGCAACCCAAGTGTTTCATATTGGTCGGGGTTCCGTTGCTATTCCGAGTAGTTTAATGGGATTATTTGAGGTTCATCAGCAACTGGGCAAGTTACCCTTTTCTGTACTCATAGAACCCGCCATTGACTATGCTAGAAATGGGTATGAAGTCACCCCTTATAATCGCGTAACGTTCGAAGTTTTAGAACCCATTTTAAGGGCTTCTCACGAGTCTCAACAATTATATTTATCCAATAATCAGTTATTAAACATAGGAGACAGAGCCTATGTCAAAGATTTTGCCAATGTGTTAGAAACCTTGGCTAAAAAAGGTATTCAAGAATTTTATCAAGGTGATATCGCTCATCAAATGTTGAACGATATGAAAGACGGCGGTTATTTAACCCAAGAGGATTTAACCTCTTATCGTGTCATAAAAAGAAAGCCTCTGCAAATTAACTATAGAGGTTATCAATTATTAACCAATCCCCCTCCCAGTTCAGGGGGTATTTTAATTAATTATGCTCTTAAACTTCTAGAAACTGTTGATTTAAAGGGTTATGAGTTTGGCAGTAAAAACCATCTCCAATTATTAGCAACCGTCATGGCATTAACGAACGATGCGAGAAAAATCAACTATGATAATTATGTGTATGCAGATAATATAATTGGTCAATTTTTAAGTCAAAAAAACCTTCTTGAGTCTCAAAATAAGTTACAACAAACCATTAATAAATGGGGCAGTACCACTCATATTAGTGTCATTGATGAAGAAGGGAATGCAGCCAGTGTGACCAACTCTAATGGAGAGGGGTCAGCTTATGTGATTCCTAATACGGGAATTATGCTCAATAATATGTTAGGAGAAGCGGATTTAAATCCCCTAGGGTTCCATTGTTGGCCCTGTAATTGTCGTATTTCTTCGATGATGTCTCCGACCCTTATTCTTAAAGAAGGAAAACCAGAAATCGTTTTAGGCTCAGGTGGCTCAAACCGCATTAGAACCGCTCTTTTACAGGTCATTTCTAACTTATTAGATTTTAATTTTTCTCTAGAAGAAGCCATTAACAAGCCCAGAATTCACTGGGAAAATAACCTGTTTAATCTCGAACCAACAGAACCATTAGCAACCCTTGAAAACCTACAATTACCTCCTAATACAAAGATTATTCCTTGGCAAGAATTGAGTATGTTTTTTGGAGGGGTTCATGGGGTCAGATTCACAGATAATCATTCTTTAGAAGCTATAGGAGATATCCGCAGGGCAGGAGTTGGCATTATTTGTTAGATTCTTACTCTACATGATACAGAGAAGCCCCCGGCCGTTCCTGTCCCCATTTCATCAGTTGGTCTAAAACAGAACGAGGAACCCCAGAGCGACGAGAAGCACCATTAAGGCCCGCTCCCCGTCGTAACAAGTTAATGGCAGTTTGTACTTTTCGGTACATCTTGGTTCCATATCCAATCTGTTTTTTATCGTGGGCCACCACTAACCCATAGGCAATATCATTGGCAATTTGAATGGATATCTCTTGGGCGAGTCTTCTTTTGGTTTCTTGAACAGAGGGAGGATGAACATTGCGCGTCTTTTCATAGGGAACTTGAGGAAGAGTGAGTGCGTCTTTCTTTATATCCCCTTTATTGACTAAAACAGAGGTTTGAACCCCTGATGCGACCTCTATAAAACTGCTGAATATCGAGCTAGTTAATAAAAGACAAGTTAGATATTTCATAGAGCAATTGAACCCACTGAAAAGGTGGGTTGGTGTGTGTTGGGTAGAAATAAGTTTGTTGTTTAATGTAACAAATATTTAGACTTCGAGCTAAAAAGTTTTTTATGAGTCCCTAAATAAGCTATAAGATTTGAGTATAGTAGAGATAAATTATTATCCATGCAAATCTAACAATGCTTGCAAAACTGCAAAATTGGCTGATTAAACAGTCCAATGTTCTCTTTTCTTGGAAAACAGAAGACTCTAATCATATCCCAAAACCCAAACCGTCACCCCGTGAATTACCAGCCAATATCAAACAACAAATACAAGACAAAATTAATCATTTAGATAATAATCCGACAGAAGAAGAAGCTATTATAGAAACCCTCGATAATGCTTTTGAACGTTGGTTAAATAATCCAGAAACTGCAGATAACTCAGTGGTTATCTTAAGTAGTCCCGTTACTGCTGTTTCTCCTCTAATAGCAGATAGCATCAAACAATGGTCATTACAAAAACAAATAGTTATCAAGGTGTTACCTTTAGATGGTAGACCCACTGATATGAAGCGTATTGTCTCTATTTTAGAAGATTTTTTACAAGAACAGGAGCAAAATATAAAAACTAAACAGGATATTTCAGAAATATTTGTTATTCCTAATCTTGATTTTTGTTTTCTTCGTTCTGTAGAAGGATTAGATACCATTGAATATTTACAATCTTTGTTTTGTCAACATCCACAACAGCGTTTTTGGATTATTGGGGCTAATGAAGTGAGTTGGCAATATTTAAATTTAGTGAGCAATATTTCTGCTTTTTGTGGTGAAGTTTTTGTCTTACCTAAACTTTCTCCAGAAACGTTACAAGAGTGGCTGAATCCTATTATTGAATCCTTTGATATTGGCTTAGATAAATTTAAAATAGAACAACAAATTTTAGAAGATACAGGAGAAACGAATCAAGACGATTGGAAAAAATATTTTGAGCATTTAGCCGATATTTCTGAGGGAGGAAGTATTGTTACTGCACAGCTTTTTCTCAATTCTATCTATCAAAAAAAAGAAACAGAAGAAGGAGAAGAATCAGAAGAAACTGAAGAGAAATTACTAACCAACTATCCCGAATTATCTGACTTACCTTTGATAAATTTTCCTGAGCAATACATTTTATATTCCTTATTATTACATGGCAGTTTAACCTTATCAGATTTAGCAGAAAGTTTAGGAGATGACAAAGGAGAAGTAACGGGAAAAGTACAAGTTTTACGCCGTCAAGGGCTGATTCAAAAGCATAATCAAATGTTAACCATTAATCCTTATCATTATCCTAAATTAAAACAAAAATTATCGAGTAATAATTTTATTATGAATGGAGAATAAAACCATGAATCATTTCCTAATTCAAATTAATTATCAACTCTATTGGTTAGCACAATCATCTTTGAGTGAAATTCAAGATAACTCAGACAACGATATTATTTCCGAACTTACTATCAATAAAGTCATTCAGGGAATATTGATTTTAGTTAGTGCTTATTCCCTTTTAAAAATTGTCGATAAACTCATTCTTTGGTTATCAGAAAGAATTGCCAAACGATGGCGTTTGAGAGTCAAGCAATTTTTACCTTTCTTAAGAATGTTTGTCTTAGTCATCACCGTTATCATTCTGATGAATCTCTTTTTTCATCTATCAAGAGACAATATTATTGCTGTAACCGGGACCGTGGCAGTGGCCTTGGGTTTTGCTTTTAAAGACTATGCTAGTTCTATTATTGCTGGCATTGTGGGTTTGTTTGAATCCCCCTATGATGTGGGCGATCGTGTTAAAATAGGAGACCATTATGGTGAAGTTATTAGTTATGGTCTTCGAGCCATTAAACTACAAACCCCCGATGATAATTTAGTCACCATTCCCCATAATAAAATTTGGACAGAAGCAGTGTCTAATGCCAATGCAGGAGCCTTAGAAGCGCAAGTCGTGACGGAGTTTTATTTTGCTCACGAAACCGATGTTAATGTAGTGCAGAAACTCCTCTATCGGGTTGCCCATACTAGCAAATATACTGCTTTAAAATTACCCATTTTAGTCATTATTGAAGAAAAACCTTGGGGAACTTTATTTAAGCTCAAATCCTATCCTTTAGACGCAAGGGATGAATTTATTTACAAAACGGATTTAACCACCAGGGCAAAAGAAGCCTTTGCTAAACATAAATTAACCTATCCCCGTATCTTTGAGATGGAAAATACAGCATTAGAATAGTTTAAATATGAGGATTAAAACCATTGTCCGAACCCTCTGCTTTTGCTCCTGTTAACGAATTAACTCTGATTGCTCGCTTGGGTTTAGCCTTGTTAGCCGGGGCTATTATCGGCACAGAAAGGGAAACCAAAAATAAAGCTGCTGGTTTGCGGACTCATATTTTAGTCAGTTTTGGGGCGGCTATGTTTGTTCTCATTCCGATTCAACTCGGTGCTGCTCAACAAAACCCAGACATTCTCGGACGAACCATCTCTGGAATTATTGGAGGGGTCAGTTTTATCGGTGCAGGAACTATTTTACGGAGTTCGAGGGTTCATGGTTTGACTTCTGCGGCCGCTATTTGGGTATCATCCGCTTTAGGGACGGCCATGGGTTGTGGTTTGTGGTTATTAGGGATAACAGGCACTATAGTGGCATTGATTGTCCTCAGACTTTTAGCTAAATTGGAGTGAACAGTTATTCTTTAACCAGTTATTTTCTGCTCTTGACTTATTTTGTTGATTAACTGTAGATTCTCGTGAAATGTTTTGTAAAAACGAAACTGTAATCATTAATCCGTAATTAACAAATGTATCAGCAACGACGAGGAACTCTTAAAGATGCTACCGCCATCGCTCCTCTTTGGCAAAGTTTTCTTCAACAAAGAACCAAATATGATCCTTCCCTAATTCTCAAATCCCATTTTGACTACCTATCTTATGTCAAGAAAAAATTAGCCTCCCCATCTATCTATAGTTTTCTGTTGGAGTATGAAGAAACCCAGGATATTGTCGGGTTTTTATTCACTTATGTTCACGATGAAACCCCTAGTTTAGACTATGAAGATGTTAATGATAGCCCTTTTTTGCCTCGTCGTATGGGTGGAGCAATGGGGATGTATATTCAACCACAACATCGTAAACCTGAAGCCATTACTTTATTAGTTGAAAATGCGATCACTTTGGCTGAAAAACTGAAACTTAGTGATCTTGATTTACTGATTAGTATTGAACAAACTGGGGTTCAAAAGTTACTTGAAAGGTTTGGGTTTAAAAAAGCAGCCATTCAATACAGCCAACATTATGACATCAGCGATCAAGATTTACCTCCCTTACAAAACCCTATATCTGAAAATATAGCGGTTCAAATGCCACAACCTGCAATGATTCCTTTACGAGATCCTAAAACACAACAACCTATTATTAACCCCCAAGGAAAACAGGTCTTTTTACACTCAGTTAAAAATCAGTTAGGAGAGACTTTAAAAAGTAGTAATGGTTTACCGATATATCCTACGCCATTACGAGATCCTCAAAGTCAAGAATGGGTTTTCGATGCCGAGGGAAACTTAGTTACTTGTCCCGTTTTGTTAGATAACAATAATAACATCGTCGAATATCAAGGAATACCTGTTTTTTGTCCTCCTTTATATGAACGTTTCGGAGATAAGTTAATTTTGAAAAAAAATGATCAAGGTAACTATTTATTTGCAGAAGTTGATACCAATAAAGATGGAACTATTAAGCGATCGCCTGACGGAAAACCTTTGTTTAAATCCTCTTAATAGATTGGTGATATAATCATGATAAGGGCTTAATATTATTAAGCCCCTACGGACTTTATTCAAGGTGATTAAAGATGCAACATAAACCCCATTCTAATCTCGATCACGAAGAATACCCCGAACCTGTGGGTGAATTACTCCCGGAAATGAAACATTATGGACGCACAAGAGAAGAACAAATTAGAATTAATCAAGAAGGAATCGAAATGATGCGAAAATGGAGGGAAAAAGCGACACAGCGTCAAGAAAATTTAACACCAGAAGAAAAACAAAAAGAGTTAGAAGCATGGAAAATGGTAGAAGAAACCATTGACACATATCGCAATAGAAAGTTATTTGATCAAAAATGATTATTTTTCTGGATACTAACATTTTAGGTAAACTTTCTAATCCTAACGATCATCCAGATGCAGTTCAATGCAAAGTTTGGTTTGAGCGTCTATTAGCAAGGTGGGTTTATTTTGTTTCCTCAGAACTTTGCTTTTATGAATTAAAACGAAGTTTAATTTTATCAGTTAAACAGGGAAATGATGCAGAAGGACTAAATCAAGCGAACAATTTAAGACAGTTTATTGATGTTTTAATTGTTGATGAAGAAGTGGCTAATATAGCTGCAGAAATTTGGTCAACTTCTCGTTTACAAGGAAACCCAACCGCAGCCAATAACTCGTTAGATATTGATATCATCATTGCTGCTCATTGGCAATTATTAGTTAACAAGTTTCCGGGTAGATATATTGTTGTTAGTACCACCAATCTTAAGCATCTTAGGTTATTTACAGAAGCAGAAGAATGGCAAAATATTAATTAATTCGTAGGGTGGGCAAAACTCAACCTATCTCTACTCCTCCTCTCATATTTTTACCTTTTGCCCACCTTACCCTCGACAAAAAATAAGTGAATCTTATTTAAAATAAAAACATTATACAAAATAAAAAATTTTGACTCTCTTAACATTACGCAATGTGTGAAAATTATTATCAATAAGCAACGAAGTTACGGGCTTGTGGTATGATAAACAAGATTAAACATCTACAGCACGTCTGTCTAATTTTGAAATAGCTGTAAATATTCCTAATTTTTCGTTATAGGTTAGTCGGCGATCGCTACAAAACCCTTCTTTTGCTAGAAAAATCGAAACTTTTTTGACCAAGTGTACTAAATTATTGTAAAGGAATATAAAGCTACTCTTGACAAAAAAGTAAAAATAACAGTAGGGGTCAACGGCCGTTGACCCCTACAAATATCAATCATCATATCCGTGACCTATTTATCAGTAATTTCACGGATAGTTAATTAATAATTGATGAATTTATGGAATGTTGAATTGATCAGCATTTGCACTATTTTGCTTCATCAAATCTTTAAAATAGGGACAATTACTTTACAGAAACTTTATAATTTATTTGTTAATCTTCCGTGTATTTACTGATAGATTATGTTCGTAAGTGACCTGGAAAAACTGATAAGAGTGTGTTATCGTGTCAGTACATTTTCTTATTAATCTCAACACAGTTTATTTGTTGTATTTTGTTTTTGTTCCCTAATATTTTTTAATTACGTAGGGGTTTAATACGATTAAACCCATGTATAGGTTTCAATACATCTATACATATTTTGTTTATTTTTTAAGTTAATTAATTATAATGAACACTAAATTAGCTATCGAATTATTAACCCAGTCACACTATGATTTAACAGCGTTTCTAACGGGTTTAGGTTTGTTAAATGACGAAACAGCAGTTAACTCTTTAAAAATTGCCTTTGATGTTGCTTTTCAAACCTTTTTAGATGAGTATGAGAAGTTACAAAAGAATGTTTCTGTAACAGCTTCTCAGATAGAAACGGTTGAAGAGAGGTTAACTATTGCGGATGATTATTATTGGGTTGAAGAGGAAAGATTAAAAAAATTAATAGCAGATAAAGCAGATTTAGTCAAGGAGATAGAGATATTTGAGGAGCAAAAAGAGTCGATTGAAAAGTTTTCGGATCAGGAAAAGTTAATTATTCAAGCTAAGGCAGATGAGATTAAACAAGACATTTTTGATACTGAGGAAGAATTATCACAACTGCGTCAAGATAGTAATAGTAATGCACAACAAATTTATGCGTTACAAAAAGAGTTAAATGCTCATATTTTGAGATATTCTTTACAACAAGAGTTATTATCCTTGAGTGGGTTAGATACGGCTCAAAAATTAGAGTCAGTTAAGTTACAAATACAGCAGCAAACAGAAGATTTAGAGCGGTTAAATAATCAGGAGATTGTTGAACAGGAAACCATTGTTAATAATGCTAATGAAAAGTTATCTACTCTACAAACTGAGTTAGAAGAGTTACAAAATACTGAAACCTTAGCAGAGACAGCATTAACTGAGCTTGAGACAACCTATCATTATTTATTAACGGAAGATGTCACAGGGTTTTTAGATTGGACTATTGATGAAACTACCCCAGAAGTGGTGAAGTTATGGCAGAAAATTTTAGCGGTGGAAGGGGAGGAAATAGTCTCAGATAGATTGACTTCTTTACAGTCTCAAGCAGCATCAGAAGACGCGGTAACGGTTGCTTTAGAAACGGATAGTATTGAAGGTTATGTTATTTTAGGGGCCGAGTTAGCAGAGGAAATAGAGGGTTTATCCGCTATTTGGTTAGAGAATTTAAAAGAGTCTCATCAGTTGACGGTTGATGTCTGGAATTTATCGAAACAACGCACCGAAGCAGTTAATGAATTAGAGACTTATATAGAGGATAATTTAGCTGATCCTGAAGGGGTTTATTTATTAGATAAAATTCAATTACAAGAGGCGATCGCACGTCAAGAAGCGCAGGTTAATTATGCGGATGCGTTAGGGGAATCTGTTGATAGTTTGGAAGAGGCGATCGCTGTTTTAACCACTCAACAACAACAGGTTAATTTATTAACTGAAAAAATTGAGCATATTTCAACTTTAACGAGTTTTGAAAATCAATATACTACTTTACAAGCAATCTTAACTAAATTAAATTCTGAAAAAGAGAGTGATTATAAATGGTCACATCAGGAAGTTATTAAAGTTACTGAAGAGTTAATAAGGATTTTAAGCAACAATGAAGCATATAAAGAGATTGTAGAGCAACTAAATAAAACATTAAATAATTATCAATCTTTCTATGAGACTAACTCACAACTTTATTCAAATAAGTATCAAGTATATATAGATATTGACAGTCAAAAAAGCATTGATTTAGATATCGTTTCCGATAACAAGAAAGAAGTACAACAGAAAGCTTTATCAAAAGGCGCAAAGTTCAGTAATGTAACTGGAAATTATTATTTTATAGGTCAATCTGTTAATAATTGGCACGCAGCTAGAAATGAAGGAATAGCTGCTGGTGGACATCTTGTTGTTATTAACAGTTGGGAAGAACAACGATGGTTAAATCAAAATTTCGGTTATCTTACTTATTGGATAGGTTTAACAGATGAAGTTGCAGAGGGACATTGGCGATGGGTTAATGGAGAACCTATTACTTTTACAAGTTGGATTCCTGGAGAACCTAATAATAAACGTAATGAAGATTATGCTTATAGTTATGGTAGTGGAGCATGGAATGATGTAGATGCTATAACTGATTGGGGTGGTAGTAAACGTGGTCTTATTGAGATTAACTATAGTCTTTTTGATCGGCAAATAAAAGAAATTAATGATCAAGCTATTGCTAATAAAAGTAGAGTTACTGATGAAATAGACGCATTACATGATCAAGGTATTAAGATTTTAATTAACCAAACTGCTGAAATATTACGTCCTTTATTAATTGATAAATTAGATAATGAAATTATTAACAAAACTCAAGATTTAGTTATCGAAATTGACTTATCTAGTGAGCAACAAGAACAATTTATAGAAACGAATTTACAAAATTATATTAAACAGAAACAAGATAGTATAAATCAGTTACTTATTGATGATACTGCTCAGTTTAATCAAACCAGTCTTTGGAAAAATCACGGGGGAACTTTAAGGGAACATCAATGGAGACTAGCAGATTTTAATGGGGATGGTAAAAAGGATTTAATTGTTGTTAACCAAAATAATGATTATCATGTTTCTATCTCTAATAGAAATGGATTTAACCCAACTCATTTATGGCTAAATCATGGGGGAAGTTTAAACACTCATCAGTGGCAATTTGGAGATTTCAATGGGGATGGAAAAACAGATTTAATTGTTGCTAATGAAAACAATGATTATCATGTTTCTATTTCTCAGGGTAATGGGTTTAGCACACATTTATGGCAAAATCATGTAGGAAATTTAAACACTCATCAGTGGCGAGTTGGGGATTTTAACGGAGATGGGAAAACAGATTTAATTGTTGCTAATGAAAATAATGATTATTATGTTTCTATTTCTCAGGGTAATGGTTTTAGTACCCATTTATGGAAAAATCACGGGGGAACTTTAAGTGAACATCAATGGAGATTAGCAGATTTTAATGGAGATGGAAAGACTGATTTAATTGTTGCTAATGGAAATAATGATTATCATGTTTCTATCTCTAATGGAAATGGTTTTAACCCGACTCATTTATGGTTAAATCATGGAGGAAGTTTAAACACTCATCAGTGGAAGTTCGGAGATTTTAATGGAGATGGAAAAACGGATTTAATTGTTGCTAACGAAAACAATGATTATCATGTTTCTATTTCTCAAGGTAATGGGTTCGTAACTCATTTATGGCAAAATCATGGAGGTAGTTTAAAAGATCATCAATGGAGATTAGCAGATTTTAATGGGGACGGTAAAACAGATTTGATTGTTGTCAATCAAAATAATGATTATCATGTTTCTATTTCTCAGGGTAATGGGTTCAGTACACATTTATGGCAAAATCATGGAGGAACTTTAAATACTCATCAATGGAATGTTCACGATTTTAACGGAGACGGAAAAACTGATTTAATTGTTGTTAATCAAAATAATGATTATCATGTTTCCATTTCTCAGGGTAATGGGTTTATTACGTATTTATGGCAAAATCATGGAGGTAACTTAAAAGATCATCAATGGAAGTTAGGAGATTTTAATGGAGATGGAAAAACGGATTTAATTGTTGCTAATGAAAACAATGATTATCATGTTTCACTTCATAATAATGAAATCGTTAAAAATGAAGTAATATCAAAGCTCCAAAATCTTCGAGTAGAAACTGCATACTTAACCCTACAAGCTGAACAAAATCCCAATAAATTACAAGATTATTTAGAAGAATATCAAATTATTTTAAATACTAAAGAACAAAGACTATTATCTTGGGAAAATAGCAATAAACCGAATACGGATGCAACTTTTAGTATTAAGAGTTTTACTCCTGGTACGGGATACGGAGTAGAGAATAATAATTATCGTTATGAAGCAGGAGATTTTAATGGTGATGGGAAAACTGATCTAGTTCATTTTGTTAATGATAGTTGGAGAGATGGTAACGGTTATATTCATGTTTGGTTTTCTAAAGATGATGGAACCTTTGATATTAGCTATTTTGATCCTAGTAACTATGGAGTAAATAATAATCATTATCGTTATGAAGTAGGAGACTTTAACGGAGATGGAAAAACTGATCTAGTTCATTTTGTTGATGATAGTTGGAGAGGTGGTAACGGTTATATTCATGTTTGGTTTTCTAAAGGTGATGGAACCTTTGATATTAGCTATTTTGATCCTAGTAACTATGGAGTAAATAATAATCATTATCGTTATGAAGTAGGAGACTTTAACGGAGATGGAAAAACTGATCTAGTTCATTTTGTTGATGATAGTTGGAGAGGTGGTAACGGTTATATTCATGTTTGGTTTTCTAAAGGTGATGGAACCTTTGATATTACCCATTTTGATCCTGATAATTATGGAGTCGGGGTTAATAACTATAGATACGAAACAGGAGATTTTAATGGAGATGGCAAAACTGACTTAATTCATTTTGATGTTAATAATTATGTTCATCTTTGGCATTCTAATGGAGATGGAACGTTTAGCATTAAGAGTTTTACTCCTGGTGGGGGATATGGAGTCGGGGTTAATAATTATAGATACGAAACAGGAGATTTTAATGGAGATGGCAAAACTGACTTAGTTCATTTTGATGTTAATAATTATGTTCATCTTTGGCATTCTAATGGAGATGGAACGTTTAGCATTAAGAGTTTTACTCCTGGTGGGGGATATGGAGTCGGGGTTAATAATTATAGATACGAAACAGGAGATTTTAATGGAGATGGCAAAACTGACTTAGTTCATTTTGATGTTAATAATTATGTTCATCTTTGGCATTCTAATGGAGACAGTAAAGCAACTATTGAAAATGATGCTAATACTGCCCTTAATAATCTCCGAAATCAATATTACCCCGCCTTATCTGACGCAACCACCCTTTACAACCTGCAACAACAAATAACTGATGAACTCACCAACTCCCAACAACAACTAGAAACCCTAAAAGCCCAAATTGCTCAAAAACAAGCCAATGCAACCGCAGCCTTATCACAAGCAGACTGGTACGAAGAACAAGCAGCCATACACTGGGACTTAAGCCGTAAAGCTGGCCCTACTTGGACAGAATCGCGTAGTTATAAAAAACGTGGCCTTTTTAGGAGTAAAAGAAAATGGATAACCATAACCCATGTCGATCACCATTGGATCATCTGGGATACTTACACCAAACAAGCAACCAACCTGAGAAAATATGCAGCCAACCTAGATCAAGAAGTTATCGACGATACCCAACAACAAAACCTGACCGACGAACTGATCACCCAATGGCAAGAAGCAAACCAAGCTGCTGATGAAGCTGAACTTACCCTAGATCAATTTATCGCTGAACTCGAATTATTAGAAGCGCAACGGCAACTACTCCCCGAACAAGAAGCACAACTGGAAACCTTTTCCGACCTACTCCCCACCCTCAAAGAACAACTGGCGATCGCCGAACTGGCAGCAGAGGAAGCTAAAGCTACCACTACAACCGAACTTGCTGAATATGATAACAGTAGTGAAGCCTATCAAACCGCCCTTAATGATGTCTTAGAACAAAAAGCCACCCTCGACACCAATACTCAAAACCTGCTGCAACAAATAGCCAATACTCGCGCGTGGGTTGAACAACAAACCCTATTCCTCGACACCGAACTATCAGAAACTATTGCGCTACAGTTACAACTGCAAACCCAACTCGATACTATCCCCCCAACCCCCCTTACTAAGGGGGGCGATGTTTCCCCCCTTGATAAGGGGGGACTAAGGGGGGATGAAACTAAAACCATTCAACTACAACAATCAATCGATCTCTTAAACCAAAAACAGATCATCCTAACGGCGCAACAAACCGCCCTGACTCAAAAAATCACCCTTTTAGAAGCACAAAAAACCGTCGTTGAAACGGAACATCAACTATTACTCGCCACCATAGACAGTCCCGACAGCGACTATAGCAACCTCGAAGATCAACTCTTAGACGCACAAAACGCCCTCGCCGAAGTCCAAAAACTAGCCCAACAAGCTGAGGCTACCAGCATCGCTTTAACCGCCTCTATGGAAGATTTACAGGCATTTCTAGAGGTGCAAAACGACCAATATTTAACCGAGATACAAAGCAAACAGTCAACCCTGCAAGACTTACTCGCTGCCACCGAACTCAAAGAAAACTATACCCTCCTCGCCACCGAAAAACAATTAGAACTCAACACCCTCGAAACCCAACTACAAACCCGTCTCATCGAAGCAACCGAAGCCGGAAGTCAAGAAGCAGCCTATCTTTTAGAAGTCGCTTCCGCCAACAACTTCGCCACTGCTGCCGAAATTTATTACACAGACTATCGGGACTTAATGAGTGATACAGGGGGTGGTTGCGCCGGAGGCATCGCTAGACCCGATGATGCAGTCAAAGCAGACTATTATTACAACGAAATGCTCAAATATCGGGCATTACAAGACCAGGCACAAGAACAAGCCGATCAATTTACCCTAGTTAAAGAAGCTGCTGAAGATCAAATCGATCTCATCCAACAACAACAGGCGATCGCACAAACAGAATTCAACGAAATACAAAGCAATATTAACAATACTCAAGAAGATATTGAAACCCTACAGCAACAGTTAAATATTGCCGAACTTCGCATAGATGCCCTGGAATATCTGAGAAACTGGACAGAACAAACCCTGGTGCAACTGCTGCAAGTTGAACAATTAAACTTAGCCCAAGCTACACTAGAACAAGAGTTCGCAACACAACGACAACTCGGTATCGATGAAACCATAACCGCACAATTTGAGAAGGAACAGGCAGATATTGCCAGAGATCGGGCAATTGCCACGGCAAAACTGGAACAATTAAACCAATTACAGGCCGAAGATGCCTTACAACAGGCATTAAACGACCTAAGAAGCGACTTAGGACTGCAACCCATCGAAGATATTATCCAACAAGCGGAATATAAAGGGCAATTAGCCGGACTTTTAAGTGAGTTAGAAACCATCCAAACTCAACCCGAATTACCCGAAAATATTCAAACTATTCTGGCAGAAACCACCGCAGATATCCACGACGCATTACAAGGAAAAGAAGCAGCAACCATACAAGAAAATCTCTTAAACACTGCCAACGCCTTAATAACCGAAGCTAACGAATTACAAACAGAAATCGCCAAATTAGACGCAGAAGAAGAACAGTTATTAGGGATATTAAAACAGTCAGAAACCGACCTTCAAGGAGCTACTAAAGCCCTCTATGATGAAATTATTATCAGTCAGGAATTAGGGGAAGAAACTGACGATATTAACCAAGAGTATTTAGAAGTTTTATATAAGATTGGCTATGCAGAGGGTGCAGTAGATTTATCCAGTGAATTAGCCAAGCAATCAAAAGACATTTTAAACCAAATTATTGACGGGAGAATACAAGAAAGAAAAGCAAGAAAGAAAGCCTTTGTTAACGAATTATTAGGGACAGTTACCTTAGTTTTAAGTGTAGCGGCAGCAGTAGCAACCGCAGGAGCATCTTTAGCAGGAACTGGAGCATTTTTAGGAGTTTCAGGTACTACATTTTCTACAGTTGCCACTACTTTAAAGACAATTGGAGCTTCTTTAAGTGCAGTTCAATCTGCTTATAATGGGGATATAGGAGGGGCAATATTTAATGCGGGAATGGCAGCATTAGGAGCAGCAGAATTAGGCGGTTTTGACTTACCTGATGTTGGTTTAACTGAGACAGTTAAAGAGTTAGGATTTGAATCATTTAAAGGGTTTGAAACCTTTGCCGATGTTCAGCAATTTTCATCAGGAATTTATAACGGTTATCAAGCAATTGATAATGGAGATGGGTTAACAGGATTTCTTAGTATCGTTAATGCAGCTTTACCCATAGGATTACCAGAATATAGCTATTTATCTCAAGCAGCTTTAAGTATTAATAGTGGTGTTCAATTAGCAGAAGAAGATGAATGGTTAGCAGCAACCGCTAACTTTGTAAATGCCAGCTTTCTCTTAGGAAGTAATCTATCTGCAACCTTCGGTGATGACTTTGCCGTATCAGAACAACTTCTAAATATTATCAGTACAACAGAATTTGCTATTAATATTGTCAATGGAATAGAAACTATTAGTGATGATGGTAGTTTAGAAGGGTGGTTATTAGGAATTCAAGGGATAGCTAATGGGTTGACTAACTACAATGAGCAACAAACAACTATTGACAAATTAACCAACTTTAAAAAACAATTATTATTACAAAATATTTTAAAACAGCCAGATATAACCAACGAAGAAATACAAAATCTTGCCTCAGAATATGGATTAGAAAATATTTTCATAAGACAAGAAAAGAATGGTCAAGAACAAATATATATTACGGAAGAATTTGAACTCAACGAAAATAATCAGGGAGCTTTGATTACACGAGGGGAAATAGATCCTAACAAAGCGACTATATTAATCACATTTGGCTGGCTTAATAATGTTAGTCCAGAGTGGAATTTTCTAGTAGCAGAACTGCTTGAAAATAAATATCCTAATCATAATGTAATTATTGGTGATTGGTCTGAATTAGCCCAAAATGTTAATTATTTCATTCCTGCTTCAGATACTCAATTAGCTGGACAAGAAATGGCTAAAAAACTTCATGAGTTAAAGATTGATTTTAGTCAATTGCAAATTATAGGTCATAGTTTAGGCGCACAAGTAGCAGGAGCAATCGGAAAATATGCAAAAGATAATTATACTCAAGTTAATACGATTATTGGATTAGATCCAGCTAGTCCAGGTTTTGAAAGGAACACACTTACTTTTATCCCATATTCATCTGATGAGGGACGTTTAGATAAAACTGATGCTGAAAATGTAATACTTGTTCGTAGTGATTATGATGGACTATTCCCATTAGGATATACCAAACCTTTAGGAGATCAAGATATTAAAATTACCAGAGAAGTATTAGACTTTTATCTTAAGGAAGATCCATCATCACAAAATCCATATTTGGCTGATAATCTATCGGTTGGGGCAGATCATTCTGTAGCTTATGAATTTATAATGGATGCTCTCAATCAAGGTTTTTCTTTAGATACCCTCGATCAGTTTTTACAAGCAAAACAAGAAGAAATTACAACGGAAACTACTTATACAACAAGCAACAAAAATTATCTTAATAGTTTCAAAACAATTGTAAACAGTGATGATATAACAATAACTTATAATAATCCTCTACCATCTTTCTTAGAATCGTCAGAATATGCTTTTGGTTCTTATCAAACAAATACTAACAATATAGTTCCTTTAGATCCTATTATTCTTGATTTAGATGGTAATGGATTAGACTTATCTGAACTATCTACTTCTACTATCTTCTTTGATATAGATGCAGATGGTTACGCTGAAAACACCGCATGGACAACCGACGGTATTCTAACCCTAGACTTAAACCAAGACGGGACCATAAACAATATTACCGAAGTTTTCTCCGAATACTTTAACGACGGTTCCCCTACTTCTGGGTTAGACGCATTAGCAACCCTAGACAGCAACCAAAACGGGATTATTTCCGCTACAGATACCCAGTTTAATCAAATACTCGTATGGCAAGATATTAACCAAGACGGTATCAGTCAACCCGACGAACTCAAAACCCTAACAGATCACGGTATCACTAGCATTAACCTTAACGGTATCACCACCGAAACCATCCAAGACGGTAATATTATCAAAAAACGCTCCATTTTCAACCGAAATGACGGAACCAGTGGCGAAATATCCGATATTGCCTTCCTTGTCACTCAAACAGGGTTTAAAGTTAACCAAACCGACACCGGAATAGAAATACTCGCAGAAGATGACACCGCAGTATCCCTCCTTATCCACGAAACCGAAACCGACTTAACCCTCAACCTCGCAGACAGTAACCTCCAAGTTGCCATAGGAAACATTGGCAACGACACCCTTTACACCACCGCAAATGATGATATTTTCCTCTCAGGAGAAGCAGGAAACGACACCTTAGTCGGAAACGATGGGAACGACTGGTTAGTCGGGGATGAAGGAGACGATCGCCTACAGGGTAACGCAGGAGACGACTTACTCTATATTGATGCAGAAGATAGCTTTATTGATGGGGGAGAGGGAACAGATATTGCGATCGTTACCACTGCTGATGCTGTCACCCTCGACTTAGGCCATACTAACCTAGAAATGGTGATAGGAAATGACGGAGACGACACCTTTACCCATTCTGGTGATGATACCGTTGTCATGGAGGGAGAAAACGGTAACGACACCCTAACCGGCGGAAGTAACGATGATGTCATTACAGGAGGAGACGGCAATGATATGATTACAGGGGGACTCGGTGGCGATATCTTAACCGGCGGAAACGACGCAGATATCTTCATTTACAACAGTTTCAACGACTCCACCACAGCTAACCCCGATCGCATTACAGACTTTGAAAGAGGGGATGTTATCCACTTCTCAAACCTTCCCATTGACTCCTTCGATGATCTAAAAATCACTATAGCTGAAGGCCAAACCACAATATTAGTTAATAATCAAGATTTTGCTATCAATCTTAACAATGAGATAACATTAACGACTGAAGATTTCATTTTCACCATAGTGTAATTCTTCCTTGAAGTTATTATCATTATAAGCTTGAATAAATTCTCTATCTATATCATAAAACATTACATCAATAAAAATTGATGAATAATGATAAATGAAACCCTTCGCCTTATCAACATGAAATGAGCCACAAAAAAGAAACCACTGGAGCTATCCCCCTATGTAAAAACTATGTTATAGTTACCAAGACTTTTAATTAATTTCGAGAGTTAATCTATGAAAAGTAGTGCGCGTAATACCATAAAAGGAACCGTCAAAAAAGTTGAAATGGGGAGTGTGAATGCTGTTGTTACTCTAGAAGTTGCTCCTGGGGTAGAAATTAGTGGCATGATTACTAAAGAGTCTGCTGAATCTTTGGGATTAAGTGAAGGTAAAGAAGCCTATGCTATTATCAAAGCGAGTGATGTTATGTTAGGGGTTGAATAATTGATGAAACTTCTATTGTGATGATAGAAGCACATTAATAATTTAACCTCATCATAACGGATATTGTTACCTTAAAAATAAGGTAACAAATCCCTTTTGAGTCAGGGTTATTTTTCTTATTTTTTCATACTGATATCTTGCACGTCTAACCAATAAACTTAATAATGTAAGCATTTAGTATTCAGCACTCAGCAGTTAGTGTTATCTGAAAATAGCTCATAGCTGAACCCTTAAAAACTAGCTAATCTTATCAAAGGTGCAAGCTATAATCATACCATTTAATCACCACTGAATTGCTTCCAAATACGAAGATAACGTTGTCCCAACATAACCACTTTTTTCTTGTTCAAGAGACGGTATAACCACAGTTTTAACCAATCAAAAATTAAGAACCAAACAAAGGCATAACCCCAACTGGCAAAGGTCCACCAAAAGCCAACCGGAGCCATTAATATGCCAAACCAGCCTAAAATAGTAGAAATAGCCACCGATAACCCAGTTGCCATTAACATGGTTTTAGCCGGCGAAACTGACCAAAAAGGGCCTTGCACCCTTGTTACATAAATAGTCATCATTCCCCCAACTGCTAGGTGTAAATAAATCAGAGTTTGTACCATTTCATGGGACAACTGGAGATAAATTTCCGTGTAATAATAGAGCAGAAAAGTCTCAATAACTCCCACTAAACCTAGAAACGTTGCAAAACTAAGAATAAAGGTTAAATTCCAACGTTGAGGCTGTTTAGGAATTCTGGTATTGTCATAAGCAATGGTTACCATTGAACCATCGTTAATTAAAGCCAACAGTACCAACATCACTACAGTAACAGGATAGGACCCATAAACTAAAATAGCGATAGTCACAAAGAACAAAATACGAACGGTTTCCACCACCCGATAAATGCAATAACTTTGCATTCGTAGAAAAATTTGACGACTCAGTTTAATGGCATCGATAATGACTGATAAACCAGGGGTCAATAAAACAATACTCATATCTTGCACCTTCGCTAAAACCCCCCACACCCCCCTTTCAAAGGGGGGCAGGGGGGGTAGGCAAGAGGCAAGAGGCAAAAGTGTTCAATTTTGATGCTAAATTATTCACAATTGACTACCTTGTCATAATTATTAAGTTTATTTGTTTTGGTGCAAGATGTGAGAATATCCGCAGCCGCCCTGGCTGCATCCGTCGCCCCAGAAACGGCAATTCCTGCGCTAGACTGTTTTAGGGCCGGAGCATCATTCACCCCATCTCCCGTCATCGCCACAATATACCCTTGTTTTTGTAAGCTTTCGACAATATGAAACTTATCTTCAGGAAAGACTTGACCAAACCCATCAGCATATTTTATTTCCCTCGCTAACTGACTCATTTGAGAAGCGGACGTTTCTCGGAAAATCTGGGCATCGATGACATTTTGTCCTAACCCTAATTGATGACAGGTTTCTTTGGCGATCGCCACTTGATCCCCCGTAATCATTTTCAGAGGAACCCCCAATTTTCGGGCATTTTCGATGGTGATCTGGGAATCAGGGCGAGGGGGATCAAATAAGGACAGAATCCCTAAAAATTGCCATTCTCCCTCTTCATTCGTCGTCGCCACCCCCAAAGCGCGATAACCCCGTTGGGCCAAAGCATCTATTTGGGCGTTGACTTGAGGGGCGATCGCTATTTTATTCGGACTTAACTCTAAAATAACTTGCGGCGCACCTTTACTGGTTTTAAAGGTTGTGCCGTCGTGACTGATAATTTCGGCTTCTGTGCGTTTACGAACGGGATCAAAGGGGATAAAGTGGGTAATTTGATAATTTTGCAGTTGATCGGGGTTTTTTAAACCATTAATAATGGTGATATCGATGGGATCATGATCTTCACTGCGAGAGGCAAGGGCAGCTGATAACAGCATTTCTTCAGGATCAATGTTCTCCAAGGTCCAGCGATCGCCTAATGAGAGTTGATTAAGGGTTAAAGTCCCCGTCTTATCCGAACATAACATATTGACCCCGGCCAGTTCATCAATGGCAGCTAAACGAGTGACGAGGGCGTTTTTTTTGGCTAACAGTTGGGCCCCAATGGCCATGGTGACAGCCAATACCGTTGGAGTGGCAAGGGGAATGGAGGCAACAGTTAAAACGAGACAATATTTGAGAACTTGAACAAAGTTATCCCCATCGTGAACCCTGACTAAGAGGATAATGGCCACGAGGATGATATTGATAATGATCAAATAATCTGAGAGTTTGAGAACCGTTTCTTGTAAGTGGTCTGTCGATTCGGCTTCGCTGACTAATTTAGCAGTTTTGCCGAAAAAGGTGTTAACCCCGGTACTGGTAACGACAGCCTCAGCTTGACCTTTTTTGAGAATGGAACCGGAATAAACCAGATCCCCGGTTTCACGGGTAACGGGCAAAGATTCCCCAGTTAAGGCGGCTTGATCAATGGTTAAGGGATCACAGTCAAACAATTTTAGATCAGCCGGCAACACATCCCCAATTTTGATGCGAATGACATCCCCAGGAACTAATTCCCTGGCGAGAACGGTTTTCCATTGTCCATCTCGTTTGGCAGTAGCTTGTCGGGCCAGTTGCGCTTTGAGGGCGGCCACTGCATCCCCGGCGGATTTTTCTTCGGTAAAACCGATGGCTGCATTACCCATTAACAGAAAACAAATAATCCCAAAATCTACCCAATCTTGCACTAATGCACAAAGAATAATGGCTGCTTCTATCATCCAAGGCATGGGACCCCAGAAATAGGATAGCAACATCATTAAGGGGTTAACTTTTTTGTCTTCTAATTCATTGTAACCGTATTGGTTAAGACGGTTTTGGGCTTCTTCTTGGCTTAAACCATCAGGGGAAGTTTCTAACTGTTTGATGACCTCAGATAAGGATGACGCTTGAGGTTTTGCCGTGCCACTGTTCATTGTTTTAATGGCGAATAGATTAAAATATTGTTAATTTTATAGACTCAATTCTATAATTGTTTTTAGCATACCTCTAGTTCAATTAGACGATCATCAATCTTCATGAAAAGAAAACATTTTCTTGCTTTAACATTAGCCACTTTTGTGACAGCTTGCACGGGTTCCAATTCTAATCAACAGGATACCCCTCAAGTTACCTTAACTGTCTCGGTGGCGGCCAGTGTGCAAGATGCCATGAAAGCAGTACAACCTATTTACCAACAAGAAAACCCCAATGTCGATATTGTTTATAACTTTGGTTCTTCGGGTTCTTTGCAACAACAAATTGAACAAGGAGCGCCGACAGATATCTTTATTTCTGCTGCACCGAAGCAGATGAATGCACTACAAGATAAGGATTTATTATTGACAGATACTCGTAAGAATTTACTAGAAAATAATGTTGTTTTAGTCACCCCAAAAGATAGCCAAGAATCAGTTACTTTTGAAACGTTACCCACTGCTAAGTTAGATAAAATTGCTTTAGGTGATCCTGATAGTGTTCCGGCTGGCCAATATGGAAAAGAGGTGTTAACCTCGTTAAAGTCCTACGATAAGTTAACACCAAAATTAGTTTATGGAAAAGATGTTCGTCAAGTTCTTTTCTATGTAGAAACAGGCAATGTTGACGCTGGTATTGTTTATGGTACCGATGCAAAAATTTCTGATAAAGTAACAGTAACCGCCACTGCACCTAAAGGGTCCCATTCCCCTATTGTTTATCCTGTTGCTGTGGTGAAAGAAAGCAAAAATCCTGAAGAGGCGAAAAAGTTTGTTAACTTTTTATTGGAAGACAAAGCTCAAGCTGTCTTTGAAGAGTATGGGTTTACAAAACCTGAAAATTAACTGATTTGAGTGGGGAGTAATGATGATAGTATTGATACTTTAGTTACTCCCTTATGATAATTTTCTCATTAAAAAATTCAGTTTAAAAATAAAGTTAAATAACCAGAAGTTCCATAACCCCTGCTAAAAACATAGCCAAAATACCTACTTTTAATAAACCAGTCATGTCGTTATCGTTAGTGGTGGTGACTTGGTTATCATTGCCTTGTAAATGTCCATAGACATTAACGGCTCCCATCATAAAGAATAATAAAGACAATAAACTCATTCCTTCATTTTGTCTCTTTCTGGAAATCGCATTTTTTGTGTATTTGTACTTAGTCATAGTTAATCACTCCGTAATTGTTAGTCACCAGAGGCTTTTGATTACCTTCTATAATCCTGATAGTAGCAAATGTAAATTATTCTTGCAACTATTTGACAATAAGTCTTGTTTATGATAAAGATAACTTTCGATTTTTCAGGGATTTTAGAGTCTGACGATCTATATTTAAGGGAAAATTGTTGACAGGGAGAGAAAAGATCCTACATATAAAAGATATTCTTGAAATTCCAGCCATTGATCATCACTGCCATAATTTGTTAAACCCAAAATAGATGAGTAATATTGCTTATCTCAGTGCATTTACAGAAGGAAATGACGCTGAAATTGTGAATGATCATCTCCATTCTACCTTATGGTTTAGAGGGAGTTTAATGGATATTAGCCAGTGATTAAACTGTGATCCCACAGAAAAATCTAGTCTCTCAATTCCTCAAAGATTAGGAATAGAAAAATTAAGCTAAAAAGGTTTAAATTATGGTAAATTAGGGAGCATTTTTTTAGATGATGGCTTTTTAGCTAATTATATTTTATCTGGGCATTAGCATCAACAGTTTACTGCATATTTTCGATTAATTAGGTTAGAATACCTAGCAGAAAATTTAATCAATACTATCAAGGATCTTGATGAATTCTTGGGGCAGTTTAGCTCAACCCTAGCATCAAACTTCTCTGAAGTAATAGGATTAAAAAGTATGACTATTTAGGGGAGTGGTTTAACCATTGAATTGATGCAAAAGCAAGCACTGACTGAGATTTAGATATATTAAGCAAGACTATGGTCAGCATAAACTTACCTTAACCGACAAAATTATAATTGATTGTTTACTGGGTATTGTCTTAAATAAGCTTGCCGAAAATAAACAAGAGATTTAGTTTTATAGAGAAGTTGGCGATCGCGATTTTAATTTGCGCTTTAGTTACCTATTCTGTTGATATCAACCCTTAGAAAATCCTCGTTAGCCAAAAGTTCCTATTATTTTGTTATACCCTTCCTCTGCTTATACGAAATAAATGGGATAGTTAAGATCAGCTTATCCACAAGTTTATCTAGATCAATGGTATTATTTAAGAGCAAAATGGAGAAGATAATTGTTAGTTCAATTCTGAGAAGAAAGGGTTAAAAATTAATATTTAATATTTGACCGAGTAAGGCTAAACGGATTTATCTTTATTTTGAGAACTAATCACAGCAATAATAACACCAACTAAAATAATAATAGCTCCTATTAATACAAAAATTGAAGGTATTTCCTGAAAAATAATAAACCCTAAGAAACTAGACCCAATGGGTTCAAATAAAATTCCTAAAGTCACCAAAGTCGGAGACACATAACGCACTGACCAATTGATGCTAGTATGACCAATTAATTGAGAAAAAATGGCCATTAAAAGGACGTAAAAATAGACAGAATTTGGATAATTCGTATAACCAGAACCAAACATAAAAGGTAAAGGAAAAAGAAGGATAGCAGCCATAGTATAAACAATGACACTATAACTGGTAATAGTTAACCCTTCTTGTTGAGCAATTTTACCAAAAATTAAATAGAAACTAACAAAAAAAGCTCCCAGCAAAGCTAAGGTATTACCTAACAGAGGTTGACGATAAGCGTTATTGGCATCATTGCCCCCTAACGTGATCAAAATGCCCCCTAATAAAGCAATCAAAATTCCGAAAAGAGTTAATTTTTTCGGCTTTTCTTTAAACCAAAACCACGATAAAAGAACCACCCAAATAGGATTAGTGGTGACTAAAGTCGTCGAGGCTGCAATAGAGGTAAACGATAAAGAAGTAATCCAACAAATAAAATGAAACGCTAAAGAAAATCCTGCACCCACAGCATAATAATAAGCTTTGACACTGGCTTTATTTTTAACAACAGTACGCCAAGCAGGAAGTAAAACCATTGAAGCAATAATTAAACGAGACGCTGCTAAAAAAAGACTAAACTCTAGTCCCAATTTTCCCGAAGCTTCCAAAGCAAGACGGATAAAAATTGCTGTAGAAGAAACGGATAAAATCCCAAGGGTTAAGATCAGTGTAACTTGCCAAAGTTGAGGCGATCGCATTATTTTTAAACAAGAATGATAAATCGACTTTATATTTTGTAACACAAAGACCGATTGAGCCATCTGAAAATGTTAGAATAAATAGGATAAATGAGTTTTAATCCTAGCCAAACGCTACAAAAAAAGAAGTTAGGGGAAAACACAATCTAGGGGAAAAATACCATGAATAGTCGCTTTCATGATCGCACAGCAGCAGGACAACAATTAGCCAAGAAATTAACAAGCTATAAAAATCAGAAAAATACGGTGGTTTTAGCTTTACCTAGGGGAGGGGTTCCCGTTGCTTACTGTATTAGCAAAGAATTGAATCTGCCGCTCGATATTTGTTTAGTGAGAAAATTAGGGGTTCCTAACCGTCCAGAATTAGCCATGGGTGCCATTGCTTTAGGAGGGGCAAGAATTCTCAATACAGATGTTATTAATTGGTCAAATATATCCCCTCAAGTGATAGAAGAAGTCACCCAAAAAGAACAAAAAGAATTGCACCGTCGAGAACAAGTTTATCGGGGAGATAAACCCTTTCCTAGAATTTATAATCAGACCGTTATTTTAGTGGATGATGGCATTGCTACCGGTTCAACCATTAAAGCAGCGATCGCTATTATGAAAAAACAGCAAGCCAAAAAGATTATTATTGCTGTTCCCGTTGCACCGCCTTCGGTTTGTCAAGAATTAAGAGGAGAAGTGGATCAAATAGTGTGTTTAACCATGCCAGAATATATGAATTCTATTAGCCTTTGGTACGAAGATTTTACCCAAACCACTGACGAAGAAGTTTGTAGTTTATTATTTCTTGCTCAAGAATATTCATTGACCCATTAATTGAACTCAGATTTTAGCAATTACTAACATTTCATAATCATCGGGTGATAATGAATCATTGCGACTGAAAGCCCCAAGATTTGCGCCAAAAATCTCAATGTTTTTAAAACCTAGTGTTTGTAATAACCAGGTAATTTCCGAGGGGACATAATATCTTTCGTTGCAGTGAATTGTTTTTTGATTGCCGAGATCATCTTCAATATTGAAAATGCTAGACTCTCGAAAGGTCATTAAATCAAAAGAATGTTCTTCTGTGTTTCCAGAATTAAGATTATCATCCATCAACTCTTTAACAGAATGATACAGGGGATATAAAGCATTTAAAGCGGTAAAAATAAACAGCCCACCCGGTTTTAACGCTTTAGCTGCACTGGCCAAAATTTGGTAATTCATTTCATCGGTTTCCATTAAACAGAAACCCCCCTCACACATAATATAGACTAAATCAAACTCATCGACAAAAGGTAAATTTCGAGCATCATATTGATAGAACTCAAGAGATAAGTTTTCTTCTTTCGCTTTTTCTTTTGCCCGATTTAAAAGGGACTCAGATAAATCAATCCCTACCACTTCGTAACCTCTTTTGACCAATTCAATAGAATGTCTACCCGTTCCACAGCCAATATCTAAGATTCGGGTATTTTTGTCATAATTGATTTCTTGTTCGATAAAATCACACTCACCCATCGTGCCATGAGTGAAACCTTCTTGCTCATATTTAAGGGCATAATTCTCAAATAACTCTTCGTACCATTGTTTCATTTTTTTATCTTAATTAATTAAACTTTTTAATCTTATAAAAGATAGTATAATCCCTTTTGATAACTGGTCACTGATAACTGATAACTGATAACTGATGACTGATAACTGTTCACTGCTCACTGATACTGACGACAATTCGATACAATATTGTCAACGAGACTTAATCAAGCTAAACTCTCGAACGAACCAACCGCAATTAAATGGAGTAGCTGGAGAAAAGAATAAACATGGGCAAAGTAGTCGGCATTGATCTGGGGACAACTAATTCTGTCGTTGCCGTAATGGAAGGCGGAAAGCCAGTCGTGATCGCCAACTCAGAAGGAATGCGTACTACCCCTTCTGTGGTTGGGTTTAATAAAGATGGAGAATTGGTCGTCGGACAAATGGCTAGACGACAAGCAGTTTTAAACCCCCAGAATACCTATTACGGGGTGAAACGCTTTATGGGACGAAAGTATGCAGAATTAACCCCCGAATCGAAACAAGTTCCCTACACCATCCGTCGGGATGAATACGGCAACATTAAAATTAAATGTCCTCGTCTCAAGAGAGACTTTGCCCCCGAAGAAATTTCAGCCAAAATTCTCCGTAAACTCGCAGAAGAAGCAGAACGCTACTTAGGGGAACCGGTCACCGGCGCAGTGATCACCGTTCCTGCCTATTTTAACGACTCCCAACGCCAAGCCACTAGAGATGCAGGGAGAATCGCCGGATTAGAGGTTTTACGCATCATCAACGAACCCACCGCAGCGTCATTGGCCTATGGGTTAGATCAACAAATTTCCCAAAAAATCCTTGTGTTTGACTTAGGAGGAGGCACCTTTGATGTCTCCGTCTTAGAAGTGGGTGACGGGGTGTTTGAAGTTAAATCGACCAGTGGGGATACCCAACTCGGCGGCGGAGACTTTGATAAACGCATTGTAGACTGGTTAGCCGAACAATTTTTAGAACAAGAAAAAGTAGACCTTCGTCAAGATAGACAGGCATTACAACGACTCACAGAAGCAGCCGAAAAGGCGAAAATCGAGCTATCAGGGGTCAGTGTCACCGATATTAATCTCCCCTTCATTACTGCCACTGAAGACGGTCCTAAGCACCTAGAAACTCGTCTCACACGCCCTCAATTTGAAGACCTCTGTGCCGATTTAGTCAGTCGTCTGACTCGTCCTATCAAACGGGCTTTAAATGATGCCAGATTAACCCCCGTACAAATTGATGAGGTGGTGTTAGTGGGTGGGGGAACTCGAATGCCCATGATTAAAGCGTTAGTGCGGAGTTTCATTGACAAAGAACCCAACGAAAACGTTAACCCCGATGAAGTGGTAGCAGTGGGGGCCGCCATTCAATCCGGTATTTTAGCAGGGGAAGTCAAAGAAATCTTGTTATTAGACGTGACTCCCTTATCCTTGGGGTTAGAAACCATCGGCGGTGTCACGAAAAAATTAATCCCTCGCAACACCACTATTCCTGTGCGTCGTTCCGACATCTTTTCGACCGGGGAAAATAATCAAACCATGGTAGAAATTCATGTGGTCCAGGGAGAAAGGGAAATGGCCAAAGATAATAAATCCTTGGGACGGTTTAAATTAACGGGGATACCGCCGGCACCGAGGGGCATTCCTCAAGTGCAAGTGGCCTTTGATATTGATGCCAATGGTATTTTGCAAGTGACGGCCCGCGATCGCACGACAGGGAGAGAACAAAGTGTGGTCATACAAGGGGCTTCAACCCTCAGCGAAGGGGAAATTAACCGCATGATCCAAGAAGCCAGTCAATTTGCTGAAGAAGATCGACAACGCAGAGAACGGATCGAAAAACGCAACAAGGCCAAAGCCTTGACCGATCAGGCATTACGGCGATTAAAAGACGTTACCTTAGACTTTGGGACTCAGTTTACCAGTGGGTATCGTCGTCAAATCGAATCCTTAAATGCAGAGATCCTCGACAGTTTGGAGCAAGATGACGAAAGACGCTTAGATCGAGCGCAAGCCGACTTACAAGATGTTTTATATGAACTGAACCGAGAAGTGCGCTTACAATACGATGATGAGGAAGATGAAGGCATTTTTGAGTCCATTCGTAAGACCTTAACGGGAGATGATGAAGACGACTATCCCTATACAACCCGTCGAGGAACTTACGGGGATGACTATGGAATGCCCCGTTATCCAGAACCACGAGATTATGGTTCTCCTCCCCCTCGTTACGATGAGCGTCAAACCTATGGTTCTCCTCCTCCTCGTTATGATGAGCGTCAAACCTACGGTTCTCCTCCCCCTCGTTACGATCGCTATGAAGATGAATATGACGACTGGCAAGAAGAACGCCCTAGTCCGAGATCCCGTCGTCGTCCACCGTCTGAACCGCGCCCATATCCCCCCAGAGAGTCAGATAGCTACTATACCCGCGATCGCTCTCGTCGGATTCCAACGGAAAATCAATGGGATGAAGAGGACGATGATTGGTTCTAAGGTCGTAAGACCATTAAAATAAAAATTCTGACCCGATTCCCATTCCCGTTTTATACTGATATATGCAGCAACTTCGTAACTACTATGCCGTTTTAGGGGTTTCTAGAGATGCCACTGCCGAGGAGATTAAAAAATCTTTTCGCAAACTGGCTCGGCAGTATCATCCTGATGTGAACCCAGGGGATACCACAGCAGAAGAAAAATTTAAGAGTATTAACGAAGCCTACGATATTTTATCCGATGAGACCAAACGGGCTGATTATGATCGCGTCCGTTTCGGCAAAACCAAACGCCGTCCCCCTCGCCCCCAACCTCGTCCCTCTCGTAATGGCAACAATGCCAGTAGTTACAGTCGAGATAGTGAGTTTTGGCGGTTTCAAGACTATAATCCCGGCAGTACCCGACGGGCAAAAGTGGTTAACCCCTCTCGCAGTGCCAGGGATGTAGAAGCTAAGTTAAATATTCCCCTGGAAAAAGCCTATCGGGGGGGACGGGAACGTATTCGCTTAGAAGATGGGCGATCGCTAGAAGTGGATATGCCTTCAGGGATGATTGATGGTCAGAAAATTCGTCTCAAAGGCCAAGGGTTACAAGGGGGGGATCTCTATCTGAAAATTACCATTACCCCTCACGCTTTTTTTGAGTTACGGGGTAGCGATATCGCTTGTCGAGTGCCTGTTACCCCCAGCGAAGCCATTTTAGGGGGTTCGGTGGAGGTTCCTACTATCGATGGTTTAGTGAAAATGACGGTCCCTAAAGGGGTGCGTCCGGGTCAACGGTTACGGTTAGCTAATAAGGGGTATCCCGACGGTTCAGGAAAACGGGGAGATCAACTGGTAGAAATACAAATCGCCATTCCTTCAGAAGTGAGTGAAGAAGAAATCGCTTTATATCAACAAATCAGGGAAAAAGAACAATTTAATCCCCGTCAACACTGGTTATGAAACAGTTAAATCATAGGGTTTAATAACAATAACAGTTAAGCCCTACAAGTTTCAACTGTCATAATATTTAAGTTACCCATATCTCATCAAAATCTTAACATTGAAGAAAATATTTTTACAAAAGTAGGGTATAAAAACAAGATGTAGTGTTATTTTATAAACTTTGATAATTGTTTTTTATGAATAGAAGTGGGAATTTCTTGCTGTTTTTCTTCATAATCTTCTTTGACCATTTCCCAGGTCACTTTTAATTCTTCTAACGCTTCTTGAGGACTATCACCAAATGCAGAAATATTCGGCATTTCTTGAAAATGTGCCAACCAGTCACCTTGTTCATCAACATATAAATTAATAACAAAACCATCAAAATCGTAATTTTCTAAAGACATTCTTCTTCCTCCTGATACTTAATAAATTGTTGAACTTGATAAACTTTTGCTTTACCATCTTTACGAGGTTGAATGGGTAAGACTTTACCCTTGGGTGAACACCATAAACGATGACTTCCCTTTTGACGACTCAATATCCACCCTGTTTGTCTTAATAATCTTTCAAACTCATCAAAAGTAAGATTTTGTGGGCTGTTTATTGCTTTTTGCCATAGTTTTTCTTTCTTTGTCATATTTTAACTAAGTTTATCGGTAATCAATGATTGAACTTTATCAAAATTGACGGATAACGTTATACGTAAATAAAATGATCCTAAAGTTGTCTTGAGATTGATTTGACCAACCGTTTAAAAAAATAGAGTGGAAAATGTCCACCCTACTTTTAATTTTAATCTGAACTAACTGTTAACTATTTAGTCAAACGAGTTAACACTTGATTTGACCGTTCAACAAAGGATTTCATCCCCTCACCATCGAGTCCTTTTTGTGCAATTAAAGCTAAATCGTAGATATGTTGACACAACATTTTGGCCATTTCTGCGGAGGGAGACTCACCCCCTGCTTGAATAATACTTCCCTGACTCAACTGATAGATATTTTCAATCAAAGGATGGGTTGTATTAATCACAAATACGTGTTCTTCTGGGAAGTCCATCACCTGTTGTTGAGAGACAGCCATCATCTCACGAAAACGTCTCATTGCTTCGGGTAATAAGACCATTGCAGGGGGTGTACTTTCGGGACTATCTGATTTTAAAGCTTGGGTTTTGATGTTGACTTTATTATTATTTAAAGCCTTCTCAAAGATTTCCTTAATTTGATCGCTGCGGGTTTTATTGGTGGTGGGATCAACAATTTCATCCGCTTTATCTTGTTGAACTAAAGTATCATCTAATTCCGCATCGACACGGGAGAATTTAACCTCAGAATATTCTCTTTCTAGGAAAGGAATAAAGTAATTTGTATCAATGAAAGAGTCCATAAAGAGGATCTCTAAGCCTTGATTTTTGTAGAGTTCTACATAAGTGGCTTGGGTATCGGGATCAGTACAGTAAAAGATGCGATTTTCATGACGTTCTTTATTCCGTTCTAAGTAAGCGGGTAAGGTAGTATAACCTTCGCTTTCGTAACTAAATTTTTCCTCATTTTCAGTGTTAGAAGTGACATCTTCCCAGAGATCCCCTTCTCCTTCTACTTGCACTTGTGGGGTTTCAGATTCAGATTTTCCACCTACTTTATCGGCTTTATAAGTGGTTTTGTAGATGAGAATATCTTCAACTTGTTTCTTAAACTTATCGTCTTTGAGAGACCCATATTTAATAAAGGTTCCCACATCTTGCCAACATTTTATATATTCTTCTGGAGTTTCGTTATAGATAGATTTGAGGCGATCGGCTATCTTTTTGGCGATATGATTAGCAATACTGCGAACAGTGCGATGATTGGTTAATGCACTCCGAGAAACATTTAAAGGAATATCAGGACTATCAATAACACCCCGTAACGGCATTAAAAATTCTGGGATAATTTCTTCACAGTGATCGTTAACAAAGACCTGATTGCAAAACAGTTTAATATGACCCTGAGAGACATCAACATCAGGACGTAATTTAGGAAAGTATAAAATCCCGTTTAAAAGATAAGGATAATCCGTGTTTAAATGTACCCATAATAAGGGATCTTCTTGAAACGGATAGAGATAACGATAAAACTCTAAATAGTCCTCATCCGTTAAATTTTGGGGGGATTCTTTCCATAATGCTTTTTGTCGGTTAATGGTTTCGTTTTCAAACTTAATAGCAACGGGAACAAAATCAGAATAAGTCTTAACTAATTGACGAATTCTTTGGGGTTCTAAGTATTCTTGTTCATCGTCCATTAAGGTTAATGTAATGGTAGTTCCAATTTGAGTTTTAGAAGATTCTGTTATCTCAAATTCAGGAGAACCATCACAAGACCAATGAACCGCTTTTGCTCCTTCTTTATAAGATAACGTATCAATTTCTACTTGTTTGGCTACCATAAAAGCAGAGTAGAAACCTAAACCAAAATGGCCGATCAAATCATTGGCACTTTTTTGATATTTTTGAACAAATTCTTCTGCACTTGAAAAAGCAACTTGATTGATATATTTTTTGATCTCATCAACGGTCATGCCAATACCGTTATCATAAATAGAAAGGGTTTTATTACTCTTATCCACTGTAATGGTGATTTCGGGTTCAGGAACATCCCCTGATAGTTCCCCTGCTAAAGAAGCCATTTTTAACTTAGAAATGGCATCCACTGCATTAGAAATTAATTCCCGTAAGAAGATTTCATGATCGGTGTAGAGAGACTTCTTAATAATGGGAAAAATATTCTCAGTATGAATGGTAATGTTACCTTTTTCCAGTACCGCCATAGTTTTTCCTTGTTGTTAGAATAGGGTTTACATATTGTCTCTTATCATTGTCTCTGATTTTGACCATTGTTTCATCTTGGGATTATTACACCTCACAGATGTGGATATCCGTACTTATCATGAGTAATGATTTAAGTTGATTTAATATTGAGTCATTTTCTGATTTTGAGCCACTGCATTTTGATATAACCAAGTGGTAGCATAACCCAGTCCATATAATAAAATAGCATCACTACAGGCTCCCACAATGGGGCCAATTCCTGGTATGATTTCCACAACGCTTAAACCGGTTTTGAGCAATCCACCTCCTAATGATAAGTTATATAAGGCAAAATTTTCTCCCCGACGTAAAGGAATTTCTAGGGTTAAGTTATAAGCAGCAGCAAGCTTATAAATCATTTCTACTTGTAGTTTGGTAATGGCTGAAAATTCTAACCCCAATAAAAATAAAGCAAAGGGAGGGATCAAGTTAGTAAAAACACCAACTTTTGCGGCTTCTATCCCCTGTTGTTGAATAATTCTATTGGCTAGTTGATCGGGAGTTTCAGTGGGATATTTTTGCCGTAATTGATCTATATTTGTCTGTATTTGATGATGATCAACTTCTCCTAAAATATACATTAACCACTGTAATCCTATCCAAGGATAAATCTTTTGTAAAATCGGATTTTTAGCTACGTTTTCTAACGCTTTTCCTGTATCTTCTAAACGAGGTCTTAGGTTATGATCTATTTGCTTATAAATTTCATCGTTAATGGTTTTCAACGTTTTTTCAAAGTCGTTATTTAGTTTTTGGTTACTACCAGTCATAAAAGTTGTTATTATCATGTTTCATTTCAATGTTAACAAAAAAAGTAGATTCAGTAGATCACAAAGATTCTAGTGGGAGTTTAGGTAGAATCGAAAGTAAGTCATGGGCCAATATAGAAATTTTATTTTGATGGTGAGAAACGCTGACTAAATCTTCAGTTACGATTATTGTTAAGTTTTGTTAAGAAAAAAAACAACTTATACATGAAAACTAACATTGACTCTGTAAAATCTAATATGAAGTTTTCAATTAGACAAGTTTTTTAGGTAATAAAGGTGATAATTAATCATTATTTTTTGTTACCTTAATCCAATTTTAATTTATTCTAAACAGCTTAACGTGAGGCTGTATTTATTCAATCAAGTTAAATGTTATAGTGTGACAGGAGTTAACAATGGCACTTAGACAATGGGATGGAGACGAAGGTAATGGTCTCTGGAGTTTCGCAACGAACTGGGACAATGATACTCCACTTGCAGATAATGATGACATTGAAATTGGGTCAGGTTTTGGGACGACTATCTTTAATGGTCAAATTAATGGCCAAAATACCTTAACAATTGGCACTTTAACGTCTCAAAGTGCCTTGCAAGTCTCAGCAGGAACCCTAACGGCTACTAACACCTTTGATGTTGATGATAATCTTACCCTAAGCAATGGGACTCTTGAACTTAATGGAACAAGTACCGTTAATACCTTTACCCAAACAGGTGGCACTTTAGAAGGTAGCGGAGTCTTAACCATTAGTGGCAATGCTGAGTGGAACGGAGGAACCCAAAGAGGAACAGGCACTACCGAAGTCGACGGCACTCTCACCTTTGGGGGAACCGGACAGAAGATTTTAGGAGGGAATGGAGAGTCAAGAACCCTAGACATTAATAATGGAGCCATTTGGAATAGCACCAGTAACCTCTTCTTACAAGGGGACTCCATCATTAACAACAATCTGGGGTCAACCTTTGACATCCAAGAAGATAGCAATGGTAATCTTGGTATCTTCAATAATATTGGAGTCAATAATACCTTTAATAATGCTGGAACCCTAGTTAAGTCAGCAGGGGATGACCGTTTTACTATTGGCACGGTTTTCAACAATACAGGAACCGTTGAGGCTAATAATGGCATCTTAGATTTAGGAGGTGGTGGTGACCATACAGGAGATTTCCAAGGAACTGCTACCTTAGAATTTGGAGGGGGAACCCATAATCTTAACAGTGGTAGCAGTGTGACGGGGGATGTTGATATTACTTTCGGTACCGTTAATGTCAATACAGGAGCTACCTACAACACAAATAGAACCGATATTAGTAACGGAACATGGGAAATTGTCAGTGTGGCTACTATCGGCACAGGGAGTCAAACTGGTGGCACTATAACAGGGGCAGGAAACCTACAAGTCACAGGAGACTTCGACTGGGACGGAGGAACTCAAGCAGGAACAGGCACCACCGAAGTCGACGGCACTCTCACCTTTGGGGGAACCGGACAAAAGATTTTAGGAGGGAATGGAGAGTCAAGAACCCTAGAAATTAATAATGGAGCCATTTGGAATAGCACCAGTAACCTCTTCTTACAAGGGGACTCCATCATTAACAACAATCTGGGGTCAACCTTTGACATCCAAGAAGATAGCACGGGCTTTATTGGTATCTTTAACAATATTGGGGTCAATAATACCTTTAATAATGCTGGAACCCTAGTTAAGTCAGCAGGGGATGACCGTTTTACTATTGGCACGGTTTTCAACAATACAGGAACCGTTGAGGCTAACAATGGCATTCTAGACTTAGGAGGAGGTGGTGACCATACAGGAGATTTCCAAGGAACTGCTACCTTAGAATTTGGAGGGGGAACCCATAATCTTAACAGTGGTAGCAGTGTGACGGGGGATGTTGATATTACTTTCGGTACCGTTAATGTCAATACAGGAGCTACCTACAACACAAATAGAACCGATATTAGTAACGGAACATGGGAAATTGTCAGTGTGGCTACTATCGGCACAGGGAGTCAAACTGGTGGCACTATAACAGGGGCAGGAAACCTACAAGTCACAGGAGACTTCGACTGGGACGGAGGAACTCAAGCAGGAACAGGAACTACCGAAGTCGACGGCACTCTCACCATTGGGGGAACCGGACAAAAGTTTTTAGGAGCCTCTGGAGAGTCAAGAACCCTAGAAATCAATAATGGAGCGATTTGGAATAGCACTAACAATCTCTTCTTACAAGGGGACTCCATCATTAACAACAATGTGGGGTCAACCTTTGACATCCAAGAAGATAGCACGGGCTTTATTGGTATCTTTAACAATATTGGGGTCAATAATACCTTTAATAATGCTGGAACCCTAGTTAAGTCAGCAGGGGATGACCGTTTTACTATTGGCACGGTTTTCAACAATACAGGAACCGTTGAGGCTAACAATGGCATTCTAGACTTAGGGGGTGGTGGCGACCATACAGGAGACTTCCAAGGAACTGCTACCTTAGAATTTGGAGGAGGAACCCATAACCTCAGTAGTAATACCACCGTCTCTGTTCGGGATGTACTCTTCAGTGCTGGTACAGTTAATTTAGCAGGAGATTATGCCTTACCCAGTGGCGGTACGACAACAGTTTCAGGGGGAACTGCCAACTTTACGGGAACGATTACAGGCAATAATATCGGCGATGTTACTCTCAGTAATGGCACACTTAACCTAAGTACAGGTAGTAGCGTCACAGCTACCAGTGTTGTCCACACAGCAGGAACTCTGACAGGTAGTGATGATTTAACCGTCACAGGAAACTATGATTGGGACGGAGGAACCCAGAGTGGTACAGGAACTACCGAAGTCGACGGCACCTTGACCATTGGGGGAACCGGACAAAAGTTTTTAGGAGCCTCTGGAGAGTCAAGAACCCTAGAAATCAATAATGGAGCGATTTGGAATAGCACTAACAATCTCTTCTTACAAGGGGACTCCATCATTAACAACAATGTGGGGTCAACCTTTGACATCCAAGAAGATAGCACGGGCTTTATTGGTATCTTTAACAATATTGGGGTCAATAATACCTTTAATAATGCTGGAACCCTAGTTAAGTCAGCAGGGGATGACCGTTTTACTATTGGCACGGTTTTCAACAATACAGGAACCGTTGAGGCTAACAATGGCATTCTAGACTTAGGGGGTGGTGGCGACCATACAGGAGACTTCCAAGGAACTGCTACCTTAGAATTTGGAGGAGGAACCCATAACCTCAGTAGTAATACCACCGTCTCTGTTCGGGATGTACTCTTCAGTGCTGGTACAGTTAATTTAGCAGGAGATTATGCCTTACCCAGTGGTGGTACGACAACAGTTTCAGGGGAACTGCCAACTTTACGGGAACGATTACAGGCAATAATATCGGCGATGTTACTCTCAGTAATGGCACACTTAACCTAAGTACAGGTAGTAGCGTCACACCTACCAGTGTTGTCCACACAGCAGGAACTCTGACAGGTAGTGATGATTTAACCGTCACAGGAAACTATGATTGGGACGGAGGAACCCAGAGTGGTACAGGAACTACCGAAGTCGACGGCACCTTGACCATTGGGGGAACCGGACAAAAGTTTTTCGGGGGGAATGGAGAGTCAAGAACCCTAGAAATTAATAATGGAGCGATTTGGAATAGCACCAGTAGTCTATTCTTACAGGGTGACTCCATCATTAACAACAATGTGGGGTCAACCTTTGACATCCAAGAAGATAGCACGGGCTTTATTGGTATCTTTAACAATATTGGGGTCAATAATACCTTCAATAATGCTGGAACCTTCCTCAAGTCAGCCGGTGATGATAACTTCACCATTAACATTCTCTTCAATAATACCGGGACAGTTGCAGCCAATAATGGCATTTTAACTTTCAGTGGCAACTATACTCAAAGCGCAGGAGATACTCGCCTCGATGGTGGAAGCATTGTTGTTGGTTCTAATCCCCTTGATATTAATGCAGGAAATGTTTCTGGTTTTGGTAGTATTGATGGGGATATTGATAACGACGCAGGGAGAATTACCCCTGGTTTATCGGTAGGTGATATTGCAACGTTAAATATCACAGGGGACTATAGCGAAACCGATTTCTCTAACATTGACATTGAAATTGGTGGCCTCACTAATTTTGATATCCTTGATATTGACGGGACAGCCACCTTAGATGGTACTGTCAACGTTAGCTTGGTTAATGGTTTTACCCCAACCCTCGGTCAAACCTTTGAAATTATTACCTTTGATTCGGCTCCTGATATTGCCACGAATCTTTCCTTTAGTGGGTTAGATATTGGTGGAGGATTAGCATTCGCTCCTGTGTTTAATACCAACGACTTGAGCCTAGTCGTAGTAGAAACCGCCGCCTTATCTGTGAGTGATGTCATTATTTCAGAAGGAGATAATGGAACCACCAATGCAACCTTTAACGTTACCCTGAATGGTGAGACAGATGCCTTCGATGTTGATTTTGCAACAGTTGACGGCACGGCAACCGTGGCAGATGGTGACTATGTAGCTAATAGTGGCACCCTAAGCTTTGATGGCACAGATGGTCAGACTCGCACCGTTACGGTTCAGGTGAATGGGGATAATAAGGTAGAGCTAAATGAAACCTTTGACCTCGTTCTCAGTAACCTTCAAGGTAATGGAACGTTACCAGTTCTCGTGTCTGGCACTGGCACTATCAATAATGATGATAGTGCTAACATCAGCATTGACAATGTGACCCAAAGTGAAGGAAATAATGGCACAACGCCTTTTACCTTTACTGTTACCCTCAACAATGAAGTGGATACTGGGTTATCAGTGGACTTTGCTACCGCCAATGGTTCAGCCACTGTGGCCAATAATGATTATCAAGCTACCAACGGAACCCTCAACTTTACAGGGAATGCAGGGGAAACCCAAACCATTACGGTTGACGTAGTCGGAGATACTACCGTTGAACCGGATGAAACGTTTGTAGTCAACCTCAATAACCTGCAAGCTAACGGACGGAATATTATTCTGAGTGACTCGCAAGGGATTGGAACCATTGAAAATGATGATGGAGCCAATCTTTCCATCACTAATGTTAACTTAGTCGAAGGAGATAATGGGACTCAGCAATTTGTCTTCAGCGTTACTCTCAGCAACACTATTAGTGGCGGTGCAACGGTTGACTTTACCACTGCTGACAACACAGCTACAACCACTGATAACGACTATACTGCCACCAGTGGCACGTTGACTTTTAGCGGTAATGCAGGGGAAGTTGAAACTATTACCGTTGAAGTGAACGGAGATAACAAGGTTGAACTGAATGAAACCTTCTTGGTTAATCTTTCTAATGCGTCGTCAGGAGTAACCATTGCTGATGGACAGGGAACGGGAACCATTGTTAATGATGATGTTGCCAGCTTAAGTATTAGCGATGTCACCCTCAGCGAAGGAAACAACGGCACTCAACTCTATACCTTTACCGTCACCTTAGATGAAGCGGTTGATACAGGGTTTACGGTTGATTATGCTACAGCGAACAATACAGCTAGTATAGGAGATGGTGACTACACGGCGGTTAATGGCACTTTAACCTTTGCTGGTAATGCTGGTGAAACCCAAACCATTACGGTTGAAGTGAATGGAGATAACAAAGTAGAACTCGATGAAACCTTCTTTGTTAATCTCTCTAATCTACAAAACAGTGGTCGCAATGTTGTTATTACTGACGGACAAGGTGTCGGAACGATTAACAACGATGATAGTGCTTCTTTGAGGATTAACAACGTCACTCAAAGCGAAGGGAACAGTGGCACCACTACTTATACTTTTGATGTCACCTTAGATAACGAAGTGGACACAGGGTTATCCCTTGACTTTGACACAGCCGATGATACGGCCACTGTTGCTGATAATGATTACACGGCTAATAATGGCACCCTTAACTTTACAGGGAATGCAGGGGAAGTCCAAACCCTTACCGTTGAAGTGAATGGAGACACCATCGTTGAACCCAATGAAGATTTCTTGGTTAACCTGTCTAACCTCAATGCTAATGGCCGTGATGTAACCATTAGTGAGGCTCAAGGCATTGGAACCATTGAAAACGATGATGGTGCCGGCTTCTCTATCAGTAACGCCACCGTCACCGAAGGAGATAATGGCACTCAAACCTTAACCTTTGATGTCACCCTCAATAATGCTGTTAGTGGTGGCGCAAGTGTGGACTTTGACACAGCTAATGGAACGGCTACCACAGCAGATGGGGATTATACGGCTAATAGTGGCACTTTAACCTTTGTTGGTAATGCAGGGGAAACCCAAACTATTACGGTTGAAGTGAATGGAGATAACAAGGTTGAACTCAATGAAACCATCTTGGTTAACCTTTCTAATGCCATCGGAGCCGATATTGTAGACGGACAAGGTGTTGGAACCATTAGCAACGACGATAGTGCTTCTTTGAGGATTAACAACGTCACTCAAAGCGAAGGGAACAGTGGCACCACTACTTATACTTTTGATGTCACCTTAGATAACGAAGTGGACACAGGGTTATCCCTTGACTTTGACACAGCCGATGATACGGCCACCGTTGCTGATAATGATTACACAGCTAATAATGGCACCCTTACCTTTACAGGGAATGCAGGGGAAGTCCAAACCCTTACCATTGAAGTTAATGGAGACACCATCGTTGAACCCAATGAAGATTTCTTGGTTAACCTGTCTAACCTCAATGCTAATGGCCGTGATGTAACCATTAGCGATGCTCAAGGCATTGGAACCATTGAAAACGATGATGGTGCCGGCTTCTCTATCAGTAACGCCACCGTCACCGAAGGAGATAATGGCACTCAAACCTTAACCTTTGATGTCACCCTCAATAATGCTGTTAGTGGTGGCGCAAGTGTGGACTTTGACACAGCTAATGGAACGGCTACCACAGCAGATGGGGATTATACGGCTAATAGTGGCACTTTAACCTTTGCTGGTAATGCAGGGGAAACCCAAACTATTACGGTTGAAGTGAACGGAGATAACAAGGTTGAACTCAATGAAACCATCTTGGTTAACCTTTCTAATGCCATCGGAGCCGATATTGTAGATGGACAGGGAACAGGAACCATTGTTAATGACGATAGTGCTTCTTTGAGTATTAACAACGTCACTCAAAGCGAAGGAAATAGTGGCACCACTGCTTATACTTTTGATGTCACCTTAGATAACGAAGTGGACACAGGGTTATCCCTTGACTTTGACACAGCCGATGATACGGCAACCGTTGCTGATAATGATTACACAGCTAATAATGGCACCCTTACCTTTACAGGGAATGCAGGGGAAGTCCAAACCATCACCATTGAAGTTAATGGAGACACCATCGTTGAACCCAATGAAGATTTCTTGGTTAACCTGTCTAACCTCAATGCTAATGGCCGTGATGTAACCATTAGCGATGCTCAAGGCATTGGAACCATTGAAAACGATGACGGTGCCGGCTTCTCTATCAGTAACGCTACCGTAACAGAAGGGGATAATGGCACTCAAACCTTAACCTTTAATGTCACCCTCAATAATGCGGTTAGTGGTGGCGCAAGTGTGGACTTTGACACAGCTAATGGAACGGCTACCACAGCAGATGGGGATTATACGGCTAATAGTGGCACTTTAACCTTTGTTGGTAATGCAGGGGAAACCCAAACTATTACGGTTGAAGTGAACGGAGATAACAAGGTTGAACTCAATGAAACCATCTTGGTTAACCTTTCTAATGCCATCGGAGCCGATATTGTAGACGGACAAGGTGTTGGAACCATTAGCAACGACGATAGTGCTTCTTTGAGTATTAACAACGTCACTCAAAGCGAAGGGAACAGTGGCACCACTACTTATACTTTTGATGTCACCTTAGATAACGAAGTGGACACAGGGTTATCCCTTGACTTTGACACAGCCGATGATACGGCAACCGTTACTGATAATGATTACACAGCTAATAATGGCACCCTTAACTTTACAGGGAATGCAGGGGAAGTCCAAACCATCACCATTGAAGTGAATGGAGACACCATCGTTGAACCCAATGAAGATTTCTTGGTTAACCTGTCTAACCTCAATGCTAATGGCCGTGATGTAACGATTAGCGAGGCTCAAGGCATTGGAACCATTGAAAACGATGATGTACCTTCAGGCCCGATAGAAATCAATGGCACAGCCGGTCGAGATAGCCTGATGGGAACTGCTGAAAGTGAAATTATCACTGGGTTTGCAGGTAGTGATATGCTGACTGGTATGGGAGGCGCTGATGTGTTTGCTTTCCAAAATGTTGATGATGGCTTAGATTTAATTTCTGATTTTGAATTAGGTCTAGATGTTATTGATCTCTCGCAACTTCTCAGTAACGACACTGACTTTAACCCGTTTGGTCAAAATCCCCTTGACTTAGGCTATGTACAAATCGGTTCCTTTGCTGGTTTTACCACCATCGGCATTGATATAGATGGCTCGGCTGGTGCTAATAGTTATGTCAGAACCTTGGCGGTTGTACAGGGAACCGGTGTTGCTCCCAATACCCTTAACGATCCCAATAACTTTATTTTTGCTTCTGCTCTTGATTAAAAATTTCTCAAGTGACCTATTAATAATAGGCCACTTTTTCTCATTTTCAGTCTGACGATTAACCACTTTATCCCAACTCATTTTCTTGGAGATTTATGACAATGAACCCTCAAAACCTTCAATCTTTGAAGAAAACTACGGCTTTTAAAGTATCAGTTGCTATGCTGCCAATTCTGACTATTAGTAGCTTAATAATATCCCCATTGGCTCAGGCTGCACAGCTTAATCCTGGTTTTGAAAATGGTCTAGCCAATTGGACACCTAGTGGTGATGTTAGCCTTGATACTGGACTTATTGGTAGTGGGCCTTTATTTGGTAATTCTCAGGCATTGTTAACAACAGCTTCGTTGGAACAAGATGATTTTCCCTTTGTGGCTGGAGCGTTTAATTTTTCAGGAAATTCTGCTGTTTCAACTGGTTCCCCTTCCGATCTAGAAACCGCATTAGGTTTATCACCAGGAGACTTAGATATATCTCCATTTTTACAAGCTTTTGAAGGATCGGCTATTGTTCAAAGCTTCACGGTTGAAGAAGGAGAAACTATCAGTTTTAGTTGGAATTTTTTAACTAATGATTCTAATTCTGATTTTCCATTGACTCTTGGAAGTCCGAGAGATTATGCTTTCATTGTGCTTGATGGCACAATTACAACCCTTGCTGATACCAATTCATCCTTCTTATCTTCTTCTAGTACCCTTTTTAACCAAGAAACGGGATTCCAAACATTTACCTCAAATCCTCTAACTGCTGGCGTTTACACTTTGGGTATTGGCATTGTGGACATCCAAGATACGGCTTCAACTTCTGCACTACTAATTGATGCACCCCAAGAAACACCCGTCACGACATCTGAACCCAGTTCTAAACTAGGTTTATTGTTATTAATCACCCTTGGGGTAAGTTCTTTAGTTAAGAGATGGAGTTAAGTCACATCTGAAATTTTTTTAATGAAGTTGAACCAAGATTTTGTTTTAATCAACATCTTGGCTCAACTACCCATCTTGCACCAAGAAAAGTTCAGTTGAGGAATGATGGCTAAAACTCATATCTTGCATTTTCGATTAAATTAGCTAGTTTAGAAAGGGAATGAGCAATGGGCAATAGCGAGTGTTTAATTTTGATGCCTTATCCTTAAAAATTGATTACCCTCTCATTATTATTAATCTGAGTTCGATATAACTCCCTCACACTTGAAAGTATTAGCCATCATTAGGAACTTTTTTAAGTATGCAGAAAACGAGATTTTTCCCTATTTATCATAAATAATAATCCTAAGAAGAAGTTGATCAATGGGTCATTTATTTGGCTAAAATATTAAGTACAAGGAATTTCTGAAAGGCAACAGATGTCTGTTGATCATTGAGTATACTTTTAGTGACTATTGTCTTGATCCTCTAATCTACAATAATTTTTATGACTAAGTTTGTCTTTGTGACGGGTGGGGTTGTTTCGAGTATCGGTAAAGGTATTGTAGCAGCGAGTCTAGGCTGTTTATTCAAATCCAGAAATTATTCTGTTTCGATCCTCAAACTTGACCCCTATATTAACGTTGATCCTGGTACCATGAGTCCTTATCAACACGGAGAGGTATTTGTCACCGATGACGGGGCCGAAACCGATTTAGACTTAGGCCATTATGAACGGTTTACCGATACTCCCATGTCCCGTCTCAACAGTGTCACCACCGGATCAATTTATCAAGCGGTTCTCAATAAAGAACGACGGGGGGCCTACATGGGGGGAACCGTACAAGTGATTCCCCATATTACCAACGAAATTAAAGAACGTATCCATCGGGTAGCGAGAAATACCAATCCTGATATTGTTATCACCGAAATCGGGGGAACAGTGGGAGATATCGAATCTTTGCCCTTTTTAGAAGCTATTCGTCAGTTTCGGAAGGATGTAGGACGAAATAACGTCCTCTATATGCACGTTACGCTGATTCCTTGGATTCGGGCCGCCAGGGAAATGAAGACCAAACCGACTCAACACTCCGTTAAAGAGTTGCGATCGATTGGTATTCAACCGGATGTGTTGGTGTGTCGTTGCGATCGCCCTCTCAAAGAAGGGATGAAGGAAAAACTCTCAGAATTTTGTGATGTCCCTGTCGAATCGGTAATTACGGCGCAAGATGCCAGTAGTATTTACGAAGTGCCGCTAGTGGTAGAAAAAGAAGGGTTAGCCCAACAAACCCTAGAATTATTACACCTCGAACCCCGTAAACCGGATTTAAGTCAATGGCAAACCCTCATCCAACGAATGCAGGCCCCCAAACGACACATTGAGGTGGCCTTAGTAGGGAAATATGTTCAACTTAGCGATGCTTATTTGTCGGTAGTTGAATCTTTGGTTCATGCTGGTATTGCTACCGATAGCGAGGTTAAGTTACGGTGGGTGAGCGCGGAAGATATTGAAAATTATGGCGCGGATAAATACTTAAATGATGTCAGTGGAATTATCGTTCCGGGTGGGTTTGGAATTCGTGGGGTCGATGGTAAAGTAAGGGCCATTGAATACGCTAGAAAGGAAAAAATTCCCTTTCTGGGCCTCTGTTTAGGAATGCAATGTGCGGTCATTGAATGGGGCCGCAATGTTGCCGGTTTAAATAGTGCCAATAGTGCCGAATTTGAACCAGAAACCACTAATCCTGTTATTAATCTGTTACCGGAACAACAAGACGTGGTGGACTTAGGGGGAACCATGCGTTTAGGACTATATCCCTGTCGTATTACCCCTGATACCTTGGCGGCTTCTTTATATAGACAGGAAGTTATTTATGAACGTCACCGACATCGTTATGAGTTTAATAATGCTTACCGCAATTCGTTGCTTGAAACCGGGTATAAAGTCAGTGGAACCTCTCCTGATGGACGTTTAGTGGAGATTATTGAATTCTCGGATCATCCCTTTTTTATTGCCACTCAATTTCACCCCGAATTTAGATCCCGTCCTAACTGCGCTCATCCTTTATTTTTAGGGTTTGTTAAGGCTGCCATTGACCAAACTAAAAGCAGTTAATGACAAGAAAAATGGTGGATATTTTGCAAAAAAAGAAGAAAATGCAACAAATACTAACAGAAACTTGACAAAAGATCGGGAGGCATAACAATATTTATGTAATTGTTCATAAGTTGAGGAATGTTATGCAGATTATCCAATCTTTAACCTCCCTTTCTGTTGCAGCACTTGGGGGTACAGTTCTCAGTTTTGTTAGTTAAGAAGTTAAAAAAGTAGAATCATTAAATCATCAACATTAATATTTGGTCTGAGGATGAGTTACTATAATATTGCTCATCCTTTTTTTATTTATCATATATAACTCATATCTTGCACCTTCGCTAAAACTAGCTAGTTTAGGGAGGCAAGAGGCAAGAGCGGTGAGACCCCGCGCCTTCGCATCTGCGCAAGGGAACGCTCACCAAGACAGGCAAAAGTGTTCAATTTTGATGCTAAATTATTCACAATTGACTACCTTGTCATAATTATTAAGTTTATTTGTTTTGGTGCAAGATGTGAGTATAATATAATTAGTTAAAGAAATAGGGAAATATTCATGGTACAAATACCATCTCAATCTAACCTAAGAGAATTACATGAAGTAGACGATTATCTGTGGATACAAAAAACTATTAAACTTTTAAAAGAAAAAAAATTTAATGAGTTAGATATAGAAAATTTAATTGAGGAATTAGACGACTTGGGTAGAGAGAGAAAAAACAAAGTAGAAAGTTTACTAAGGCAGATCATAATTCATCTTTTGTTGTTAGAATATTGGTCAAAAGAATCTCAATATAATGCCTCTCACTGGAAAGCAGAAATTACTGAATTTAGATTTCAGATAAATGGTATCTTAACCAAAAACTTACAAAAATTTTTAGTTAGCAGATTTGAATTAATTTATCAAAATAGTCTTAAATATACTAAAATAAAAACTGAGCTTGATACTTTTCCTCCAAAATGCCCTTATACTCTAGAACAATTGTTAGATGAAGATTGGTTCCCGACAAAATGATAGGTGAGATTGGCTAAAAAAGTCAAAAAGTTGATATTGATATGATTTATAGTTCAATTTATTGAACGCTATTTGTTAGCCTTGAAATTAATTTCAAGGCGGTTAATGGGGGTGGTGTAAGATGTGAGTTTAAGGCAATGGTTCTCTAATTTCTAAACAAGTTCAAAAATATCTATTTTCAATGGTGGGTTACGACTAATAAAAACCCTTAGTAGTTATTTTAAATTATCATCACGCCTAACCCAACCTACAAGTACAACTACTTATTATTTAATTCCAGCTTTTTTCAAACCTGCGATCGCGTGTAATTTAACAGATTTATTAGGGTCATTGGCTAGTTTTTCAAGGCAATTAATGGCTGTTTTACCCCCTAATTCTCCTAAAGAAACGGCTATCTCTTGTTTTATTTTAGGTTGTTGAGTGATGGGGGTGTTTGATGCTAAAAAATCGATTAAAATTTGAGTAGCTTGATGTCTAACTATGTCGCTTTTTTGAGTCCCTAATAAACGAATTATTATTAAACAAACTTCTAAATTTTCTCTAGATAATGCTTGTTTTAAATTAATTAAAGCTTGAGGTGATTCCGTCCAACTTAATCCTTGGATAACTGCTTTTTTTAGCTCTATAGGGGTTGTTTCTTTGTTAAGAATAATCCCTAATTCTTCTATCGCTTCATCGCTTTTAATGCGTCCTAAACTCAGGGCAGTTTCTTGACAAATAGACAATTTTATGTCATAAAGTAATGGTTTTAAACTTTGAATGATGTTAAATTCTGTTGTTAATTCTGATTGCATTCCTAGAATAATAATAGCTTCTTTACGAACCGTAGAAACAGGATCATTTAAGGCTTGAATAAAGATAGGAATCAATTCTTTTCGATGAAAACTTCCTAAGCATTCTAAAGCGATCGCTCGAATTTCTGGGTTAGGATCATTAACTACTTTTAGCACAGGTTTGATAGTCTCTGAATGACGAATTTGTCCTAATGCTTTAACAGCCAATAATCTAGAAGATTCATCCTTTTCTAATAATGTTTCTAAACTATTTATAGCAGAAATACCCATCTTCCCTAACCCTTCTGCTAATATAGTTGAAAGTTCTTCTTCTTCTGTGGTTTGTAATAGTCGAGTAAAAGAAATAATTATTTTTATATCATTAAAATCAGACAAAATCCGAGCAGCAAACCAACGATGTTCAATGTCAATCTTTTCATTTTCTAAAATATTTAATAAAGGAGTAATAATCTTTTCTCCCAGTTTTGGCAACAATTTTGCTACTTCCCAACGTTGCTGAAAATCTCCTGATTCTAACAAGAACAATCCTAATTTAATTAGATCATAATCTTCATTATTATTACTATAAATTGCTGTTTTAAAGTTTTGTAATGCATCATCATTATTCATAAAATCAATCTCTTAATCTATAATAGTAATCTTCAGGTCATAATTAGTAGGTTTTTTATTTTTTGAGACAACAGTAAACTCATAATACCCACTTTCGATCAGTCTTCCTGACCATTGATGAGTTGAAGAATCTTCTAGTATATTATTGTTACCGGTCGGAGAATAAATAGAGAGGAGTAAATGGCGATCACCTTCTAATTTTACCTCCATGCTTTGGTAAGCATTTAAGTTAGCAACATAAGCATTTCCTTGGCCTGGTTCTAATCGTTTTCGACGTTGAATGATTCTATCTTGCTGTAGTTCAATTCCTATCCTTTCGTAATTATCCCCTGCTTGTAATTTTGCAATCGTATCTGCAATTATAGCATTCCAGATTTGACCGATCGGTTTATCAATAAATTCCTTATTTTCTTGCTCAGGAAAAGCCGCAAAAAAACGACCATCCACTAAATCATATAAAGCACGACTACTTAAATATAAACCATTAGCTTGTTGTTTCCAAATTGTCCGTTCACTTTGGCTATAACCGCCGATTCCTTCTAATGATTCAGAACTCAAAGATTCTAGAGTTGTTAATACTTGACTAGCGGTTTCATCCCATCTATTTCGCCAAGAAGCATCATCTTTTTGATTACTTAAAATTTTATTTCGCTGACTGGGATATTTTTCCCAAAATAATTCATCAACCACCGCCACAAACCAACTATGATCTAATCCTAACTGACGACGACGGGTGCGTATTTCTGTTTTACGTTGTAACTCTTGATCACTAATTGTTGGGGTTGAGGGTTCCTCAGAAAAAACGGGTTTGGGTTGACTGTTTTCTTGAGCATTGAGGATTTGAGAAATCCATAATTTCCCTGCCCACCATCCCATGGTTCCTGAGCCTAAGATTAGCATTAAAAGTAAAAATAACTTACCTAAACAGCCAGTAAGGGGACTATTTTTGCTGTTCGTTACTGTCATATTGGGTTCTGTTTTTTGCTTAGGGGAAATGGTCACTTTTGGCGAGGAAGTCTGAGGCATTATAGCAGACTTTACCACCAGGGTGGGAGGAGTCATGGGTTGAGGAGAAGACTGAGTAAGGACGTGAAGAACGTCTCTAGCTGAAGTATAGCGATCGCTTGGATGTTTAGCCAACATTTTCAGTAAAATCTGGCTTAAATGAGGACTGATGGCTACCTCTGGGGGTAAACGCCAGTTCAAACTCTGCCGGTCTTGTAATTGTAAGGCTTCTTGTCCCGTCAGTAACACACACGCTGTGGCCGCTAAACTGTATAAATCACTATTGGCAGTGACGATCCCTTTTTCGATCTGTTCCTGGGGTGCATACCCCGGTTGACCGACCTGTATAATTTTACTGGTTAATAATTCTGGATGTTTAAAATAGGTATTAGCAATAGTCGATAGTTGCTTAACGCTCCCAAAATCGATTAAAACGGGTAAGTTATCATCTTGACGACAAATGATATTTTTCGGGGTAAGATCCCGATGAATAATACCTTTTTCATGAAGGTAATCCAGAACGGGTAAAACATCTAATAAAAATTGTTTGATTTCTCTTTCCGTCAATCCTTTCCCTTCTTTTAGTCGTTGCTGTAATTGTTGATCATAAGTAACTCCTTGTACATAATCTTGTACTAAAAAAAGGGTGGTTTTTTCTTTATATTGGCAAGAAAATAATTCCCGAAAACGAGGGATTTGAGGATGTTCTAACTGATAAAGAATTTGTGCTTTGCGTTGAAATAGTTCTTCTGTTTTTTTCAGGGCGAAAGGATCATTGACATCGGGAGCAAATTCTTTGAGAATACATAAGTCATTGAAGCGATGACTATCTTGGGCTAAATAGGTTCTCCCTAGCTTTCCTTGACCTAGTTGGCGTAAAATCTGAAAGCGATCGTGTACCGTGGTTTGAGGTGGTAGCCCAGTATTCATAACAAAACTCAAAAATTTAAACGAATGGTGTTAAAGATTAGGGGTCGAGAAAGGAGTCGCCTCCTTCCCCTCCCATTCCAAACCGAACGTGGGTAGAGTCGAGGGAAGCTATCATGCTTCGCCCCTCTCTGTGAAATCCGAGCGTGCGGGTTTCCCTGCACTCGGCTTCCGAAAACCTTGGTCTTTCCGTCCTTTGCTCATGTGAGTATAATGATGACAACTGTTATGGATTGCTAAGAGGTTCTTAGGTCTCCAATTGTTGTGGTTGCCGTCGATGTGGTGCAATTCTACTTTTTCATCGTCGATGAATTTCAGACCACAATAACCACATGAATGGTTTTGTCGGCGAAGTGTTTTTGCTGTACTTCCATCGTAGAGGACACTGTTTCTCTTTGACCAGTAGTTTATATCTCCGTCGTAGGGTGATTTAGTCCCTTTGACGTTGGCAAAACTGTTCTCCGAGTAACTAATGTTTGGAAAGGCTCTTTTAATCAATTCTATTGCTTGGTATCGGTTGATGGTCTTTTGTTTTTTGAACTTTTTGAAGGTTCTTCGACTCAAGTGCCATAGGCTAAACCTTGAGCCGTCCATTTTGCAATATTTATGGTAGTTGCGCCATCCTCTTACAATGGGAGCGAGTTTGATTGTTTTTACCTTCGCCCCATAATTAGAGTTGTTGACGATGTGTTTGACTTTATCACGGAATGCTTTGAAATTTTCCACTGAGGGAATGCTTTTAAATTTTCCGTTGTGTTTCTGGACATAGAAATGCCATCCTAGGAAGTCAAATCCATCTATCGAGGCTGTTACTTTAGTTTTCTTCTGGCTAATTTCCATTCCTCTTTGAGCGAGAAATTCCTCTACTTGGGCAAGTATTGATTCCGCATCATCTTCTGGTTTGAGAACATACACCATATCATCAGCATATCTGACACATTTGGAATAAGTTATGCCCCTGCTTCTAAATTCCCCGATTTTTTCGATGCCATTGAGAGCGATATTTGCCAATAAAGGTGAACAAACACCTCCCTGTGGTACTCCTTGATTGGGAAATTCTGGGTTAACTCCTGCCTTAAGGCATTTGCGTAACCCTTTGATGACAGATTCGGGAGCAATCACTTGTTCTAATATAGTTTGGTGTGATATGCGGTCGAAGCATTTGCTGATATCAAGTTCAAGAACTCTTTTATCAATTCCATTAGTGCTTTTTCTGAGATGTAGAAACAGGGCTTTTTGTGCGTCGTGTGCGCTTCGCCCTGGTCTAAACCCGTAGCTCCTGGGATGGAATGTGCTTCATGGGCTGGTTCTAGAGCGTATTTGACAAGACATTGCCATGCTCTGTCGGCGATGGTTGGGACTTTTAGGATTCGTTTGGTTCCGTCCTTTTTGGGGATGGGGATTTCTCGTAATCCTTGATGTTTCCAGGTCTTTGTCTTGAGTTTCAGGGTTTCTTCTAACTCAAATCGTTCTTTGAACGTCA
>NZ_PRLH01000031.1 GCF_003013815.1 Cyanothece sp. BG0011 | reverse complement strand
TTAGCCAACATTTTCAGTAAAATCTGGCTTAAATGAGGACTGATGGCTACCTCTGGGGGTAAACGCCAGTTCAAACTCTGCCGGTCTTGTAATTGTAAGGCTTCTTGTCCCGTCAGTAACACACACGCTGTGGCCGCTAAACTGTATAAATCACTATTGGCAGTGACGATCCCTTTTTCGATCTGTTCCTGGGGTGCATACCCCGGTTGACCGACCTGTATAATTTTACTGGTTAATAATTCTGGATGTTTAAAATAGGTATTAGCAATAGTCGATAGTTGCTTAACGCTCCCAAAATCGATTAAAACGGGTAAGTTATCATCTTGACGACAAATGATATTTTTCGGGGTAAGATCCCGATGAATAATACCTTTTTCATGAAGGTAATCCAGAACGGGTAAAAACATCTAATAAAAATTGTTTGATTTCTCTTTCCGTCAATCCTTTCCCTTCTTTTAGTCGTTGCTGTAATTGTTGATCATAAGTAACTCCTTGTACATAATCTTGTACTAAAAAAAGGGTGGTTTTTCTTTATATTGGCAAGAAAAATAATTCCCGAAAACGAGGGATTTGAGGATGTTCTAACTGATAAAGAATTTGTGCTTTGCGTTGAAATAGTTCTTCTGTTTTTTTCAGGGCGAAAGGATCATTGACATCGGGAGCAAATTCTTTGAGAATACATAAGTCATTGAAGCGATGACTATCTTGGGCTAAATAGGTTCTCCCTAGCTTTCCTTGACCTAGTTGGCGTAAAATCTGAAAGCGATCGTGTACCGTGGTTTGAGGTGGTAGCCCAGTATTCATAACAAAACTCAAAAAATTTTAAACGAATGGTGTTAAAGATTAGGGTCGAGAAAGGAGTCGCCTCCTTCCCCTCCATTCCAAACCGAACGTGGGTAGAGTCGAGGGAAGCTATCATGCTTCGCCCCTCTCTGTGAAATCCGAGCGTGCAGATTTCCCTGCACTCGGCTTCCGAAAACCTTGGTCTTTCCGTCCTTTGCTCATGTGAGTATAATGATGACAACTGTTATGGATTGCTAAGAGGTTCTTAGGTCTCCAATTGTTGTGGTTGCCGTCGATGTGGTGTAATTCTACTTTTTCATCGTCGATGAATTTCAGACCACAATAACCACATGAATGGTTTTGTCGGCGAAGTGTTTTTGCTGTACTTCCATCGTAGAGGACACTGTTTCTCTTTGACCAGTAGTTTATATCTCCGTCGTAGGGTGATTTAGTCCCTTTGACGTTGGCAAAACTGTTCTCCGAGTAACTAATGTTTGGAAAGGCTCTTTTAATCAATTCTATTGCTTGGTATCGGTTGATGGTCTTTTGTTTTTTGAACTTTTTGAAGGTTCTTCGACTCAAGTGCCATAGGCTAAACCTTGAGCCGTCCATTTTGCAATATTTATGGTAGTTGCGCCATCCTCTTACAATGGGAGCGAGTTTGAATTGTTTTTACCTTCGCCCCATAATTAGAGTTGTTGACGATGTGTTTGACTTTATCACGGAATGCTTTGAAATTTTCCACTGAGGGAATGCTTTTAAATTTTCCGTTGTGTTTCTGGACATAGAAATGCCATCCTAGGAAGTCAAATCCATCTATCGAGGCTGTTACTTTAGTTTTCTTCTGGCTAATTTCCATTCCTCTTTGAGCGAGAAATTCCTCTACTTGGGCAAGTATTGATTCCGCATCATCTTCTGGTTTGAGAACATACACCATATCATCAGCATATCTGACACATTTGGAATAAGTTATGCCCCTGCTTCTAAATTCCCCGATTTTTTCGATGCCATTGAGAGCGATATTTGCCAATAAAGGTGAACAAACACCTCCCTGTGGTACTCCTTGATTGGGAAATTCTGGGTTAACTCCTGCCTTAAGACATTTGCGTAACCCTTTGATGACAGATTCGGGAGCAATCACTTGTTCTAATATAGTTTGGTGTGATATGCGGTCGAAGCATTTGCTGATATCAAGTTCAAGAACTCTTTTATCAATTCCATTAGTGCTTTTTCTGAGATGTAGAAACAGGGCTTTTTGTGCGTCGTGTGCGCTTCGCCCTGGTCTAAACCCGTAGCTCCTGGGATGGAATGTTGCTTCATGGGCTGGTTCTAGAGCGTATTTGACAAGACATTGCCATGCTCTGTCGGCGATGGTTGGGACTTTTAGGATTCGTTTGGTTCCGTCCTTTTTGGGGATGGGGATTTCTCGTAATCCTTGATGTTTCCAGGTCTTTGTCTTGAGTTTCAGGGTTTCTTCTAACTCAAATCGTTCTTTGAACGTCAAAGCCTTTTTCCATCTATTCCTGCGGTTTTACGACCCTGATTTAATTGGGTCACTTGCCTGATAGCCAGCATTCTAGCTGCGTAGGAGGAGAGAACTAACTTCTGAATTCTTTTAGCTTTAGCCTTGTCTCCTTCTCTAATTGCTTTAAATATTCTCTTTTGAAGTCGAAAGAGTGTCTTCTGGAGTTGCTTCCATCGGATGTCTTTCCAATCATCGCTATAACTGGTGTTATGCGTCATAATCCCTGTCCTTCAATTATCGAACATTTTCTGGTTTCCTTTTGGCAATTACGCCTCATCCTACCCTCTGCTTGGTTTTCCGATGCTCGTCCATCCTATCTGGGTTTGGATATCCCCCAGAACCAAGTATCAGAGTTTTTATTCGTTCCGATAGTCAGATTGGCTGATGTTTTAGGGTGATTCACTTTGCCTGTTACCTTCTCGGAGAAGCAGTTATCAACTCTAATAACACTGCGAGAGTTAATGGTAACGGAGTCCACATTGGTTATTCAGATTGTGGCTCAAGGGTAAGGCACTTTTCTAGAATCTGTTTACCCATGACATCTCCCTATTAGCGGTAGTGTGCCTAATCTGTTTTGGCTCTAATTCCGCCCTGATGCACGCTTTGCTCTGTAAGATTCCGAGCTTACTCGGCAGTGCCAGATGAGGAGTCATCTTTCTCTTAGATGGTGGGACTTTAACCCACATCCAACTATCAGTTCAGGTTACATACGGTTTTCTCCCCGTCATCGCCTGGAAGCCTCTACTTCTCTGTTCTCCAGAGCTTCGCAGCTTCAACGAATCGCACGGTAGAGTCGAGGGAAGCTATCATGCTTCGCCCCTCTCTGTGAAATCCGAGCGTGCGGGTTTCCCTGCACTCGGCTTCCGAAAACCTTGGTCTTTCCGTCCTTTGCTCATGTGAGTATAATGATGACAACTGTTATGGATTGCTAAGAGGTTCTTAGGTCTCCAATTGTTGTGGTTGCCGTCGATGTGGTGCAATTCTACTTTTTCATCGTCGATGAATTTCAGACCACAATAACCACATGAATGGTTTTGTCGGCGAAGCGTTTTTGCTGTACTTCCATCGTAGAGGACACTGTTTCTCTTTGACCAGTAGTTTATATCTCCGTCGTAGGGTGATTTGGTCCCTTTGACGTTGGCAAAACTGTTTTCAGAGTAGCTAATGTTTGGAAAGGCTCTTTTAATCAATTCTATTGCTTGGTATCGGTTGATGGTCTTTTGTTTTTTGAACTTTTTGAAGGTTCTCGACTCAAGTGCCATAGGCTAAACCTTGAGCCGTCCATTTTGCAATATTTATGGTAGTTGCGCCATCCTCTTACAATGGGAGCGAGTTTGATTGTTTTTACCTTCGCCCCATAATTAGAGTTGTTGACGATGTGTTTGACTTTATCACGGAATGCTTTGAAATTTTCCACTGAGGGAATGCTTTTAAATTTTCCGTTGTGTTTCTGGACATAGAAATGCCATCCTAGGAAGTCAAATCCATCTATCGAGGCTGTTACTTTAGTTTTCTTCTGGCTAATTTCCATTCCTCTTTGAGCGAGAAATTCCTCTACTTGGGCAAGTATTGATTCCGCATCATCTTCTGGTTTGAGAACATACACCATATCATCAGCATATCTGACACATTTGGAATAAGTTATGCCCCTGCTTCTAAATTCCCCGATTTTTTCGATGCCATTGAGAGCGATATTTGCCAATAAAGGTGAACAAACACCTCCCTGTGGTACTCCTTGATTGGGAAATTCTGGGTTAACTCCTGCCTTAAGGCATTTGCGTAACCCTTTGATGACAGATTCGGGAGCAATCACTTGTTCTAATATAGTTTGGTGTGATATGCGGTCGAAGCATTTGCTGATATCAAGTTCAAGAACTCTTTTATCAATTCCATTAGTGCTTTTTCTGAGATGTAGAAACAGGGCTTTTTGTGCGTCGTGTGCGCTTCGCCCTGGTCTAAACCCGTAGCTCCTGGGATGGAATGTTGCTTCATGGGCTGGTTCTAGAGCGTATTTGACAAGACATTGCCATGCTCTGTCGGCGATGGTTGGGACTTTTAGGATTCGTTTGGTTCCGTCCTTTTTGGGGATGGGGATTTCTCGTAATCCTTGATGTTTCCAGGTCTTTGTCTTGAGTTTCAGGGTTTCTTCTAATTCAAATCGTTCTTTGAACGTCAAAGCCTTTTTACCATCTATTCCTGCGGTTTTACGACCCTGATTTAATTGGGTCACTTGCCTGATAGCCAGCATTCTAGCTGCGTAGGAGGAGAGAACTAGCTTCTGAATTCTTTTAGCTTTAGCCTTGTCTCCTTCTCTAATTGCTTTAAATATTCTCTTTTGAAGTCGAAAGAGTGTCTTCTGGAGTTGCTTCCATCGGATGTCTTTCCAATCATCGCTATAACTGGTGTTATGCGTCATAATCCCTGTCCTTCAATTATCGAACATTCTCTGGTTTCCTTTTGGCAATTACGCCTCATCCTACCCTCTGCTTGGTTTTCCGATGCTCGTCCATCCTATCTGGGTTTGGATATCCCCCAGAACCAAGTATCAGAGTTTTTATTCGTTCCGATAGTCAGATTGGCTGATGTTTTAGAGTGATTCACTTTGCCTGTTACCTTCTCGGAGAAGCAGTTATCAACTCTAATAACACTGCGAGAGTTAATGGTAACGGAGTCCACATTGGTTATTCAGATTGTGGCTCAAGGGTAAGACACTTTTCTAGAATCTGTTTACCCATGACATCTTCCTATTAGCGGTAGTGTGCCTAATCTGTTTTGGCTCTAATTCCGCCCTGATGCACGCTTTGCTCTGTAAGATTCCGAGCTTACTCGGCAGTGCCAGATAAGGAGTCATCTTTCTCTTAGATGGTGGGACTTTAACCCACATCCGACTATCAGTTCAGGTTACATACGGTTTTCTCCCCGTCATCGCCTGGAAGCCTCTACTTCTCTGTTCTCCAGAGCTTCGCAGCTTCAACGAATCGCACAAAGTTTCCCTTCATTCGGCTTTCGGTAATTAGTCCCTTGTCATGGGTACTGTTAATACATCATCTTTCCATTCATAGCCGTTATCTGACCAATCATAAGAACCGTCATTTCTGCTTTTGACATCGTGACAGTGACGATGCAGAGCTTGATAGTTTTTATATTCATCCCTACCGCCTTTCGATTTCGGGATGATGTGGTCAACTTCTATCAAGTCATCAGGAGTGAAGTGTTGTCCGCATAACGTGCATCTACCTTTTTGTTTCCTTAAAAGTCTTGCGACTCCATTAGGTGTTTCAGGGTAGTTACCACGTCGTGTACTCCAATATGTCCAGTTTCCGTCATAAGGTGAGGCTTCAGGTTTGACCAGTTGATGTCTCCTTATTTCCGTTTCGGTGTGATAATACAGTTGCATTTCTTTGGTGCGAAATGTCCATACTCAGTGTTTTCCGTATGAGAAATACTTAGAGAGTTTTTTCCAGTTGGCTTTCCTTGTTCTTGTGACTGTCCATGCTCTTAGCATTAACCATAGTTGATGGTCTTCGGATGAGAATGTTTCCTTACTTGCTACAGTTCGGTAATAGTTACACCATCCTCTGATTACAGGTTTTAAGTATTTGATTAACATGACCAATTGACTCGGAAAACGACTTATCACGCTGTTTCACGACGGGTTTCCCTTTTTAACCCTGCTTCCATCCTGGGTTTACTAAGTCCAAAACGGAGGGTTATGTCGTCATTCTCAGGATTTTGCTCCTTTGACTCCGAATGTGGCTCCTTTAGCCAACAAATCAACAGTTATCTGAAACTGAACATATTTATTTGTCAAGGTTCAGACGAGCTACACACTTGTTGGTACAAGCTTTCTAGCTCAACGAATCGCACAATTGCTACAATTATAGGCAATTTGCAATCCTAACAAAAAATCTTATCTTTAATCTCAAACTTATTGTGTTAGCTATTGTCACCTTAATGGCTAGTTTAAAAAAGCACTCAGCAATTAGCAGTCAGCTTCTTGAGTATATTTTGCATTTCGGGGAAGCCTCAAAGTTCATCCTCTCCCACTCCTGCCGAAACAATTGGCTTTCGCAGACAAGCCATTAGAAAAATAATTGAACCCTATCTTTAGTACAATCTGGTCATTATCAGCAGTCACAAACTCCTTGTTCGACTGCTAGAAAAACAGGGTTTATGTTGGGTGGTATCATTAAAAGGATTGCCCTTAGACCTGTTTCCAAGTAATCCTCACCAACAAGTCTTAATCCACCCACTAAAAACCTTGAGCAATACTGGCACTAACGCCCTAAAAGTTCGTGGTACTAAAGAGTAGATATTGATAGCATTTTCGGTGTAGAATTGCTTTGTAAAGTAATAGGTTGGCTTCTCTAGGTGAGTTGATGGCTAAACCACCGAGTTAACTAGGGGAGTCTTTCAATAACTCTTTTAAACAAGGGGAAGCAGAACTAGGAGCAGAGCGTTGGGATTTGATTTCGACTTGATTGGGGACAAACATAAATGTTTTTTCACTAATCCAAAACGTTTGCCCATCAATGGCACAAGTTCCCCCTGCCATCCAATCTACTACCCGTTGGGCTTTGTCTGTGGTTAATTGATCTAAGACTAAAATAACCACTTTACGGGACTGCAGAAGTTGTAAGGCTTCACGAGTTTCTTCAACTGCGTTGATTGTTTTGACAACCACCTCTGATTGAAGACTCTGGTTAGCCGACCAATCAAATCTAGGAATACTACTCATTGATTCTGTTGTCATAAGAAATGTATAACAATTATTAATAACTTTGATTAAACTTACTAATTAATTACCGAGTTTGGGATATTATGGGACATTAATTAATCCTATGCAAAACTATAGTTTTGTAGTAAGCTGATAAATCTAAAAGCATTCATTGAAATCATTTTCTCCTAAGTGTATCTGAATTATGTAAATAATTAGGTATTATTAGTAACATTTTTATTTTTTTATCTTGGGTGTGAGAGTGATAGTAATGATAGAATCTTAGATATAATGAAAAATAAAATTGACTAGAGATTTGAGATTTCTAGGGCAAGAAATAGAAGCTCACTAAACCTCAATGTTATCTTTGACGAGTTTTATTTGATTGCCATTTTTATCTCCTTAGGATTGATAGTTTCAAAAAAACTTAATCCCTTGTTTTAGGGTTGACTCAATCTCATTAAAACCTTCCTATGGAAGGTAACATATTTTTCTCAAGGAGATCATTAAATAACTATAAAGGTTGTTGCGATCGCGCTGTAGTGCTAGGGTCGTGGTCATTACTCCTCAAACCTCGAATAGTGCATATGAATCAAGTATATCAAAAATTTAGCTAATCAGAAGTAGCAATATTCTTGGTCTAGAAAGAATTTTGCTGCTGCTTAAACTCTAACTGAAAACTAGATACAAAATGAGAGAGTCGGATTAAGTCAGTTGGGGACGTGACGATAAATCTTAAAATTTCCCTAACACTGAGACAAAATCCGATGGATTTAGAGATACTCAGGTTAGAATAATAAAGCTATTTGACCACTGGTCAACTAGAAGCAACTTAACTTAAACATAAAAGTAAGGCTGATCAAGTAACCTTAAGCTTGTTTCTAGTGAGCCAAGAATGGCATAATGATAAATTGTCCGAAATTGTAATCTCTATGAAAGTCACCCAGGAAAAACTCCCCGATAGTCAAATTGGCTTAGAAATTGAAATTCCCGCCGAAACTGGTAAAAAAGCCTATGAAACCAAGGTCAAAACCTTGGCCCGTACTGCCAATATTCCTGGGTTTCGTAAAGGTAAAGTTCCTCGTCCCATTTTGCTGCAACGGTTAGGGACTCGTTATATTAAAGCGGTTACGTTAGAAGAATTAGTCCAAAAAAGCTTAGAAAAAGCCATAGAACAAGAATCCATCAACTCGATCGGTAACTATAGCTTACGTTCGAGTTTAGACGAACTGATTGAAAAATTTAAGCCAGGAGAACCGTTTACCTTTTTAGCGGCCGTGGATGTGCCTCCAACCGTCGAATTAGGAGACTATCAATCCCTTTCGGTTAAAGCCGAAGAAACGGTCTATGATCCTCAACAGTTAGAAGACTGGTTCAAAGAACGACAAGAACAATTAGCCACCCTCGTTCCTGTCGAAGATCGCGGGGCCCAAATGGGAGATGTGGCCATTGTGGACTATAAAGGTGTGGCCACCCCTGAAGGAGAAGAAGAAGCACAACCCATCGAAGGAGTAGAAGGAACTGACTTTCGGGTGGATCTCGAACAGGGGAAATTTATTGAGGGGATGGTCGAGGGAATTGTCGGCATGAAACCCGAAGAAACCAAAGAATTACCCCTAACCTTTCCTGATGATTATCCTAGGGAAGATTTAGCCGGCAAACCAGTGACCTTTACCATTACCCTCAAAGAACTAAAAGCCAAAGAATTACCGCAATTAGATGATGATTTCGCTGAGGAAGTGAGTGAGTACGAAACCCTAGCCGAACTTAGAGAGTCCTTAGAAAAGCAATTCCAAGAATCAGCAGAAAAGGAGACCAAACAAAGTATTCACACTGCCATTACTTCAGAATTGAGCAAAGTTTCTACCGTAGACCTTCCTGATACCTTAGTTCAAGATGAAGTGACTAGAGTCCTCACTCAAACCGCCATGCAAATGGAACAAATGGGGATTGATTTAGGGCAACTCTTCACTCAAGAAAACTTACCCAAATTAAGAGAAAATGCTCGTCCTGAAGCGATCGAAAGACTCAAACAAACCTTGATTTTACAAGAAATTGCTAAAGTTGAGTCTCTTACCCTAGAAGAATCAGAAATTGAAGCAAGAAGCAATGAAATAAAAGAACAATTGCAAGGACAAGAGGTGGATGCTGAGAAGTTACGAGACGTGGTAGAAGAACAACTGATTACTGAGAAAACCCTTAATTGGTTACAAGAAAAAGCCACAGTGGAATTGGTTCCTAAAGGAACGTTAGAAGAAGAAAAGAACACCGAGTCTGAAACAGAAGAAGAATCAAGCAACCCCCAAGCAACAGAATAGTTAACCCTGATGATGAAGACTCTTCCTAGAAAACGGGAAGAGTCTCTTCTTGAATGTTATGACCAGGGATCAGGAATTGAATTCAAAGGATTAGCGGTTGTCTGTTCAGACGACGGTAAATCTGTTGTTACCATGGTTTCCTTATTGGGGTCTAATTCTCGTTTTAAGGCTTCCCAATCTCCGGGATCTTGTAATTCTTCGTATAAATTAGAATCGGCCGTAATGGTTTCTTTAGAAAGATCGATGGGTGGGGCTAAATGTTCATTAATTTGAGTGGCTTGTGAAGCTTCATCAACTCTTGCAATGGGTAGGGAAGTGTCTAAAGAAGTATTGGTTTGTATCGGTTCTTTCGAGGGAACGGGGGAGGTAAATGCTTGTTTGAGTTGAGTTAATTCTTGGGTCAAGGTCATTAACAATGTTTCCATTGTTTCAATACGCTGAAGGACTTCTGTGGGTAATGGGGTAATGGTTTGGGAGGCAGTGGAGAGGTTGGGGTCTTTAGGACACAATTGCTTTAAGTCCGTTAAACTGATTTGTCCTTGTTTAACTAATTCTAATCCTGTGGCCATTAAAGAAGATGGTTGACCCTGTAAACTCACTTGTTTCAACTCATCTGCATTAGCCCCTTGAGCGATCGCTGTTTTTAAATCT
>NZ_PRLH01000168.1 GCF_003013815.1 Cyanothece sp. BG0011 | reverse complement strand
CCTCCTACCTCAGACCAGTTTTGGATCTGACCTTGGAAAATATCTTTAACTTCGGTTGAGGTGAGACTTTTACGAAAAATTATTGTCAACCCCAACAACAACAGCGATCGCATCTTTGCTAATGGGGATAGCCACTAACCCTTGTTCTTGTTCTTGGGCTGTTAAGGGACGGGAAATGGCAGCAATGTTAATCTTATCTTCTAATAACGCTTTAAGACCATTGCTTGACCCTTGAGCATTGGTTAGAACCTGAACCCCAGGAAACTGCTGTTCAAAGCGATTTTTTAGGGCTTGATTGACTAATACCAGACTGGTAGACCCATCAATGGTCACGGTTGTTCCTTGGGGGACTGTTGTCGGGGGACTAAAGGCAGTCACCGAGGCAGGAGAAGGAGGAGGGGGTAACGTCGTGTTAGAACTTAACGGTTGATTTTTCGAGGCAGGAGAAGAGGTAAAATTATTGGAGTTATCTTGGGTTTGTCGAGTCAATAACCCGTATCCGGCCCCTAAAATGCCAAGGGTGAGGACCAGGGAAATAACCGTGATGAGGGTGTCTTTTTTTGATTCATAATTTCTTAAAAGAATGCTATTTTATTATAATTTTTTTTTAGCCCATAAGCTCAGAATAAAGTAAAATTGAAGGTGTTATAATTGAGGATAAGCCAATTCCTTTAACCGTAGCACAAGCCATTAAAATCCTACTATCTTAAAAGAATCAGAACCTGATAGAACTTTATATTTAGGGATTCCTGATGATAACTATAACTCGTTATTTCAAACACGATTTGTTCAAAAAATAATAATAGATTATCAATTAAGACTTATTATTTATCAACCAATAGAGGAGGTCATTAAACAATGGATAAGTTAGAAAAGTATAGCTCTGTTATACAAAAAATTTTGCAAGAGTATGCTAAGTTTGGCCAAGATCAAGATATTGAAACTGAATTGATTTTTGACACCATTAGACATCATTATCAAATCGTTAATGTGGGTTGGAAAAATGACAATTGGATTTATGGTTGTATTTTACATTTAGATATTAAGAATAATAAAATATGGATTCAACATAATGGAACGGAAATAGAAATAGGGGAAGAATTAGTTAAAAATGGTGTCCCTAAATCAGATATTGTGATTGGTTTTCATTCTCCTTTTAAACGACAATTTACGGAATATGCAGTTAATTAAGTAGTTATGTTGGGTTTCGTCCCTCAACCCAACCGACAAGATCAGCGATCGCTAATTTTTTGTCTAATTAGTTTTTCAATTTCTTTGATATCTTCAGGAGATTTTGCCATACCATAAGTATCAGAAGGTGCATCACAAGTATAACGATCTACAAAAGCTTGAAATGCGTTTTTATCGTCGGGATGCGAGATTAAATAAGCTCTTAGTTCAGGTTTTGTCATTTTCTCGAAATTAGGGGTCATTATAAAAATCTCCAAAGACCATTTTTGTATATCTCTATTTGTATGTCATCACCAGCTAAGATGAAGACGTTACCTGTTCTTTCATCTAATCTAACAATAAAAATAGGGGTAAAAGTATTGGTTAATGATTGACACAGTGTAATACACATTATGCCTTGTTCAGCCGTTGGTAAAATAATCTTACCTCACTTTTAATTATTTCTTTAGCTAATGATGCTAAAAAAGCGCACCTCAAATCTCAACCCAACCTACAAGATAGGCGATTATATTTTATATTTGAGGAGGTTGATTTTGCTGTGTTACCCTCATTAAAAATCGTAATGCTTCGTTAACTGCTTCTGCATTGGGGAACATTTCAGCAACGTCTTCATCTAAACGGATGATATGGCCTGCAAAGCTTTTTCTATTGCGACCAAATTTTCTGACTTTTAAACTGGTGAGATCATACTCTTCTCGTAAGTCATCATTAATGTTAGGGTTATCCTTGTTCATAAGCTTTTCTCTCTTGTGGTGTGACTTCTCTGGCACTAATAAGGCGAATCTTATTCCCTCTTTCAGTATAAGATAAAATCAGGATACGTCTTTGATTAGATTGTCCTACGATCAGATAACGTTCTTCATTTTCTGAGTGATCAGGATCGTAAAAATCAATGTATAAAGGATCATCAAAAATCGTTTTTGCTTCTTCAAAAGAAACACCATGTTTTGATAAGTTTTGTTTTGCTTTGTTTTTATCCCACTCAAATTGCATAATTGACTAAAGATTGTGATTATATTCCCTAAATTATCCTAAAAAAAAGGCAAAAAATAGCTATGTTGGGTTTCATCCCTCAACCCAACCTACAAGATCGGCCTACAAGCTCATAATCGAGTAAAATGGGGGTGTTATAATTGAGGATAAGTCAATTTCCCTAACCGTAGCACAAGCCATTAAATCGGTTGAAATTTGTCAAAGTCTCTCAGACCTTCATCAAGATATTGTTTTGTTTCGTTTTGATGATGTTAAAGAAGAGATTTATATCTTAGCTGGAAAAGATATTGAAGTAATTATTTACCCTAATGGAAATTGGGAGTTTTTACCAAATGAAATCTAATTTTGAGACAATGAGTAAGGCAGAATTGAGAGCCTATGTGTTAGAACATAAAGAAGATAAAGAAGCATTACGGGCTTTAATGAGTCGTCGTGATCCTAATGCTATTAAATACAATTTTCCTAATACGCAAGAAGGTAGAGAACAGATAAAAGAAGTTATTAAACGCAAAATTGAAGGGAGTTAGTAGGTTGGGTTAAACAAAGTGCAACCCAACCAATAGATGTAAAAGACAAGAAGGGTTATGTTGGGTTTCGTCTCTCAACCCAACCTACAAGATCAGCGATCAAACTACTGTTTTGATTGGCAATAGTAGAACTTTTTACCATCAAAATTGGATGATTACACCGAGGGGATATAATCAAGTCGAGCATCAAATCTAATTATCAATTAATGTTAAAAAGACTTGCTTTTTCTTGACTTGACATGGTATTCTATAAACAATGGAAAAGGTTTGTCCTTGTAACCTCTTGTTTTTGAGGAATAAAAGAGAAGAGATCAAACAATCTTTTATTAGGATTAATTCTGACTTTTTCTCAAGCTTTTTCAACTTCAGACAAAAAATTCAATTCTAATGACGTACTAGAAGAAAAATAAATTAATCATATTAAATTTGGAATGAATTAAAATGCTACCAATTAATAAATGTTTGACTTGTTCGGGTAATCTAGAAGAAAAAGAAGTTACTGAAATGGTACAAGGAGGTGGTAATACAGTTAGTTTAAAGGTAACAGCTTTAGTCTGTCAAAAATGTGGAGAACGCTATTATCATGCAGATATTATTAGAAAATTTGAAGAAATTAAAGCTAAATTAGAACGTCAAGAAACAGAAGATTTTACTTTAGTTGGTCAATCTTTTACCGTGAATTAGGTGCATTACATTGTCATTAATGCACCCTACAATATCTAAAAATGAAATCTTGGCGATCACAGAAAAAAACTTAATAAAAATTTAATACTATAATCTACACAGACTAGAACATATAAACTATACTATATTTAGTGCTTTTTGGAAAGCAAAACCCTATATATGGAGTTACTGACTAAATTATTATGTTAAAGGTTCACTTCTTGAATGTTGGTCATGGTGATTGTACTATTATTGAACATTCCAATGGCAACCTCACTGTAATTGATATTAACAATGCCAAGGATTTAGATATAACAACGCAACAAGAATTATCATTATTTTCTCAATTTTCTTTTCCTAACAATCAAAATAAATATGAAATAAATAGACAGAAATATACTTACTATGATAGTGTAACTGCTGTCAGAGGATATGATATTCAATTAACTAATCCAATTGAATTTTTGCAGAATAACTATTCTAACAAAAATATATTTCGTTATATACAAACTCATCCTGATCTAGATCATATGCGAGGTTTGTCAGCACTTTCTAAAACAGGTATTGAAATTATTAATTTTTGGGATCATCAGCATAATAAAAAACCTGATTTTAATTCTGATTCAGATCAAGAAAATTGGGAAGAGTATGAAAGGCTCAGAAATGGAAAAAGTAATGCTAAAGTATTGCATTTGTTTCGTGGTGATGAAGGTAACTATTGGACTGATGATAAACTAGAAATTCTTTCACCGACACCTAATTTAGTAAAAGAGGCTAATAATAAGAAAAACTGGAATGAGATGAGTTATGTCTTTAGACTTACTTATCAAGGTTATAATATTATCTTTGGTGGTGATGCAGAAAAGGATGCTTGGGATGAAATGGTTAACTTTTATGGTGACAATTTAAAATGTGATATCTTAAAAGCTAGTCATCATGGTCGAGATTCTGGATATCATCAACAAGCTGTCAAGCTTATGAAACCCCAATATACTATTGTATCAGTAGGGAAAAAACCAGAGACAGATGCCAGTAATAAATATCGACAATATAGTGATCATGTTTGGTCAACCCGTTGGCGTGGTAATATTACTTTAGAAATTGATACTAATGGTCAGGCAAATATTGATTCAGAGTATGATAGATAAAAATGAAAACTTTTGATTTTTACGAATTTACAGGAGTTTTAGTTCCAGGAACAGTTCTACTATTCAGTATTTCCTTATTGTATCCAAAGCTTGGGCTGATTGTTCAAGGAAAAGACTTTACGACAGGACAATTGGGACTCTTTATCATTTTATCTTATGTAGCAGGTCATTTATTACAGGGAATTGGAAATTTTTTAGAACAAATTTTTTGGAAATTTTTTCAAGGAATGCCTACAGACTGGATTAGACAAAAAAAGGGAAATATTTTATCAAATGCACAAATTTTGTCCCTAGAAAACCAGATTCATGATCAATTAAATTTAGAACAATCAGTTAAACTATCCGAGTTAAATCAAAAAGATTGGTTTAATTTTACACGACAAATTTATGTTGCAATTGATGCAGCCGATCGAAGTAAACGAGTTGATATTTTTAGTGGTAATTATGGCTTGTTTAGAGGAATTGCATCCGCATTTATTGCTTCATTAATGCTCTTCATCATTGAAAATGGTTTAAGTAATTGGAAAATATTATTATTATTATTGTTAGGAATCCTTATTTCATTACTTCGTATGTACCGATTTGGTAAACTCTATGCCAAAGAACTTTTTTTTCAGTTTATTCAGTTACCTAAACCTACAATAAAATCGAGTGATAGCACGAAAATCATTTATTGATAGAATTAGGGTGAGTCATGAAAAACCCACCCTAAACCATCAGAAACGAAACCTAATTAACAGTCGTTTCCTTCTCAATATTCCCCTTACTATGTCCATTTCCGTTGCCTATTTCTAACTGCCTGGCAGCTAAATATTGATACATTTGCCAACGGGTATTAACATCATTTTGCGCTTGTTTAAGCAGTTTTTTAGCAGCATCAGGTTTACTTCTAGCTAACATTTTGAAACGGTTCTCTTGATACATAGTCCGTTCAACGGGAAGCTTGGGACTTCTCATATCTAACTGTAAGGGGTTCTTTCCTTCTCCGACTAAGTCGGGATGATAACGATATAATAACCACCGTCCACTCTCGACTAACTCTTGTTGATGACTCATAGCCGTGGTCATATTGATACCGTGGGCGATACAGTGAGAATAGGCAATAATCAAAGATACACCCTCATAGGCTTCTGCTTCTAAAAAGGCTTTGATACTATGCTCATTCTTTGCACCCATAGCTACACTAGCCACATAAACGTTACCGTAAGTCATGGCCATTAACCCTAAGTCCTTCTTGGGTGAGGGTTTCCCTCCAGAGGCAAACTTGGCAACCGCAGCCCGAGGAGTGGCTTTAGACGCTTGTCCCCCGGTGTTAGAATAAACTTCCGTGTCCATGACCAAAATATTGACGTTGCGGCCACTGGCTAAGACATGGTCTAACCCACCATATCCAATATCATAGGCCCAACCGTCACCGCCGATGATCCAAACACTCTTTTTAACTAAATAGTCGGCGACAGACTGCAACATGGTAACTTTAGCTTGCATCGACTCATCTAAGTTACTGTTGCTTAACTCCCCTAAACGGTGTTTGAGGATAGCGACTCGTTCCCGTTGTTCAAAGATGTCGGCTTCATCTTTCTGTTGCGCGGTTAAAATGCCTGTAGCGAGGGTTTCTCCGATGTCAGAAGCAAGACTTTTGACTAACTCAGTGGCAAACTCTGCTTGTTTATCAATGGAAACACGGAACCCTAACCCGAATTCTGCGTTATCTTCAAAGAGTGAGTTAGACCAGGCCGGGCCCCGTCCTTCTTGGTTATGGGTCCAGGGTGTGGTGGGTAAGTTACCGCCATAGATAGAAGAACATCCCGTGGCGTTGGCTACCACCATGCGATCGCCGAATAACTGAGTGGCTAACTTAATATAAGGGGTTTCGCCACAGCCGGCACAGGCCCCGGAAAACTCAAATAAGGGTTCTTGCATCTGTTGATGGCTGATTTTGTTGAGTTTCAGGGTATTTCGGTCTGGGTTGGCAATAGAGAGGAAATAATCCCAGTTTTCTCGTTCTTGTTCCCTGATCGGTAACTGTGGGGCCATATTAATGGCTTTTAGTTTGGGTTGGGATTTATTTTTGGCCGGGCAAACATCAACGCAGATACCGCAACCGGTACAGTCTTCCGCTGCCACTTGGATGGTAAACTTAAGGTTCGTTTTCTTCCAGTCTAAGTCCTTGGCTGGCGCACTTTTGAAGCTGGCCGGGGCGTTAGTTAAGGCGGCTTCTTCATACACTTTAGACCGTATCACCGCATGGGGACAAACCAGAACACATTTACCACATTGAACGCAGACATCTTCATCCCAGACGGGGACTTCTTGGGCAACGTTGCGTTTTTCCCATTTTGCGGTCCCACTGGGGTAAGTACCATCACAGGGTAACGCGCTGACGGGGATGTCTTCCCCTTGTCGGGCCATCATTTTACCTAACACATCTCGAATGAATGCCGGGGCAGTATCTGGGATGGGATTATGGATGTCTCCGGCGTTTTCATCGATGGCGTTAGGTATGGTAACTTGATGGAGATGATCTAAAGCAGCGTCAACGGCTTTAATGTTCATCTGTACAATGTCTTCCCCTTTCTTGCCGTAGGTTTTGCGGATGTATTTTTTGATCTGGGCGATCGCTTCTTCTCTGGGGAGTACATTGGCAAGGGCAAAAAAGCATACTTGCATGACGGTGTTTATTCTGCCACCCATCCCTGCATTTCTGGCCACTTCATAGGCGTTGATAACATAAACATTGATGTTTTTGTTAATAATATGGTCTTGCACCAGACGGGGTAACTGTTGCCACACATAGTCGGGTTGGTAGGGACTATTGATCAGAAAGGTTGCTCCTTCAATGGCGGGTTCTAAAAGGTCAAATTTTTCTAAAAATTCCCATTGATGACAAGCAATAAAGTTGGCTTTCGTGACTAAGTAAGTGGACTTGATCGGGTTGGGTCCAAAGCGCAGGTGAGAGACAGTAACAGAGCCGGATTTTTTGGAGTCGTAAACGAAATATCCTTGAGCATAGTTATCGGTTTCTTCTCCAATAATTTTAATGGAGTTTTGTTAGCACCGACGGTTCCATCTGAGCCTAACCCATAGAAAATTGCCCTCACCACATTGTCGGGTTCGGTAGAAAAGTTGGCATCATACTCAAGACTGGTATGGCTGAGATCATCGTTAATACCGATAGTAAAATGATTTTTGGGGTGATCTAAAGCTAAGTTATCAAACACCCTTTAACCATAGCCGAGGTAAACTCTTTTGAAGATAAACCATAGCGTCCCCCAACGATTTTTGGTAAGGGCATTTCTTGATAACATTCCATCAACCCTGTTACCACATCAAGATATAAC
>NZ_PRLH01000221.1 GCF_003013815.1 Cyanothece sp. BG0011 | reverse complement strand
TTTAGACGCTTGTCCCCCGGTGTTAGAATAAACTTCCGTGTCCATGACCAAAATATTGACGTTGCGGCCACTGGCTAAGACATGGTCTAACCCACCATATCCAATATCATAGGCCCAACCGTCACCGCCGATGATCCAAACACTCTTTTTAACTAAATAGTCGGCGACAGACTGCAACATGGTAACTTTAGCTTGCATCGACTCATCTAAGTTACTGTTGCTTAACTCCCCTAAACGGTGTTTGAGGATAGCGACTCGTTCCCGTTGTTCAAAGATGTCGGCTTCATCTTTCTGTTGCGCGGTTAAAATGCCTGTAGCGAGGGTTTCTCCGATGTCAGAAGCAAGACTTTTGACTAACTCAGTGGCAAACTCTGCTTGTTTATCAATGGAAACACGGAACCCTAACCCGAATTCTGCGTTATCTTCAAAGAGTGAGTTAGACCAGGCCGGGGCCCCGTCCTTCTTGGTTATGGGTCCAGGGTGTGGTGGGTAAGTTACCGCCATAGATAGAAGAACATCCCGTGGCGTTGGCTACCACCATGCGATCGCCGAATAACTGAGTGGCTAACTTAATATAAGGGGTTTCGCCACAGCCGGCACAGGCCCCGGAAAACTCAAATAAGGGTTCTTGCATCTGTTGATGGCTGATTTTGTTGAGTTTCAGGGTATTTCGGTCTGGGTTGGCAATAGAGAGGAAATAATCCCAGTTTTCTCGTTCTTGTTCCCTGATCGGTAACTGTGGGCCATATTAATGGCTTTTAGTTTGGGTTGGGATTTATTTTTGGCCGGGCAAACATCAACGCAGATACCGCAACCGGTACAGTCTTCCGCTGCCACTTGGATGGTAAACTTAAGGTTCGTTTTCTTCCAGTCTAAGTCCTTGGCTGGCGCACTTTTGAAGCTGGCCGGGGCGTTAGTTAAGGCGGCTTCTTCATACACTTTAGACCGTATCACCGCATGGGGACAAACCAGAACACATTTACCACATTGAACGCAGACATCTTCATCCCAGACGGGGACTTCTTGGGCAACGTTGCGTTTTTCCCATTTTGCGGTCCCACTGGGGTAAGTACCATCACAGGGTAACGCGCTGACGGGGATGTCTTCCCCTTGTCGGGCCATCATTTTACCTAACACATCTCGAATGAATGCCGGGGCAGTATCTGGGATGGGATTATGGATGTCTCCGGCGTTTTCATCGATGGCGTTAGGTATGGTAACTTGATGGAGATGATCTAAAGCAGCGTCAACGGCTTTAATGTTCATCTGTACAATGTCTTCCCCTTTCTTGCCGTAGGTTTTGCGGATGTATTTTTTGATCTGGGCGATCGCTTCTTCTCTGGGGAGTACATTGGCAAGGGCAAAAAAGCATACTTGCATGACGGTGTTTATTCTGCCACCCATCCCTGCATTTCTGGCCACTTCATAGGCGTTGATAACATAAACATTGATGTTTTTGTTAATAATATGGTCTTGCACCAGACGGGGTAACTGTTGCCACACATAGTCGGGTTGGTAGGGACTATTGATCAGAAAGGTTGCTCCTTCAATGGCGGGTTCTAAAAGGTCAAATTTTTCTAAAAATTCCCATTGATGACAAGCAATAAAGTTGGCTTTCGTGACTAAGTAAGTGGACTTGATCGGGTTGGGTCCAAAGCGCAGGTGAGAGACAGTAACAGAGCCGGATTTTTTGGAGTCGTAAACGAAATATCCTTGAGCATAGTTATCGGTTTCTTCTCCAATAATTTTAATGGAGTTTTTGTTAGCACCGACGGTTCCATCTGAGCCTAACCCATAGAAAATTGCCCTCACCACATTGTCGGGTTCGGTAGAAAAGTTGGCATCATACTCAAGACTGGTATGGCTGAGATCATCGTTAATACCGATAGTAAAATGATTTTTGGGGTGATCTAAAGCTAAGTTATCAAACACCCCTTTAACCATAGCCGAGGTAAACTCTTTTGAAGATAAACCATAGCGTCCCCCAACGATTTTTGGTAAGGGCATTTCTTGATAACATTCCATCAACCCTGTTACCACATCAAGATATAACGGTTCTCCGGCTGAACCGGGTTCTTTGGTGCGATCTAAAACAGCAATTTTTTTAACGGTTTTTGGTAACGCTTCAATTAATTTTTCAGCAGCAAAGGGACGATATAAACGGACTTTTAAAACCCCAACTTTTTCCCCTTGAGTTAATAAATAATCGACAGTTTCGTGAACGGTTTCACAACCGGAACCCATTAAAATAATGACTTTTTCGGCTTCAGGATCACCATGATATTCATAGAGTTGATATTGCCTTCCCGTCAGTTGGGCAAAGCGATCCATGGTTGTCTGTAAAATGTTCGGATAGGCTGCATAGAAGGGGTTGACGGTTTCTCTGGCTTGGAAGTAGACATCAGGGTTTTGGGCCGTTCCCCGAATAACCGGGCGATCCGGGGTTAGGGCCCTTTCTCTATGGGCGATCACCCATTCGTCTTTGATCAGCGATCGCAGTACCGCATCATCCAATAACTCCACTTTCTGCACTTCGTGGGAGGTGCGAAACCCATCAAAAAAGTGCAGTCCGGCGACTCGACTTTCATAACTGGCGGCGGTGGTGATGGCGGCAAAAGTCTTGGGCTTCTTGCACGGATGCAGAGGCGATCAAGGCTAACCCGGTACTACGGGCGGCCATGACATCCCCATGATCCCCGAAAATAGACAAGGCTTGGGCGGCCAGCGATCGCGCGGCCACATGGATCACGGTGGCGGTGAGTTCCCCGGCTATTTTGTAGAGGTTGGGGATCATCAATAATAAGCCCTGAGAGGCGGTAAATGTCGTCGTATAATTCTGTTTATATTCAAATGTATTCAAACTCTTTTGCATTAAATGGGTTTCAATATAGTTACCACTATGACAACAATCTAATAATAAAACTAATTCACTCAAATTTGCTTGTTCAATTAAATAGTTTAAATCTTCTAACGGAAAACTATTTTTTTTCTTCAATTCTTTTATTATCTTTGATTACTACCTGACAATTTGAAGTAGCTAAATATCCCTTTTCTCTTCCTAAGCGATCGCAAATTGTAAACCCATGACCGGTAAAATAAATCAAAGCTGGTTGATTATTGGCTTTTTTAGTTAAAAACAGTTTTAATTCATTATATAAATCCTCATCTGTTACTTTTCCTGCTTTCATCTCGTACTCTGCTGTCTCAGCATTTCCTTTTCTCGGAAATCTAGTTATGTCATAATCTCCATATTGATGTAATAATTGAGCGATCGCCTCTGCATCTTGAGTTGTTTTTGGAAGAGGTTTATTTTTATAAGCATAACTATATTCAGGAATAGCAATAATTAGAGCATATTTTGTCATTATAAGTCTGATAAATACGACAGCTTCTATTTTAGAAGGAATAATAAGAGTTTCAGTACATTAATTTTATAAAATTTAATCATTATACGCTTCAAATTATTTTACAATTAACAAAGTGTTCTTAGATACTGATACTATTTGTACAGTAAATAGTAATGTGAGCATCTTGCTCACTCGATAGCACGTAAAACAATATAGAACCTAAAAAAATGACAACAAAACTCTATTTTGAAACCGATCAAGGATTAGATAATATTGATATTAATCCTAACTCTATTATCATTTCCCCTGAAGAAGATGACGGAATTGATGAGATGGGAGGATTACCCATTAATGTTAGTCAACAACTCGATCAAGCACAACAAATGATCCGAGAATGTGCAGAATATACCCTAAATTCATTTAAGAATTTTGCTGCTGCTGAAGTGGATGAAATCACCTTAAAATTTGGGATAAAATTAGCAGGAGAAGCGGGCATACCTCATATTACAAAAGGAACAGCAGAAAGTAATATTGAGATACAAATCAATGTAAATTTCCTCAATAATTCTTTTCAATTGGAGAAGAAATTGGGCTCAAAAATATGTAAACGAAAATGATGAGATAATTCCTCACAAACTTTAATCCCTCTGATACTATTCCCCCGTTGATCTAAAGGTGGAGAAAAGACAGCAATTCCCATCACCCCAGGAACCACTGCTAAAATACCACCCCCCACACCACTTTTGGCTGGAAACCCCACTTTATACGCCCATTCTCCTGCAAAATCATACATTCCACAAGTGAACATAACACTCAATAAATCTTGAATATAATCAGGATTAATCCCTTGTTTTCCCGTCATGGGGTTAGTGCCATTATTCGCTAATGTGGCAGCCATAATTGCCAAATCACGACAACTAATAATCACAGAACATTGTTGTAAATAGAGTTGCAATGTTTCTTTTATGTCACCAGAAATCATGCCAAAATTACGCAATAAATAAGAAATTGCCCAGTTGCGATCGCCTTTAGTTTGCTCAGAAACCACCGCCCCCGTATCCACATAAACAGGATGGCCGATATACTTTTGATACATTTTTAAAATACGATTTAGCTTATGTGCCTGAC
>NZ_PRLH01000185.1 GCF_003013815.1 Cyanothece sp. BG0011 | reverse complement strand
AGTAACAGGAATACTAATTAAGTGAATTAAGGTTAAGGCTAAACCGATGGCCACTGGACCAAACCCAGCCGGGGCCAGGCGATCAGTGGCTCCCATAATAATTAATAAAAACATAAAGCTCATGACAATCTCAGTCACTAAAGCAGCGAAAAAACCATAACCCCCTGGGGAATGGGTTCCGTAACCATTGGTCGCCAAAGGGTTAGAACCAGTTAAATCAAGGGACCCGTTACCACTAGCAATAATAAATATGACCCCCCCCGCTACGATCGCTCCTAAAACTTGTGCCACAACATAGGGCAGTAAATCAGAGCCACTAAAGCGTTTTCCTGCTAATAAACCAAAGGAAACCGCCGGGTTAAAATGACCCCCAGAAATATGTCCCACTGCATAGGCCATGGTTAATACCGTCAGTCCAAAAGCCAGGGCAACCCCTAAAAATCCTAGTCCTAAGGGGTTGCCTTCTCCCCCAAAGTTAGCAGCTAATACGGCACTGCCACAGCCCCCTAGCACTAACCAGAACGTGCCAAAAAACTCCGCTACATATTTTTTATTCATGATTCAATTTTTTGTCAATTTTGATTGAAATTGACTCCAAACTAACAGTCCTTATTCCTGAAAAGGAAAGTCATTAATAAAGTCTCAAGATTTGTTTTACATTAAGTAATAGTTAGAGTTATTTTTTGTTAAGAAATAAGTAGTTTCATGAATATAAAAAAACATTCAGAAGTTATAGTAATTAGTATATAGATAATATTAATTAAATTTTAACGATGGCTTAATCAATTATTTACCAATACAAAAACGACTGAAAATTTTATCTAACACTGATTCTGTAATTTCTTCTCCTGTAATTTCTCCTAATGCTTGAATAGCCGCTCTTAGGTCAATTGTCCAGAAGTCAAGGGGTAAGTCTTCTGTGATGGTAATTTGTACTTGTTGTAAGGCAATTTTGGCACGGGTTAGGGCGGCTGCTTGTCTTTGATTAATAGCAAAATCGAGATTATTAGCCGTTAGTTGTTGTTGGTTAATTGCTTGTAAAATAGCGGTTTCTAAGGCTTCTATTCCCTGATGCTTAGCCGCTGATGTCTTCACAATTTCTTTTATGTCTGGGGGAAATTGAGATAAATTAGGGGTAGCCAAATCAACTTTATTGATCACTAAAATGACAGGAAGATGACAGATCGGTTGATAAATTTCAGTGTCTTCTACTGTCCATCCTACCGTTGCATCAATGGTGAGTAACACGAGATCCGCTTGACTGGCTGCTAAACGCGATCGCTCAACTCCGATCTTTTCCACTTGATCGGTTGTCTGACGAATACCTGCGGTGTCTAACACTTGAATAGGAATGCCTCCCACCACTAACTGGGACTCGACGACATCCCTAGTGGTTCCCGGTAAGTCGGTAACAATAGCGCGATCGCTACGACTCCACGCATTCAATAAACTTGATTTTCCCACATTGGGACGGCCAACGATAGCCACTTTTAAGCCATTTCGCAATAATTCCCCTTGTTCGGCGGTGTTTAAAATGCTCTCCACTTGCTCTAAAATCGTCTTTAACCCTTGTGAAATCTCTTTTTCATCTAAAGGGGGTAAGTCGTCTTCAAAGTCGATTCTAGCCTCAATTTCGGCGAGGATATCTAGGCAATGATGGCGTAATGTTTGGATCGGTTGGGCGAGTTTGCCCTGTAACCCGGCTAAGGCCATTTGAGACGCTTGTTGCGATCGCGCAGAAACTAATTCCCTGATACTTTCGGCTTGGGTTAAATCAATCCTACCATTGAGAAAGGCTCGCAGGGTAAATTCTCCAGGTTGGGCTAAAATGGCACCTTGTTCTAAACATAACTGTAACACCTGTTGCACGGGCATAATTCCCCCATGACAGTGAAACTCGATCACATCTTCACGGGTATAAGACCGAGGTGCTAACATCATTAATAACAAAGCTTCATCGATCACCTGTTCCGTTTGGGGATGACGAATATAACCATACAAAATTCGATGAGATTCCCATTTTTGCTTTCCTGGAGCGATAAATAAGGTTTGAGCAATATTTAGGGCGTTATTGCCTGATAAACGGATAATTCCGATACTCCCTTGTTGGGGAACAATGGCTGTGGCGATCGCTGCGATGGTTTCTCCTTGAGTGATTATTTTTGTCATAATTTATGTCTATTAAAAATACTAAATCTTGATAAGACGAAAGAACAGCTTTCTCTTCCCTAAAAAATAGTTGATTTTGTAGTTTAACGTAAAAATCATGGTTAATTATACAAAGGAAAGATAAAATGATAAAATAAAACTATAATGCCAACTGAATTACAATTATTAAAATGTTTAATTCTCTGCCAAATTCTTTCTAATTGTTATCAACCCATTCAATTAATACGCTTTGATGAGACAAGAAAAGAGATATTCATTATTGCAGGAGAATTAGGAACAATTGAAATTACCATTTTTGAACAAGGACAATGGAGATATGATGTCACCGAAACCTAACTTTAAAGCAATGAGTCTTCAAGAACTCAAAAAATACGTCTTATCCCATAGAGACGATCAAGAAGCATGGCAAGAATTTACCCATAGAGATCGACCTAATGCTGTTTATTTTGACACAGATGTACCTTTAGAGACACAAAAACAAAGACTACAAGAACTAATTGAAAAGGAGAAATATTCTAATGAAATCTAATAATTAAACTGAGATGAGTGATCACTTTTTTATATGTTAGATTTTACTTATTTTTCTGAGAATTATTAGCAGACTCTTGACGTAATTGTTCAATAAACTCAGGGTATTTTTCCATATCTTCTAAAGACTTTAAAGGAGGATAAACAACTCTATCTTGTCTTTCATTAATTTTATCTACATAAGCATAAAAAGCCTCGTTATCATCTCGATGAGATAAAACATAACGCTTTAACTCCTGAGAAGTCATCGCTTTAAAATCAGGCTTTTGAGTCATTTTATCCATTCTCCATTAGGTTTAATTTCAATTTCTATGTCTTCACCGATTAACATGAAAACGTTTTGACTTCGCTCATCAAATCTAATTAAGTTAACAGGTAAATAAAATCTTGTTGCCCAACAAGATAGGGTATAACATTGTAAAAGTTGCGCTTGTGTCGGAATATGTGTTCCTCCATAAACTTAAACAACTACCCTAAATAATAACATAATTAGGATGTTCTCGAAGGGATACGCTCTGCGGTGCGCTGGTATAGTTTCTGATTGTATTATATTTTCTATGATACTTTTGAAGTAACTGTAATTGTAATTATTCTTTTAACCAATCTACAAACAATACATAAAACTATTCATGTTTAAAGAAGAAAAACCCTTAGAAGGAGACGCATTAATTAAAGAAGTTTGTCGTCGTATTCGAGTGGCGAGAAGTTACTGGGATGCTCATAATAACCGCGCTTGTCGACGAGAAAGAGAACAGGCATTACTATTATATAATCGTTTAAGTAAACAAGAAAAAGAAAAGATCCCTCAAGTTTTAAGGGTTTGGCTTCGTTATCGGAGTGAAAAGTATTTTGGTTCCCATCGTACCCCACCTGGAAAAAGAAAAAAGAAGAAAAAATAATTAATATTTGATCACTGGTAACTGTTCACTGATCACTGAAAATACGTTAACCTAGATAATGTTTCTTAAAAAATCAATTAATATCATGGTTTATCACATCATTTATGACGGGAATTGTAATCTTTGTTCGACGTTTACCCAACTTTTAGCTAACTTTGATCAAGGTAATCTTTTTGATTATATTCCCATGCAAGATGAAGCCACTTTAAAACAGTTTCATATTACCTCAAATGATTGTGAAATGGGGATGATTTTAATCGATGGTAATAATATAAAAAGGCGTTGGCAAGGAAGCGATGCAGCAGAAGAAATTGTCAATTTATTACCATTAGGACAAGCATTTATCACCGCTTATCGTGCTTTACCTGGAATGAAAACTTTAGGAGATAAAACTTACGAACAAGTGAGAGATAACCGTTATAATTGGTTTGGTAAACGGGAGAAAACTTATCAATCTCCTTATCCTTTTGGTTGTGATGAAAGGGACAATTGTTCTGTTTCTAATTAATTAAATCATAGAAGAAATGGCTTTAATTAACTGTTCAATTTCATCCGGTAAGGTAAAATAATGAACGCAAGCACGAATACAGTCAGGATCACGAATGGTTCTTAATAAAAACCCTTGAGTTTCTAACTTTTGTACTAAGGTTGTATGATTAAGATTACTATCCACTGTGAAAGAAACTAATCCTGCTTCTGGTGGTGATTTTTTTAAGCAATTAATAGCAGAAATTTCTGATAAACCTTGCCATAAATATTCACTTAAATGACAAATTTGTTGATACCTTTGTTCAGAATCAGCCCAACTATTATGAACAGCGATCGCAGCCCTTAACCCTTCATATTGAGGATAAGCCGAGGTAGCAACTTCAAACTTTCTACCATCTTGTTTAAAATCAATGGGTTGCCCTTTTTCATCAATATTAATCCCTCTCCAACCAATAAACGTGGGATTGATCGATTCAAAAATTTCTGGACGGATATAAAGTGCGCCTACGCCAGCCGGTCCACAGAACCATTTATGTCCAGTAAAGGCATAAAAATCTACCTCAGTTTCTGCTAAGTTTAACGCTAATGAGCCGGCGGATTGGGCAGCATCTGCTAACACTAAAATGGGGCGATCGCTTTCCGAATAATTGTGACAAAGATGACTAATTTCTTTTAAGGGTAAAACCTGTCCTGTATTCCACAATAAATGACTTAAAACCAGTAGTTTGGTTTGGGGTTTTAAATGTTCTTTAATCACCGCAACGGGATCACCTTCGTTTAAGGTATTTAAGATGGGACAAATATCAATTTCTACGGCAAATCGCTTACTAATTTCTTCAACGATAGCAATGACTCCTGGATGTTCACAATCAGTCATTAAAATGCGATCGCCTTCCTGCCAATCCAGTCCCCACAGCGCAATATTACAGCCCGATGTTACATTTTCTGTTAAAGTAATGGTTGAAGCTTCAACCCCTAACTCTTGAGCAATATCTGCTCGTAACAATTCTGTTTTTTGTGTTATCCATTCATTAACTTTCAAGGAAAAAGGTCCTTGTTGTTGGAGAAGATTATGAGCATCAATAATGGCCTCTAACCCGGAACGAGGTAAAGTGCCTTGTCCCCCAAAATTAAAATAAACTTTGTTAGCGAGTCCGGGAAACTCTTGTCTTTGGTGTTGGACTTCTGACAGAAATGCTTGGGGATAAATCATTCTTTGGGTAACAGGAATAGGTTAAAAAAATCAGTACAAAATTAAATTTGTCCTTATTTTAGTTTATGAGCGATCGCTCATTTTTGCAATATCGAATTACACATTATGGTCAAAACATTAATATGATAAAAAATGTAGTAAGGTGGGCATTGCCCACCCTACAGTATTCAAGAAGGAGTCAAAATTAATAATTAATCAATTGTTTTTCTGACCCCTTATGCTAAAGGAAGTTTACTGTTTTGAAAACTATTACTTTTGCCTTTTGCCTCTTGCCTCTTGCCTATTTTCACTATTTAAGCCTTAAACTGTTCGGTAATGCGTTTCATGGCTTCTTCAACATTTTTCCGACTATTAAAGGCAGAAATGCGAAAATAACCTTCTCCGGCTGCCCCAAATCCTGATCCGGGGGTTCCTACCACATTCGTCGTTTGTAAGAGTTTATCGAAGAAATCCCAACTCGAAAGATTATGGGGGGTTTTTAACCAGATGTAGGGGGCATTGACACCGCCATAAACTTCAAATCCTGCGCTTTTGAGCTTGTCACAGATTATTTTGGCATTTTCAAGGTAAAAGCTCACTAAATCCTTAATTTGGGCTTTTCCTGCTTCGGAATAGACCGCTTCTGCCCCCCGTTGCACAATGTAAGAAACCCCGTTAAATTTAGTGGACTGGCGACGGTTCCAGAGTTTCCATAAGTCTACCTCAGATCCGTCAGAAGCTTTGGCGGTTAACTGTTTGGGGACCACTGTAAAGGCGCAACGAGTGCCGGTAAACCCTGCATTTTTAGAAAAAGAACGAAATTCAATGGCGCAATCTTTCGCCCCTTCTATTTCGTAGATAGAATGGGGTAAACTCTCATCGGTGATAAAGGCTTCATAGGCAGCATCAAAGAAGATAATGGAGTTATTGGCCTTGGCGTAGTCAACCCACGCTTTAAGATAGGCTTTTGTGGCAGTTGCCCCTGTCGGGTTGTTGGGGAAACAGAGATAAATGAGGTCAACTTTTTCGGTGGGAATGTCGGCGATAAAGTTGTTTTCTGCGCTGATGGGTAGATAAACTAAGCCGTCATATTCTCCTTTGTCATTGGTATCTCCCGTGTGGCCAGCCATGACATTGGTATCCACATAAACGGGATATACCGGGTCAGTAACAGCAATTTTATTATTTTTGCCAAAAATGTCGAGAATGTTGCCGGTATCGCATTTTGCCCCGTCTGAGACGAAGATTTCAGAGGCATCGATATCACAGCCTCTGGCTTGGAAGTCTTGGGCTGCGATTTTTTCCCGTAGCCAACCGTAACCTTGTTCGGGCCCGTAACCTTTAAAGGTACTGCGATCGCCCATATCTTCTACGGCTTTGATCATAGCGGTTCGACAGGCTTCGGGCAAGGGTTCGGTTACATCCCCAATCCCCAGTTTAATGATGTTAGCATCGGGGTTGTTGTCTACGAAGGTGTTAACTCGTCTTGCGATTTCGGGAAAGAGATATCCTGCTTTGAGTTTGAGATAGTTATCGTTAATAGTTGCCATAGTCTAGGTGGTTACAAATGCCTTTATCTAGCTTACTCTGGTTTTCGTTCTTAATTTTTTAATAAAAAGAAGAAAATATTAACAATAATTGAGATAGTTATTAATTTCTGTGTTGTTCAGAAACCCCTTGTTTCTCCCCGGACCCTTCCCAGTCGGGACAAGTCTCATTATTAGAACCATAAGGGTGCATTCCACAGACAAATAAATGTCTCCCATACAGTCGCCCATGATAATGAATACACCCTCGACAGGCCGGATGGACGTTATGTGTGGGTTCTACTTTTGGGGACAAAAGGAAGTCAGGATCTTCATTATAGTCATGGTAATAGTAATGAAATTCTTCTTCAAAAGAAACATCAACCAGTGGGGTGAAAACATCGTCAATAAATTGATCAATTTCTCTGACTAAATCGTTTTGAAAATCTTCAGCGGCCGTTTCTACGGACTGGCCGACTTCGTCGACAAACCCCTCTACTGCCACTGTTACGTTTTCCATCCATTGCGTTAAATCTTTTTGCCAGTTATCCATCATCTCTATTTATCTAAAAATAATTTAATTTCTATTATGAAGGATCGCTTATTCCCGTTTTAAGCGATTTAATTCGTCTTGTAAAGATTCGACTTGTTGTTTTAAATCGTCTAAATTTTCTTTTTTTGATTCTCCTGTTTCTTCTTCGTCATCTTCTGAAACAATTTCAATTAAACGCGGTTCTTTTTGTTGCTTTTTCTCTGTTGTTTCTTGGTTAACTTGTTGGGCTTGTTGAATCATGTCATCAACATATTTACGGGCTTCTTCTACATTTATTTCTCCTCTGGCTACCATTTCATCAGCCACTTTTTGCGCTTGAACTCTTAATTCTTGTAGGTTGATTTCCGCTTTTTCTCTCGCATAGTCTGCAATACCAACTCCCAGATAAAACGCTTTTTGTACTAGGTTTCTTAGATCAGCCATCTTGTCCTCAACTTCGGTGTTTTCTTTTAATTATAACATTAATAATTTTAACTTTCTCTTTCTGCTAATTCTAACCATCTTTCTGTGGCTCTGTCAATTTCTTCAACTAATTGGGATAATTGTTCTGTTAGGGTTTGCATTTCACTATAATCTGTGGGGGGATTATTGTATAAAGTCGCTTCTAATTTTTCTTTTTCTGCTTCTAATAAAGGAATTTTCTCTTCTAGGTCTTCATATTCATATTTTTCTTTAAATGTCAGTTTTTTAGACTGTTTCGGTTGACTGTTTTTAGGAGGTTTCGATTTTTTATTGTCTTGGGATGAGACTTGATTTTGTGATTCTTTTTCTTGATCCTCCGCTGCTTTTTTATAGTCTAAATAAACAGAATAATTACCGGGATATTGTTTAATATTGCCCCCTTCTTCTAAGGCAAAAATGGTGTCAACGGTTCGATCTAAAAAGTAGCGATCGTGAGAAACCACAATTACACAGCCATTAAACTCTTCTAAATATTCCTCTAAAACCCCTAAGGTTTGCACATCTAAATCATTGGTGGGTTCGTCTAATATTAAAACATTGGGCGCACTCATTAATACTTGTAATAAAAATAATCTTCTTTTTTCTCCTCCCGAAAGTTTATGAATGGGGGCATATTGCTGGTTAGGAGGAAACAAAAACCTTTCTAACATTTGAGAGGCAGTAATCACACTACCATTGGCAGTTTTGACTAATTCTGCTACGTCTTTTAAATAATCAATCACTCGCTGCTCTTCATTAATTAATAAGTCTTCTGAATGTTGATCGAAATAACCAAAATGAATGGTAGGTCCAATGTCTACTTTTCCTGAATCGGGGGTAATTCTTCCTGTAATAATATTCATTAAAGTGGATTTACCGGCTCCATTTTTGCCAATAATTCCCACCCGATCTTGTGGGTTAAAAATATAGGTAAACTCTTTAATTAAAATGCGATCGCCATAGGCTTTATTAATGTTTTCTAATTCAATTACTTTCTTGCCAATACGACGACTAGCGGTACTAATTTCTACCTTTTCTTGGGCTTGTTTAAACTCTTTATTTTGCATTTCTCCAATGCGATCAATACGGGCTTTTTGCTTGGTACTTCTGGCTTTTGGTCCCCGTTTCAACCATTCTAATTCCCGTCTTAATACTCCTGCGTGTTTCTTTTGACTGCTAATTTCTGATGCTTCTGCTTCTGCTTTTTTTTCTAAGAAATAGGAGTAATTTCCTGAATAAGTATAGAGATCACCGCGATCAATTTCAATGATACGATTGGTGACTTTATCTAAGAAGTAACGATCATGGGTAATTAATAATAATGCACCGGAATAACGGTTTAAATAACTTTGTAACCATTCCACTGACATGGCATCTAAATGGTTGGTGGGTTCGTCCATTAGTAAGGCATCCGGTTCTGATAATAACCCAGAAGCTAAGGCAATTCGTTTACGATATCCCCCGGATAAATCTCCAATTTTAGCGTCAAAGTTTTCGATACCTAATTGACTTAAAACAATTTTAGCATTGGTTTCTAATGCCCAAGCATCTAGGGTTTCAATTTGTTGAGTGACAGCAGATAAACGGGACATTAAACTATCACTTTCTTGGGGATTATGGGCTAATTTATGAGAGATTTCTTCATACTCTCTAATCAGGGCCATTTGTTCCCCACAGTCAGCAAAAACCTGTTCTAAAACTGTATGATTTTCATCTAAATTAGGTTGTTGGGGTAAATAAACAATTTTCGATCCCGAATTAACCCAGAATTCTCCTCCGTCAATGGGTTCTAATCCTGCTATAATTTTGAGTAAGGTGGATTTTCCTGAGCCATTCGTCCCAATTAAACCGACTTTATCCCCTTCTTCTAAACTAAAGGTTGCCTCTTTTAAAATTTCTTTGATACCGAAGTCTTTTTCAACTGATTGTAAGCTTAAAATAGCCATTTATTCTGTTTCCTCTTTCTGTATGTTTAATTCTAGCAAACCCACGGTTCCCACAAAAAAAGTGTAGATAGAATATACTAAGGGATTTTTCTGTTGTAATTTTGCATAATAAGCTGCAATAATTCCTTCTATTCCATGACTAATAAGGGCAATTCTTCCTATCCAAAACATCCAATTTAAATTTTTCAACACATGACAATCATGAAAGGTTGTATAAACATTAACTAATTCTAAAATAATCGCCCCACTAATTAAACCAGTAGAAACAATTTTAATTAAGGTTTTGATGAATGGGAAGAAAGTATGATCGACAATGGAGGTTTCTGTTTTCAAATTCATTGATTTTGTCTTCAAGAACTACAAGTTATTATTTTATAGCATTTTCACCCTTAATCAGTTATAATCATAATTTAAATAAGTTTAGATCATTGCTAATTTTTCAAGAAAATCCCCTCAACAGTTATATGATAACTAACTTCAATAAAATTCCGCAAACTCTCTTGAGAAAAATTATAGAAACTGTTATAGGAAAAGAAGAAATAACCTGGTATAAAACCCTTAATTGGGAGCAAGCAATTTATCCTTTTCAATCTCCTAAGATAGCCTATCCTGATTATTATACCTCAGTTAACTATCATGGCATCAAAAACGGTTATCTTAACCCCATTGCTGCTATGACTTACGATGTTATAACCCCCTTAGCAACCCTACCCAGTGAACAATGGTTGCGTCAATGTTTATTAAATACCATTACCGCAAAACCTAAAAACATTCTGGACTTAGGTTGTGGCACAGGAACAAACACCATAAACTTAAAAAAAAGGTTTCCCAACGCAGTGGTGACAGGGTTAGATTTATCCCCCTATATGTTAATTATAGCAGAGAAAAAATGCAAAAAAAATCAACAAGAAATTCTCTGGAAACAGGGACTCGCTGAAGCCACTGAAATTTCCTCTTTTTTCTACGATTTAATTACAATTTCTTTATTGTTTCACGAAGTTCCTAATACCATTTCTCAAGCCATTCTTCAAGAAAGTTTGCGGTTACTCAAAGCCAACGGACAGTTAATTATTTTAGATGCTAATCAAAACAGACTAAGACATTTTAAATGGTTAACTCAATTATTTCGAGAACCTTATTCCTTTACTTATGCTCAAGGGAATATTAGAGAATGGTTAGAAAAAATCGGCTTTCAAGCTATTAAATCTAAACCCATAGGCGGAATTTATCAAATTACCTCTGCTTATAAACCTGAATAAAAAACTAAAAATCATCTTAAAAATAAAAATTTTATAGATCCCAAAACCTAATAATGATATAATAAAAAAATATGCTTCTCCATAACCTATTTTAACTTATCAAACTGAAGTCAATATGTTCTTTTTATTGGAAGTCGGTACAGAAGAATTACCCGCAGATTTTGTAGATGAAGCGATCGCTCAATGGAAACAAATAATTCCTAATCGTTTAGAAGAAAACTTTTTAACTCCCGATAACCTAGAAGTTTACGGAACCCCCAGACGATTAGCTTTATTAATGTCTGGACTTCCAGAACAACAAAAAGATCGCGATGAAGTCATAAAAGGGCCTCCTGCTAAAGCCGCTTTTAAAGATGGAAAACCCACCAAAGCAGCGGAAGGATTTGCCCGTAAACAGGAAGTTGATCTCAAAGAGTTAGACATTCGTCCTACGGATAAAGGGGACTTTGTTTTCATTGAGAAAAAAATAAAAGGAAGAGAAACAAAAGAAATATTAAAAGAATTAATTCCTAGTTGGATTAATAGCTTAGAAGGTAGACGCTTCATGCGTTGGGGTAATGGAGAATTAAGATTTTCCCGTCCCATTCGTTGGCTAGTCGCCTTGTGTGATCAGCAAGTCTTACCCATTGAAATTGTCAATGGAGATAGTACCATTACCAGCGATCGCCTATCACGGGGTCATCGAATTTTACACCCTGATACCGTTAGTATTACTCAAGCATCGGACTATGTAGAAACCTTGCGCTCGGCCTATGTAGAAGTAGACCCGAAAAAGCGTCAAGAAATCATCGAAAAAGATATCGAAACCATTGCCCAACAATTAACAGGAAACGCCGATCTTCCCGAAGACTTATTAACAGAAGTTGTTAACTTAATCGAATATCCTACCGCCGTGGCCGGGAAATTTGACCCCGAATTTCTCAACCTTCCCACCGAAGTCATTACAACAGTAATGGTCAAACATCAGCGATATTTTGCTGTCAAAAAATCAGAAAATGAACTGTTACCCAATTTCATCACCATTGCTAACGGAGATCCCAATAAAAAAGCCATTATTGCCCAAGGAAACGAAAGAGTAATTAGGGCAAGATTAGCCGATGCCCAATTCTTTTATACAGCCGATTGTGACGAACCCTTAGACAGTTATTTACCCGAACTCGAAAACGTCACTTTCCAAAAAGAATTAGGAACCATGCGTGACAAAGTGGATCGGATCATGGACATGGCCCAACAAATTGCAGAACAGTTAGAAATTAGCCAAAAAGAACAAGAAGAAATTGAAAGTACAGCCCTATTATGTAAAGCTGATTTAGTGACCCAAATGGTCTATGAATTCCCCGAATTACAAGGCGTAATGGGACAAAAATATGCCCTAGTAAGTGGAGAATCCCAACAAGTTGCCCAAGGAATTTTTGACCATTATTTACCCCGTGGGGCTAATGATATCATGCCCAAAACCTTAACCGGTCAAGTGGTGGGAATTGCCGATCGCTTAGACACTTTAATTAGTATTTTCGGCTTAGGAATGATCCCCACGGGTTCCGGTGATCCCTTTGCTTTAAGACGGGCTGCTAATGCTATTATTACTGTTACTTGGGAAGCCCAATTACCCATTAATTTATCTCAATTATTAATACAAGGGTGTCAAGCATTTATGGCTGATCACAGCGATAAAGAATCTCCCTTAGAAGCCTTACAAACCTTCTTAATACAACGGATACAAACCCTATTACAAGATGAGTTAAACATCGACTATGATTTAGTTAATGCGGTGTTAGGTGAAGCGGATGTCGAATACACAGATAGGGCATTACAAAATCTTTTAGATGTCAAAGATAGGGCAGAATTTTTACAAGAAATTCGTCACAATGGAATGTTAGATAAAATCTACGAAACCGTAAACCGATCAGCCCGTTTAGCAGCGAAAGGAGACTTAGACTATAGCCAATTAGATCCCAGTCAAGTGGTGAAAACTGAGTTATTTGAAAAGTCTTCCGAACAGGAATTTTATGATAGTTTAATGACGTTAGTTTCTAAAACCACTCAAGCTCAATCTGAGAGAAACTATCAGTTATTAACAGAAGGATTACTAGATATTGTTCCTAAAGTAAGTGAATTTTTTGACGGAGAAAATAGTGTATTAGTAATGGATGAAAATCTAGAAGTTAGAGAAAATCGCTTAAATTTATTAGGCGTTCTCCGTAATCACGGGCGAGTTTTAGCTGATTTCGGTGCTATTGTTAAAAGTTAATCTAGATCCGAACTTTGCTATAGGAATAAGCTGATTTTTGAAAATATTTCCAAGGATCAAGTTCTAGCACTTCAATGACAGAAATTTTCCATTCTTCTTGATAGTTAGATTCAGTTTTAGGTGTTGTTTTTACGCCTCGATTAAACATAGGAATGATCTCCTTGAATGACATGAAATTAATCAATAGTTTCACTATAGCTTAGGAACTTAAACAAGATGGTGATACGCTATGAGTTAAAATTGTAATTATGATCATGATCAACTCAGATTGAGATCACAAAAATTGACCTTATTAATAAAAAAAAGTCCTAATCCTTTCTCGACTAACAATTAAGGATTAAGACTTTCTGTTCCCTAACCTTAATTCACTCATTTTGGTAGTGAATCTATCGACAATTAACTTAACGAATTAAAATCCAATTTGTCTGTACTTAACCGTACATAACTGCTTCAAATATCTAAAATACCTTAAGAAAGGGATTAAAAGTTATGGGAGTTGTAGAGTTTTCAAAGACACTTTCCAGTTAAATTGCGGGGAATACCAGCAATAATCGAGGATAATCGTTAAAGGAGACAGGAAAAATAACGCCCAAAAAATAGCCGTTGGTAGATAGAGAGAATATTGAATCATAAATGTGACAGTGGCAATAGCGATCGCCCAAATTCTACGACTAAAATAATGATTAGGAATAGAACGGGGATCAGTTAACATAAACAGAGCAAATAATAATAAACTCCCTGTCATCAAATGATGACTTAAAACATCCCAACTCCAACCTAACCAGAGATTACGGATGGTTTCTAAGAGGGTATAAAATCCTAAAAATATTGCTGAAGTATCCCAACGACCAACCCGTTTTAAAATCATAGCACCAGCCCCTAGAAATAGTAGCAAATACCAAAGATCATTACCCCATTGTCCAGGGGATACCCAAGCATCTTGAGTCAAGGTTAACGCTGCAATAATGCCAAAATTAGCAGGATTAAAAAAATGTTTGTTATTGACACGAAAAACGAATTTACTCCCAATGGCCAAACTACCTGCTATAATCATAGTAGTAGGGTGATTAGCCCGTAACAATAAACATAACCCTAAAGCCGTAATTAAGGCACTGCGCCAAGAAGTGATAAATAAAGGATTAATGACAGATAAATTAAACCTAATTTTCTGTTTTTGTTTGAAAAAATAAACCCAAGACGTTAACAATAATTGCGTCAATAAACAACTCATAATAACGACAATAATTAACTCAGGTTTTAACGACCAATCACGGGTAATAATCCCTAACCCAAGAAAGCTACTGAGGAACAAAATTTGATAATCTCGATCATCTTGTAAAATCATGATAAATTCCGATAGCGTGATCTCCCTCATTTTATCCACTTTAGAAATTAAGGGTCAGTTTTTATCTAATTTACTCTTTTAAATAGCTAAGAGGGAGAAGCAATCACCACTATGAGATAGCAATCGCTACTCTGAAAAAATCAATTAAATTTTAAAACAAGAATCATTATTACTTGAATTTTCTTGAAAGTGAGTAATAACTTTTCTTCAATTTCGACTTTGACTTTGACAGTATATTATTATTCCAAGATAGTATATTTTTATACGCCTGATAGTACTTATTCATTCGGACAAAATACTTCAAGTCATTTGAGAAAGTAACTCCTTCTGCCTCTATTGTCTCTTGGAACCACTGTGATACACAATTATAAAGATCAATATCGAGTTTATTAATTTCTTGAATCACCTGAAGTTGATCTTCGGGTATATCATTTTGCTTTAGTCGATTGCTTGTCACGTTTGCACTGAGATAAAAAGGAAGTCGGTTCCACTCTAACTTGCGCATAACTAATAGAATTGTTTCATCGAAGCGTTCAGTTAAACCGATCACTGAAAAGTATTTTTTCAAGTTTTGTTTTGCTAAGAAAAGTGCTTGCTCAGGGTTCTTATTCATTTCATCATGTGTTAGTTGAGAAAATCTACGTGTATAAGTATTTTTCAACTCCTTAAGACTGATTGCGTACTCACACAAATCCATATCTTTTGCTTTCTCAAAGTCTTTATTTGTTGGTGTACTGCGCACATAATAGTAATGGGAAATCACTCGTTCTATGGGATTTCGCAAAATAGTTATACAAATACAATTTCCAACTACATATTCATAAGCCTCGAATGCTCCATGACCTAAAATTAGGTCAAAGCTTCCCCTTTCTTCAGAAGACTTATTTTGGAACTCTTCAATATATTTTTTACCATTTTTCCCAGAAGCATTTGGATAAACCTTAAAAATGCGGTCAGAAGAATAGTGGCTATACAATATTTTCTGAAAAGTTGAACCTGCAGTCTTGGGAACATGTTCAAAAAGGATAGTAGTATTCATCACAAAAAATGTAGCAAGATATCAGATGTAGTAAGATAGCAGTTGTTGTGAAGCTAAGTTTCGATGAGGTTATCAAATGCAGAAATTAACTTATTCCCAACTTTACCATGAATAACGTTGTCTTATTTCATAATAGGGTTTCCTCATCAAAATGTTACCTAAAAAACCCTTTTTTTGAACAACCCCTTAAAACAGGCAAAATTACCACTAGCAACCCGACTATAGAGGAAGGTTCAGGGACTGTTTCGGGTTCAGCAAACAGAAAATCATCAGTTACCACCAAATCTACCCCATTCATAGGGTCATCTACTTGTCCAGGTATGAAATCAACAATTGGAGTTAAGACTGGTATTTCTCCGTTTATATCGAAAATAGAACCGTTACCTAAGATTAGTTCTACACTGGTTACCATCGGCTTGTCAAAAAGTACCCCTAAAAAAGACGGTTCGCCACTAGCAGATGGCTCCACAAAGAATTTCCCCAAACTCTTTGAGCCGCTAAAGTATTCAATGCTGCTTGTTTCGGGGAGTTCAACATCGAGGAAAATTGCCCCAAATCCCCGCGTTGCTGCTGTAGTAAAAGTACCAGCCAAGGTAAAACTTTGTTCGATTTCATTTTGATTATTTCCTTCGCCAATATGGGCAAAAGTAACAGGGGGACTAAATGCAGGAAACTGACCAGCGACACTTGGGTTTACGCTCTCAAAGCCATCGTCACTGACAAAGTAAATCTCATCGTACAGTGCGCCGCGCCCCAAAAACAAATCTTCAGGAATGCCTACTGTTCCATTAACGGGAACTCCATCCCAGTTAATCGTGCGAAATCCACCTTCTTGAGGTCCTAGGGCTAAAGTATTATCTGCACCCCCAATTGCTTCTTTCATCTGTTCAAAAGCAACGGCCGCAGCGTCACCAGCCCCGCTAAAAACAGTGGCAGCTTGGACAGGGGTATTCCCTATAAGCATCCCGACAAAAATGACTGCCTTGCCTAAGTGTTGAATCTTCATAAACACTCACTCCTATGAATAAATATCAAGCTACAAAACGATTTAGTGGTTATCAAACCTTATAACGATGAAACTTAATCTGAAAAATTATTTGATTGTCAAAATTTTACTTAAATATTGTTAAAAATTGGATAAGATATAGCTAAAGAAATAATTAATTTTAAGCGCGATGGCTTTACTAGTTGTTTCTTGATTACAGTTAGGGGAATTTAGTCAATAAGATTTAACAAAAATTAGATGGGATTATGAGAAAATGAAACTAAGATAGAAAATAAATACGACGTAAAAAAGCGATCGCAGGACTTAAACCAACAAAACACTTTACATCAATCAATGAAGGCTCTGTACAATCTCTTGCTCAACCATACAACACCGTGGTAGGCCATCTGGCTAAACTTAGTTCTTTGAGAATAACCCCATCAAAATAGGTGTCTGAGGCCAGAAACGCTAGTATAGATAAAATAAATTTTCATTTTGTTGCATCTCTTAAAAAAAATAATTTTATGGAAATTCCTGCGCCTAATAAATTAAATCGTCCTCTTCCGTGGATTTTAGCCATTATGACAGGTGGACTACTGTTGGTTGGGGGATTAACCTATAAAATGGCTCAAACTCCCGTTTCCGAGAGTAAACTAGAGAAAATGACCGTGGTGGCTCAACGGGAAAGCCTCGCCGTAGACATCGAAGCCAGTGGAGTCGTCGAACCCATCGAAAGCGTCAATATTAGCCCCAAAAATCCAGGGCGGTTGGTACAGTTGCGAGTGGAACAGGGAATGAAAGTTAAAGAAGGGCAAATTTTAGCCCTGATGGAACATACAGAAGTTAAAGCCGAAGGAAAATATGCCGAAGCCAATTATAATCAAGCTTTGGCCGAACTAGACGCAGCTAAAGTCCGTATTCCCAGTGAAGTTCAACAGGCTCAAACCCGTTACGTTCAAGCCCAGACCCAACTAGAACAGGCCAAAGCCAACCTAGAACGAGCCAGTGAGAGAATTCCTAAAGATATCGACCAAATTAAAGCGCAAATCGTATCAGCCCAGTCCAGTGTTCAGTTAGCTGCTTCCCGTGTGAAACGGAACGAAGAATTACTCAGAGAAGGGGCCATCACTCAAGACCGATTTGATGAACTGCTGAATAATTATAATAATGCTCAAGCCAGTCTTGTGGAGCTTCAAACCAGGCTAGAACAGGCTAATCAGACAACAAAGCCAGAAATTGAGCAGTTGAAGCAAGAAGTCGTACAAGCGCAAGCATCCGTGGCTGAAGCACAAATTCAACTCGAAGAACGCAAAAGAACCGCTAAAACCGAAATAGCCCGCCTAGAAGCTGCGGCTGAGGCGGCCAAAGCCCAACTTGAACAAGTGGTCATTCAATTCCAAGATACCGCCATTCGCGCTCCCTTTGACGGCATTGTCACCCAAAAATATGCTGATCCGGGGGCATTTGTTACCCCGACTACCTCTGCCTCTAGTACCGCCTCGGCCACCTCCAGTTCAATTTTAGCCATAGCGCGAGGGTTAAAAGTGGTGGCGAAAGTGCCAGAAGTGGATATCGCCCTGATTAAACAAGGACAACCGGTGATGATTAAGGCCGATGCTTTCCCTAATGAAGTTTTTAAAGGACAAGTGGTGTTAATCGCTCCAGAAGCCGTTGTACAGGACAATGTGACCTCATTTGAAGTGACCATCGGGTTAGTGACAGGACGGGATCAATTGTTATCACGGATGAACGTGGATGTGAACTTTTTAGGAGAAGAAGTTAAAGACGCTTTAGTGGTTCCCACCGTTGCTATTGTTACCAAAAATGGCAAAACCGGGGTGATGGTGGCCGATGAAAACGAGAAACCCAAATTTAAACCCGTTACCATCGGTCAAGTGTTAGATGAAAAAACCCAGATTCTTTCCGGTTTAAACACCGGAGAAAGGGTATTTATTGATTTACCCGAAGAAGAAAAACAGAAATCACTCTTTTAATTAATAAGGCTCATGAATTTTTTAGACAGTGTTAAAATGGCAACCTCTATGTTAGCTGCCAATAAATTACGCACTAGCTTGACCATGTTAGGGATGATTATTGGTAATGCGTCAGTGGTTGCTACCATTGGGATTGGTCAAGGGGCCGAAAACCTGGCCACTGAACAGTTAAATGAATTAGGTCCTAAAGTCCTATTTGTGGTGCCAGGAACCCGTAAAGCCCGTCGTGCTACTTTGGATATACCGAAAACCTTAGTCTGGGAAGATGCACAAGCGATCGCCGAACAAGTTCCCACTGTCACCGCCGTTGCCCCTGAAAGAAATCAACGACAATTAATTAATTATAAAAGCGAAAATACCAGTGCTTTACTAATTGGAACAACGCCAAACTATCCCAAAGTTAGAAGTTTTCCAGTGCAAAAAGGGCGGTTTATTAATCAGATTGATATGCAACGAAATAAACGAGTTGCTGTTATTGGACAGGATATTGTTGAGCGTTTTTTTAAACTTAGCGATCCCATTGGTGAATCCATTAGAATTAACAATATTTCTTTTGAAATTATAGGAGTCATGTCGCCGAAAGGGTCTTTAGTTGGGACAAATTTAGATGAAACGGTGTTAATTCCTCTGACCACTATGGCCAATCAAATTGTGGGTAACACCTCTCCTTATGGCTTACAAGTCAGTTGGATTAATGTAGAAGCAGAGGATGTTGATAGTGTTTCGGCGGCTCAATTTCAAATTGAAAACTTATTGAGATTAAGACATCAAATAACCAATGAGGATGACTTCGGGGTCGAAACCTCAAAACAAATGTTAGAGATTGTGGGCAGTATTGCCACCGGATTAACGGTTATGTTGACATTTTTAGCAGGAATTTCTCTTATTGTTGGGGGAATTGGGGTCATGAATATTATGTTAGTTTCGGTGAGTGAAAGAACCTCAGAAATTGGTTTAAGAAAAGCGTTAGGAGCCAGTCAAAGTGATATTTTAGGGCAGTTTTTAATTGAAGCGGTTATTATTTCGGTTTCTGGGGGAATCATTGGTATTTTAACAGGAGTGGGTTTAGTGACAATTGTGGGTGTTATTTCTCCTTTATCTACTACTATTTCTTCTGTTTCTATTATTGTTTCCTTAGCAGTTTCTAGCGGGATTGGTCTAGGGTTTGGGGTGATTCCTGCTCAAAAAGCGGCCAAACTTGACCCGATTGTTGCCTTAAGAAGTTCTGTTTAATCAAATTATCTCATCCGAACTAAAACAAACTTTTATCAAAAACTTTTTAAATTTTCCAATCCTGAAACCCTTTGACAGCCTATCATTGCCACCCCCTCTAACTCCCCTTTTTGTGAGGGGGAGAATCCTTACCCATTCCCCAGTGTGTAGCACTATAGGTTTAAACCGCCAAATAACCAAACTTTACGCTTCATCATTGTCATTATCTCCTTCAATTAATTAAATAATCCTAATCTCGTTAATGAATCTAAAATAAGTTCAAACCCTAAGGCAACCTGCATAAAGGTTAAAACAGAGCCTAACAGTTGTAAGATTTGCATAAATCCGGGTAATTTCATGATTTTATCAGCAAAAAACATGGCTACAAAATCTAAGACCATAATCGTGATTAAAGATTTAATAATGATAAAATTCAGGCCAGCAACTTGAGGAGCAACCATTGCAAACAGAAGAATAATCGCAGTCCCAAAGGGGGGAATAATAATGGGAGCTGCTAGATTGAGAATTAGTTGGTTAGTGCTTGGTTTTGTCTGTTGAGGAGGAAAAGATTGTACGGGGGGAAAAATAACGTTTAAGGCGGATAATAATAAAATGAGACCCCCTGCTATTTGCACCGCATTTTGACTAATCCCATATTTACCTAACATTTCTCGACCCACTAACGTTAAAATTAGGGCGATCGCAGTGGCTAACAGAGCAGATTTAAGGGCGATTTCTCGTTTCAATTTAAGCTCCGCTTGTTGAGTTAATCTTACAAAAGCAGGGATAATCTTAATCGGTCCTAATGCCAAAAAAAACATTGTAAAAATAATCGATTCGTCTTCCATTTTCTTTGATTAATTAAGTGAGTTTAAACTACAAAAACAGAGAAAAAGTTAAAATTAAAATCTTGCTCAAATTAAGTCAATTAAAATCCTAAAAATAGAGAAAATTGCAACGTTATCCAAGGATGAGTATCATGACTAACAGCTTTTTTAATCCCCTCACCCGGAAAAGCGATTGAACCCACCCCTAACAGAAACCAATTGCGTGAAACTGACCAAGCAGCGTCCTTTATCTGGGTAATTCCCCCGATTCCTGGCTCAATATAAAATTCTGGCCAAGTAATTGTTCCTTTGAGAAAGTCATGGCCAAAATTGAGACTAGGGCGAGGCAATAGCGACTTTTCCCCAGAAAATATGACATAATCAGAATTATTCAGGTTTGAGGCGAACTCGCTTACCACCCCCAGACACTTGTAAGGTTTGACCACTGATCCATGAACCAGCAGGAGAGGCTAACCAGAGAAAAGCATTGGCAATATCTTGGGGTTTACCAGCGCGACCGGTTAAATTATCAGGGTGAGCTAAAGCATACTGGGCCTTTTCATCAAGACCGGCGGCTGCATAGTTTTCTGTGATCACTGTGCCAATTAACACCGTATTAATTCTTACCTGCTTAGCGAAATAGTGGGCTAATCCTAGCATCAGATGATTAAGAGCCGCTTTGGCCGCCGAATAAGCGATAAAATCGAAAGCCGGTAAAACACCCACCAACGAGCCAGAATTGGTGATAGTTGCGTTCTCCGCTTTCAGCAAATAGGGACGACAAGCAGCCGTCATCCGCATCGCTGACAAGGTGTTGAGTTTATAGCTTTGGATCATCTCTTCCTCTGAGACTGCTAAGGGATCATCATAAGCTTTTCCCCAACCAACGTTATTGACAAGGGTACTAATTCCGCCAAACGCTTTGACCGTTTCCTGAACACATCGCTGAATATCGGCTTCTACGGTGACATCACAGCTAATTCCCAGGACTTCGTTCCCCGTTGCTGCCTGAATCGCTGCTGCGGTTTTTTGGGCTTTCTCCCCATTGCGACCAGCGATCATGACTTTCGCTCCGGCTCCCGAAAAGGTACGGGCGATCGCTTCACCGATATTTTGCGCGCCACCTGTGACGATCGCAACGTGATTATTCATTCTAAAGTCGTGAAATGCGTCAAAATTAGACATAACTGTTGTTCCTTCCCTTAACTTAATTCTTGAACACCACCGCCACTAACGGTTAATACTTGTCCACTCACCCAACTAGCAGCAGGAGAAGATAAAAATAGGGCAGCATAAGCAATATCGCTCGGTTGTCCTAAACGCCCTAACGGGGTATGTTTAAGCATGGCTTTTTCAATGTCAGGGGTTAAAACAGTGGCTAAAGCATCGGTTTTAATTGCGCCGGGAGCGATCGCATTGACTCGAATGTTTTTCGGTCCGAGATCAAAGGCGATATTGCGGGTTAAATGACTGGCAGCCGCTTTCGAGGAACCGTAGGATGCCATCTTACTATTTTTGTTGTCCCCTGACATAGAGGAAATATTCACAATAGAGCCACCCCCTGCCGTTTCCATATGAGGAACACAAAGTTGACAGAGATGGAATAGGGAAAAGACATTGAGTTTGTATGCCCAAATAAAGTTATCCATGGGCATATCGAAGGGTTTGGGGCCTCCCCCTCCGGCATTATTAACTAAAATTGTAATTTTGCCAAAAGCGGATATGGTACTGTTAACCAGGTTTTCTAAGGCTTGATCATTGGTGACATCACAAGGAACGGCCATGGCTTTCCCCCCTTGTGCTTTAATCTCATCGGCAACGGTTTGAGCGGTTTCCACTTTGAGATCGCTAACCACAACCGCCGCCCCTGCTTGAGCGAATAATTCGGCGATTCCCCGTCCAATTCCGGCCCCTGCACCGGTTACAATAGCCACTTGATCATTAAGCTTAAATAAATCTAATACAGACATAATGGTTCATCCTCTTCATTGAGTCCCTTCTCTGTACCTCCCCAACGTTAATGTCAGCGTTGGGTTCGGATTTTCATCTTAGTTAAGGTCAATCTACCCTAAAAATCGGATATTTGATTGAGTTGAAATCGAGGCATTATTATAGGGAAAAAAGGTGAAAAGTTGGTGTAAGTTTGAGAGGATAAAGCCTGGTAACAGGAAAATGAGAATCTTATTGCTAGAAACCAACGAAAGACTGCTTAAACAAATTCAAGCAGAACTGACTAAGCGCAACTTTATTGTTGATATTGCAACTCAAAGTGAAACCGCGTGGGATTTACTCCATTCTTTTGTTTATAGTCTCATTGTGTTAGACCTATCACCCCCCAAAAGTGATGGGATTCAATTATGTCGTCGTCTACGAGCCGTCGGCAACTCGATCTTAGTCTTGTTGTTAGTCAGTCCTGCTCACTATGACGATCGCCTCAAAGGTTTGGAAGCCGGGGCCGATGCTTACCTCCTTAAACCGATCCATTTTCCCGAATTATTCGCTCAAATTCATGCCCTTTCAAGACGAGGTGTCTCTCGAGGGATTTCTGTTTTGTCCTGGGGACCGCTTCAGTTAGATCCCCTCTCGCGACAGGTAACTTGTCACGGGCAACCCCTCAAAATCAGCCGTAAAGAGTACCTCCTGCTAGAGTTATTTCTGCGCCATCCGCGACAACGATTTACCCGTGAAGAGATTGGCGATCGCTTATGGACACTTGATGAAAGCTTGCCAACGGATGCCACCATTAAAAGTCATATCCGTAGTATTCGCCGTAAGTTGGAAAAAGTTGGAGTGGGGAACTTCATTCAAACCCGTTATGGTCATGGTTATGGCCTTAATCCCGCCTTTAACCCTCATCAGGTTACGCCTCAGTTTTTAATCCCTCAGACGCAACCCTCCATCGATAAATTCACTGCCCATATTTGGTCTGAACTCATGGGGGCTAATTCTCGCTTACAGCAGGAAATTGAAGAACATCAGCAAACCGCAGCAAAACTGAAACGTTCTGAACAATTTTTACGAAATGCCCAACAAGTCGCCCGAATTGGTTCTTGGGAATTTGATGTTCAGACTCGTCAAACCTATTGGACTGAAGAACTCTATCATATTCATGGCTTAGATCCCCGTCAGCCTCCCCCCAACCCTGAACAACAGCGAGATTATATTCATCCCGATGATCTTCTACTCTATGACAATAGCATTCGCACACCCGCTCTTCAAGGGAAACCATTTGAGGTTAACCTACGCATCGTGCGAAGTGATGGGGAAATTCGCTATATCAATGCCAGGGGTGGAGCAATTTTTAACGAGGCAGGAGAGTTGAGCAAGCTGACGGGAACCACTTTCGATTTGACCGACTATTATCTTTTTTAAATGGGTTTTGATGGGTCGTTTATTTTAAAGCGGTGTTGCACTACCATAATAGTAGCTTCCTCGAATCTCCCCAGAGTCATGGTTAATTCAGAATATTATTTCATCAGTGATCTTCATATTGGTGGTGAAGGCAATTTGGCCGTTTGTGATTTTGAAACAGAATTAATTGATTTTTTACAATTTCTAGAAGGCAAAACTCATGCTACAGAATTGATTATCCTCGGCGATGCTTTTAGCTTTTGGGAAATGACCCGTACTTCTCCTACAGCTAAATTAGAAACCATTATTACTCAGCATCCCAGATTATTTGAGCAGTTTAAACGCACAGGTCGAAATATCAAGATCACCTTGCTCCCAGGAAATCATGACTACGAACTGGCTTGTTATGAAGAGTTTAAAACGACTCTCGAGGCTTATAATATTAGTTTAGAAGCAAAAGAAGCGATTACTCGTCAAATACAGGGAAGAACTATCTGGATCGAACACGGCCATCAACAAGACAGTTTCAATCGTATTGCTGATTTTGGTAATCCTTATGCTACCCCGATTGGCTACTATATTGTTAGTCAAATTGTAGATAGCTTAGTCGAAAAATCGAGCTTAGGTAAGTATAGTTGGCTTAAAGATATTGAATCTGTTTATCCTAACGAAGAAATTCCCTATTGGTTCTTCTCTAACTATTTTTATAAAGAGATGAGTCTCTGGTTACGTTGGGTTTTATTACCTTTTTTACTGTTATTAAGTGTGAGTCTTATCTTACTAATTAGTGCTGCCTTAGAACAAGTGGGGATAGTTAACAGTGGTTTCTTTTCTCAGCCTTGGTTAGAATTTTTACAAAACTTTGGTTTTGCTGGTAAAGCTTTAGAATTTACCGTCAATTTAGTTTTGTTTATTGATACTTTATTTTTAGGAAGCTTGATTTTAGTAATGATTCCTTTATTATTTGTTTTTAGAGATATTCAAAAAACTTTGCGGCGCTATGGCTTTAAACGTAAAAAACGTGGACTAACGAATAAACAGAGTTCTTATCTTGAAGCTGCCCGGCAAGTTTTTGAACAAAATCCAGATGTCTTTGCCTTTGTCTATGGACACACCCATCATCCTTCCTTAACTCGAATTGACCCTAATTCCAGCTATGTTTTAGGCGATCGCTATGTTATTAATACAGGGAGTTGGCTCAAAAAGCTTAAGAGAATTCCCTCTATTTTTCGATTTTTTCCAGCTGTTTATTATCCTTCTTTTCAACTTAATTACTTTAAAATTTTTACCAATAACGGAAAAATTGAAATTTTTTATGAGTGTTTGCCCAAAGAAGCTGAATCAGGTTTAACACTCTTAGAAAGGCTCGCAATAATCGGTAGAAAAAAACAAAAACCCATTTCACTTCCACAACATACTATTATTTAATTAATTTGTAATCGCTTCTTTATACAGTTGTTAGAATTTTTCTACAGGAATAATATATCCTTGATCATAGTAAAAAGTTCCATTTTCATAGAGGAAAAAGTTTTAGGAAATGGAAAAATTAGTCACTATAAACGCTCGCAAAGCTGACATGAACCCCACAGCCATACCATGTTAAGATTCTCCTGCCGCTAGAAACAACTCACGCCCAAATCCGCCTAAGACTGAGGCTAAACCCTGGTAACACTGTTTCCCCAGATAAATGACTGGGATTTTCCAGCACCTCTACTGCTTGTCCCGGACGATATATCTCGACTCGTTTATGTTTCGGGTCAATGAGCCAACCTAACTTTGCCCCATTTTCCCGATATTCTTCCATTTTGGCTCGCAAATCTTTAAGATTATCGTTTTTAGAGCCTAATTCTACGACAAAGTCCGGACACAAAGGAATGAAGCTATCTTGTTGTTCTGGGGTGAGGGCATCCCAACGGGTTTGACTAACCCATGCTGCATCGGGGGAACGGTTGGCTCCATTGGGTAACTCGAAACCAGTGGATGAGTCAAAGGCTTCCCCCGGTTCTTGGGCATTGCGCCACCATAGATATAATTCTCCGGCAATGTTCCAATTACGTTTTCCAGTATTACCGCCTGTGGGTGGGTTCACAATTAATTCTCCTGTTGCAGTGCGTTCTAGATGTAGCTCACGGTTCACTGCTGCTAAAGCTGCAAACTGTTCTGGCGTAACCTGTAGAGCAAGGTGATGGGGAAGTTGAAGCCATAAGGGTTGAGGAGGAGCTTGAACCATGATTAACCTCATGCAGCAAGATAACATTATTATTTTACAAATTTTCTACAGGAATCATATATCCTTGAAATTCGGGATGTTTTACAAATTCAAAATTTTCAATAATTGTAATAGCAACGAATTGTTCTAAATACTCCTGTTGTTGGTCTCTGGTTCCTTTTTCTAGTAACCCCTTAAAAGGATTATCAAGACAATTATTTAGTAATTCAGTATCTTCTGAAAAAGCTTTTATCTCTATTTGAAATTGTTTAGGGTTTTCCAAATCTTCGGGTTTATTATATAGATATTGTTGTAAAGTTCCTAATCGAAACTTATTCAAAACTAATATATTATTATCTATGATTTCAGAGTTGATAAAGAAAACAGGTATTTCATGCTCTTTATATAAGTAATATCCTTGAAAACTTTTTAATAGCAGGGGTTGAAAATCAGGACAATAATTATAATCATCGTTAAACTGTTGATGATTACGCCAATTATCTATAGCTTGGAAAGAAGCAATAATAAAAATATCTTGTATCTGATTATTTAGGTCATTAAAAATAGTTTCTAATGGATTTTGAGAAATTCTTTCACAATATTCTGAAATTTGTTGAATAATTTTTTTGTTTTCATAAATTGCTATTTGTCTTCCAAAATTCTTACCTGCATAATTACCAGAGTCTGATGATGTAGAATACCAATTATCAAAAAAACACTCTTTAGGAAATAGTTGATTAGGACATCCATAGTCCGTTTCGGATACAGGTTGATTATTTTTATCATCATATAAATTAAAATATTCAAAGATTTCTCTAACATAAGATAATTCTGAAAATCCTTGATAAACACCATTTTTAAAGTTTTGAACTTTATTTGAACTAATTTTCTGTTTTCTTTTCAAGACAATAATGCTTTTTTCTGCTTTAGTTTTTAATTCTTTTAAAAAAGGAATAACACCATTATCGATAGATTCAGATACCTTATCTAAGTCAAATTCTAAACTTCTAAATAAGTTATTATCCTGTTTGATTTCTTCAGCTACTTTCATATAATCATCAGTCCAATCCTTTATTATAAACAAATCATAAGAATCAAAATCATTAGATAGATTAAATTTTTGAACAGTTAATTGATAATTATTTGGATCAATTTTATAGAATTCTCTTATTAGTAAAAGCAAAAAATATTTTTTAATATAAATTCCACTTCCATGATGATTATCCCACCAATATCTTCGTTGAATCAGATTACTCTTCGAGTAGAAGTCAATGATTTTTTCAAGTCCTGATGAGACAATATTACGGTTAACCCATATCGCATCTGAATCTGGAGGTTGATTAAAATTCCATAGATTTTTAATATAACCAAATTGTTTTTTGAAAATACAATAAGCTGCGGCATAAAAAATAATTACCTGTAAATTTTTGTATTTCAACTCTTTAGTTAAGTCTTTGATAATAGTTGAATGTGAACTTATATTAGATTTAATATTATCTCTATTTTCTTCATTCTCTATATCGTGAAGCTTTGCATCAACAATATTCTTTAATTTATTAAATTCATTAATCCAAGTATTAAGCTGATCTTGGCTATAAATATTATACACTTGTGAATGTAACCTTGAAATACTATTTATTATTTCATCATCTCTTCTTTTTAATTTATAAATGTAAGGTCTAAAATAATCCCTTATATTTGTACTTGGTGAACTAATAGATGCAGTTATTCCTTGTGTTACTGTAGAAACTAAACCTTCAAAAACTTCCCTGTTATCATAGGTTATTATATATTTAATATTTAACCAAAAATACTCATCAAAAATAGCAAGATATGACAAATCAAATTGATTGTTTAAATCAAATACTATATTTGTGTACCATTGAATAGAAGCAATATAAGCAGAATAATCTTTAGTTTTGATTGAAAAACTACTCATATTAGTTAAATCTTTGAGCAATTTTCTAACAATTATATCGTTCTTAGAACTAATGGTTATTTCTTTCAGAATATCTATAACATTATCAACACTATAACAGCTAATTTCACCATTGTTACAATTAACCGCAGTTTCATGAATTCTGATAAATTGGTTGATTGCTGTCGTTAAAGTTATTAATACATTGTCTGAATTAAATGAAAGTTGATATGAAATATTTACTTTATTGTTTTGAGTTAACTTATGAAAATCTGAAGAAACCACTAAACGCTCAAAAAGTTCTGGGTTTTTATCTTTAACTTTGAAAATTATAATAATTGAATCTTGGATTTTTTGGAAACCTTTTAAAATAGTATTATTAGCTTTTTTCTCACTAACTTCAACCACTAAAATATCTCCAATAGCTTCAAAAGATTCAATTAATTTATTTTGTATAGTTTCTAGTTGTTTATTATCTTTGATTTTCAGTAACTTCTCAATATTAAGATTGTTTTCTATATTTTTATAAATCTGATTAAGTAAATATGATGTATCAACTGAATACTTTTTAACAGTTTGAAAAAATAACCCTAATATCCCTAAAATTCCTAAGAAGCAAAAGAAAGCTAAATATATAAGAATAATTTCTAGTAAGGATTTGGGATCATTTGTTATAAAAAATTTCAAGCAAACCGATAAAGCAATATTAAAGATAAGTAGTAACGGTAAGACTTTAACTTGCCACTGTTGATTAAATTGGTTAATTATGACTGATGATTTATATCTCTCAGATATTCTAGAAATAACATCAAAACTAATAGGTATAGCAATGGAAATAATCGCAGCTTGTACAGCAATAATATCTGATAAAAAGTCTTTTTGTGGAACAAATTTTCTAAGGTTATCTAATAAGGTAACTTTGTCTATCAAAAATGAATTAATATGACCATAAAAATTCGGGTATTGTAACCCGTTTAACTCAAACAACATTGTACTAATTTTTAATAATCCCATCCAATCAGCTATCAAGAGACTAAAAATGATAATTAAACCGTAAATTAATCTTTGTTTGTCAAAAATAACTATATCTTTGATTTGATTAACAATACTTTTCATGCAAACTTAAAAATATACTATCGTAGGGCAAATAATCATTTAAAGTACATACGTACTATATATCTGATAGTTTGTGACTTTACCTATAAGTTTGCCACAAATTGAATCATAATCTTGCCGTTACTGTAGCTATTAACCTAATTATATCGTTGAAGTATTGCTACAGTTCTTGTGTACTTTGAACCATAATTTTGCCGAGAGTGGATTTTTGAATAATAAACTTGCCACCAGTATTTGTTTAGTTTGATTATAAAATTGCAAACTTTAACAATAAAAATTACTGAAATTAATTTACTAAAAATCAGTAAAGATCAATTTTTTAGTATTTTTGAACTATAAAAATTATGTGACTAGAATTTTAGTGAACACTACCTATTGAGTAGATAAGATTTTAAATACACTATATGTAGTGCTTAGTAGCTATAGAGCAAATCTGAGTCTGTCTGAATTATGTGTTGAAACTTGATTAACCAATTATTAAGAAAAAAATAGACGAAGAGCTTGCTATTTTTTTGTTTTTTGGGTTATCCTATCAAATAGCTTAAAAAAATTTTGTTTTACAATTAACATCTCGACTTTACTTAGATTTAACGTTGAGTAAAGTTGAATATTTACCTCGCTACATCATCTTATTCGGTATTGATTGAAAAAATGAAAAGCAATAACTTAATTGCCTTAAAGTACCAAGATACACTTATTTCTGTTGACCCAACTAATAACTTAGTTAGTCTAACTCAACTTTGGAAAGCTGCTAACAGCCCAAAAAATAGAGATCCTTGACGGTGGACAGAAACAGATGGATCTGCTTTATTTCTGTTGGCACTAGAAAAAAAATTAAATGTCGCTACAAACGACATTTTAAAAACAGTGCGTGGACGCAATGGAGGTACGTGGGGACATTGGCAAGTAGCCTTAGCTTACGCAAAGTATCTTGACCCTAATCTTCATATTCAGGTAAATGAATGGGCAAAACGCTATGTAGAGGAAGAAGTTGATCCCGAAAAGGGAGTTGACCGAGCCGTTAAAAACTGGAAGCGTCAAGGCAAAACCGATAAATGGATTCAAACTCGATTAGAGAATAAGCAAGTTCGCCATCAGTTTACCAGCACATTGCAAGAGCATGGTGCGTCCAAACCTTTCCATTACGCTAATTGTACTAATGCTATTAATAAGCAGGTTTTGGGTGGAACCTCTAAAGAATTAAAGCAAACAATGGGACTGGCAAAAAGTGCCAATTTAAGAGATAACCTTTCAAGAGTGAAAGTTGCAGCTTTAGGATTAGCAGAAGCTTTAGCTGAAGAGGATATCGAAGAAAATCAACGTCAAGGCTATAAGCAGTGCTTACAAAGCTGTGATGAAGCAGGAAACAAAGTTAAACGAGCATTAGCTTAATAATCAAAGCGTTTCGGTAATAAATCGGAATGCTTTTAAGTTTTGTTCGATGGTAAGCGTTCGATGCAATAGGTGACTAGGCGACTCATTTCATCGACCCGTTTACCTAACGCTTCAGTTTTCTTCCTGTCCTTTTGATATTCAGTTTGAAGCTTATCAACGGTTTTTTCTAAAGAATTAATTTTTTCTTCAAACTCTTCGTCGTTTATCTCTAAATGTTTTGCTATTGCTTCTCGTATCACCTGCGCTCTGTCTTTTTCATCCAAGACAGCACGGGCATCTAGTGCCTCCAACATGGTTTGAGACAGTCGAATGGAAATTGTTTTATCTTTACTGGTTCTTGCCATGCTAATGATATTCAAATGAGCTACACTTGAGATACGAGAGATACATCTGAGTTTCCAATGATCTACACACTACCCAAATTTTAACATCGGAGGTTTAATTTATGAGTAATCAGTTCAATCCCAGAGACTGGCAAGCACGGTTTGTAAGGGAATATCAAGCTAATCCACAAAAAAATACACTACTTGAAGGTTGTACCGCAGCAGGAAAAACAGGTGGGGCATTGTACACCTTTGTTTCACTAAGAAGTACCCTCGATTGGGACTTCCTTGTTGTTGTCACACCATCAGAACATCTAAGAAAACAGTATGCTCAAGATGCACATCGGCTTTTTGGCTTAAATCTTTATCATTCTGGAACTGATAATAGGTCAAAAGGATTACCTAACACAAAACAGCTATCAGGAGAGAACTACCAAGGTATCGTCATTAGTTATCAATGGTTAACGAAACGTGAAAATGCTCAAAATTTGGCTAACGATCTACAAAGAAACTGGAAAGGTAAAGTCTTTGTAATTCTTGACGAAGTTCATCATGCCAGCGATAAACTTTCCTTTGGACAAGCTTGTGAGACAGCGTTTCGAGATGATGTAGTAGCTCATCGTTTAATGACCTCTGGTACTCCTTTTCGTTCTGATAACAACAGAATTTTGGGGAATTGGTTAACCTACGACCAAATTGACGATAATGCCTATGAATGCCAGCCTGATTTTCGTTATACCTTAGCTGATGCTCGGCAAGATAAAATTATTCCTTTATTTGTTTTTGTCACCTTAGAAGGAGAGTTTAAATACATTCGCAACGAAGCAACTTATGAAGGGCGAACTTTTACCAATGCAACCAATGAGCAGCAATTAAGGGATGCACTAAATACTGCCATTTTTCCCGATGGTGACTGGGTTAAAGAAGCCATTTTATGGGCGCATAATCGCATGAAACGTGACCGTATGAAGGGAATACCCGAATGCGCTACTTATGTCCGAGTCTCAAGTATTCCAGCAGCAAGAGACATGAAAAACCGCATTAAAACGCTGACGGGAGAAGATGCGCTAGTAGTCGTCTCAAGAGAGGATGATGATCCTAATTCGAGTACAAATTTTAGGTCAAAAGAAGATTCAAGCCAACTTATTGAAACCTTTGCAGCAGAAACAGGGCCGACAGCACGTTCTTGGATTATTGGGGTCAATATGTTGGGAGAAGGGGTTTCTATCAATCGCCTCAAATATCGGATTCATGCCACTAATATTTGCGCTCCTTTATCGTTTATGCAAGATTTAGGGCGTTTATTACGTCTTTTTCCCACTCAAGATTCTCCTGAACCTGTAGAAACCTTAATTCCTGCCCATCCTACTTTAATTGAATTAGCAATGGATGTTATGAATAAAGTTGCTCATGTTGTTGACGAACCAGAACCAATGGATGATAACAATGAAGGTGACGATGATGAAAATGGCGAACCTGATACACCTTCAACGACTAATTTTATTCCTATTGCTTCGACAGGAGAAATGGGAGCGCAAATTGTTGATGGTGATGAAATTTCCCCCGAATATGCAAACGTTGCTGAATGGGTGATTGAAAATGATCCCTTTTTTCAAGACTGGCATAAAACACCAGCCCATTTAGCTCAAAAATTCATGAGTGACCCCTCATTTTTTGAGATTTTTCATCAGAAGTATCGAGAAGCGGTCAATTCAGAAACTCCTTTTGATTCAACTACTAATGAGCCAATTCCTGATGGTTTCCCCTCTGAATATGCTACTTGGCTGGCTGATAAAAAAGCTGGCTATGCTCGAAAACAGGTTAATAAAAAAGTTAACCATCTAGTATTTATTTTACATCCTGAAGCAGAAGGAAAACAAAGAAAAGACTATCTCAAAGAAGTTCATACCATTGCTAAACAAAGAAATGGTATTCCTTTCAATGGCAGTTTAGAACACTTGTCCATGAATCTCGTCAAGGAAAACGAACAGATTTAACTGAAACAACTTCGCCTAGTGACCAGTCGAAGTTAAGTAGACAACAACAAACAACAATCCGTGCAGCCAACCGCGCAGCCGAAGCAATACCGATTATTAGAGAGTTACTTGACCTTAAGCTGATTTCCATAGATCTTGCTGCCAAATTAGGACGAGATATCAAAGATCCTGATAACTTAACGGCAGATGAACGGGAATACATTGAAAACCGAGATTTAATTGGATATCGCATTAATCAGTACATCTATTCTAGCCCAATTCCTGAAGATGAGTATAAAGAACCTGCCTATGGTCGGGAACTCAATCGCTATGTTAAGGATTTATTGGGGATTAAAGACCGTTCTAAGTCCGTAAGAATGGATAATCCGAAGAAAGCAGCCGATAAATTACTTCAGTTTTATCAAGGAGGACAACTTAAGACTTTAATTGACTATTTACAGCGCGGGTTATCTGATTTAACGGAGTCATCTGAAGAAACTTCATCCAAAATTGTTCAAGAAATCTTATCTAACAAGTCTAACGAGAATGGCAAACTTTTACAGCCTAACAATTCCGCACAACTAGGGGAAGAAACAACTAAAGAATTAGAGGTTGAATCTACTAATTCGGATTTAAAGACAGATAATCAAGACTCTCCTGAGATATCTGAATCAATTGTAATAGATGATTCATCTACCTCTAAATCACCAGAAAGTAACTCTTCAGAACAGACTACTAAAGATTCTGAGGAGATATCTAACCGTGTGTCTTTATCTTCAGAAAATGTCGAGCAAATGCGTCTAACCTCATCTGAATTAGCGAAACGATTAGGACTTCAGCCTCAGTCAGTCTCAAATGCTATTTCAAAAAAAGGTAAAAAATTCCCTGAATGGTCACAAAAGCGAGATCCTGATGGAATTGCATGGCAAAAAAGTGAAAAGAAAGAAGGTAGAAATTGGTTGTTTTCTCCTCTTAAAGATGAAGTCAAAGAGATGAATTAGAGGAATATGTTTATGTTATCTCAATCTGAATTTATCGCATGGTGTAACTATTTAAACTTACCCCAACAAACTCAACAATTAATAGAACAAATTCGTTCATCAGACCCTTCTCGTCGTGTTGGTGGTGGAAGAAAAAATGTTGCTGGACGCTACCCAAGTCAAAAAATGGGGTTTACCATTCAATTTGAATCTCATAAGGTTGAATTAGCTCATATCTACCAATTAGAACATGATGAGGATGTTCTCGAATATTACGACCAACCCCCACCCATTAAGTTAAATTATCAGGGGAAAAATGGTCGTCAATTAGGTGTGGTTCATACCCCTGACTATTTTGTTATTAGAGGTAATAGTGCAGGTTGGGAAGAATGTAAAACTGAGAGTGAGTTGAAAAAACTCTCTCAAAAAAGTCCTAACCGCTATGTTTTTACTGACGGAAAATGGCGAAGTCCACCAGGAGAAAATTATGCTCAATCTTTGGGACTTAATTATCATTTATGGTCAGATAATTCAATTAATTGGATACTTCAAGGCAACTTAGTATTTCTTGAAGACTATTATCGAGCAGAAAATTTAACTATTCCAGAATCTACAGCCAATATCATCCTTGAAATTGTAACTTCTCAACCAGGAATCACCATTACAGAACTATTAACCAAAGCTGAAACCATCAAAACTGATGATATTTATACCTTAATTGCTACTGAACAACTTTATATTAATCTTCAACAATATTCTTTAACAGAACTCGATAAATGTCCTCTTTTTCCCGATATTAAAACAGCAAAAGCCTATATTTTGATGAAGCAGTCTCCTTCATCACCTTTGCTACCGTCTTCTCTCATTAATTTAACCATTGGAACAACTTTACTGTGGGATAGTAAAGCAGTCAATATCATACACATTGGCAACAGCGAAATTACTTTACGGGATGAAGATGAAAAATTTATAGTTCTCAAACTTGAAGAAATCGAAGCATTAATCAAACAAGGAACAATAACCTATTTAGCCCCTCAAACCCCTTCAATTAATTCTGAAGCTTGGGAGCAATTCTATCAAGCTAGTCCAGAAGACCAATCTGAAGCATTACGCCGTTATCAAGTCATTGAACCCTATTTACGGGGAGAAAAACGAGAAAATGAAACCACTTCAGCTAGAACCATTCGAGACTGGAAAGCTAAATATCTAAATGCCCAACAAAAATATGGGTGTGGGTATGTAGGGTTATTGTCTCATCGTCAAAAAAAAGGAAATCGAAGTCGAAAACTTCCCCAAGCATCCCTTGATTTAATGAATGAGTTTATTACCAATGACTATGAAACCCTGAAACAGAAACGGATGTGGTCGGTTTATTGCTCATTATTAAAAGCTTGTGAACAAAAGGGACTCATTGTCCCCAGTTATAAAACCTTTACCCTCGAAGTCAAAAAACGGTCTAGTTACGAACAAACCAAAAAAAGGCAAGGTCGTAGGGCTGCTTACAACAAAGAAACCTTTTATTGGGAATTACAAAAAACAACTCCTAAACATGGTAGTCGTCCCCTAGAAATTGCTCATATTGACCATACAGAATTGGATGTTGAATTAGTTTGCTCTCAAACCAGTCAAAACTTAGGTAGACCTTGGGCAACGTTTCTAGTTGATGCTTATTCTAGACGATTATTGGCCGTTTATCTGACCTTTGATTCTCCTTCCTATCGCTCTTGTTTAATGGCTTTACGTCTTTGTGTGCAGCGGAATGGACGTTTACCTCAAACTATCGTGGTTGATAATGGGGCTGAGTTTCACAGTGTTTACTTTGAAACCTTGCTGGCCACTTTTGAATGTACCAAGAAACATCGTCCTGCAGCCAAAGGAAGGTTTGGTGCAGTGTGTGAACGGTTATTCGGCACAAGCAATACTCAATTTGTTGATAACTTGTTGGGCAATACCCAAATCATGAAAAATGTTCGACAAGTTACCAAGTCGGTAAACCCCAAAAAACACGCTGTTTGGACATTGGGACGACTCTATGAAACCTTATGCGCTTGGGCTTATGACGTTTATGATACGTTAAATCATCCGGCATTAGGACAAAGCCCTAGAGAAGCCTTTGCCTTGGGAATGATACAAGGAGGAACGAGAAACCATAAAATCATTCCCTACGACGATAATTTTCAAATTTTGACCCTTCCTACCACCAGTACAGGAAAGGCTAAGGTACAGCCTTCAATGGGCATCAAAATCAACTATATCTACTATTGGGCTAATATTTTCCGAGACCCTGAAATTGAAAAAACCTACGTTCCCATCCGTTATGACCCCTTTGATGCAGGTATTGCCTATGCTTATGTCCGAGGGTTTTGGGTGAAGTGTACATCTCAGTATTTTGCAGATTTTCAAGGACGTTCTGAGAAAGAAATCAAGTTAGCTACCAAAGAATTAATCAAACGGTTTTCCAATCATCAAAAAAAATCCAAAGTATCTGCAAAAAAATTGGCTGAGTTTTTAACCTCTGTTCAAGCAGAAGAAGTTCTTTTACAGCAAAGACAACGGGATATGGAAGCTAAGGACGTTTTTCAGGTCATTAATGGGGGTCACGCTAATCAAAATCCTATATTTTCATCTATTGCCACTGATGTCGCTAGTTCTACCCTAACTGATACCACCTCTTCTATTGCAGAAGACACATTACCCGATAACCTTGAAATTTATGAGGAGTTCTAAAGTATGAGTTATTTTCCCCCAGAACTTCTCGAAAAATCCGTTGTTGAAAAGTTGGATTATTTTGAAGGGTTTACCGTTGCACATCCTCGCCTCAAGCAAGTTTACGAAGCTTTGATGCGAACAATCAATGAACCAGCCGGTGCATCTTTTATATTTGTTTATGGCCCCAGTGGAGTGGGGAAAACCACTCTCAAACAGCGAGTCGAGCAAAAAATCATTGAAGCTTGCTTACCTGAGTTGACCATTGATAGGGGTCGCATCCCAGTTGTTGGCATTGAGGCAGTTGCCCCAGAATCACGGAATTTCAACTGGAAAGACTATTATACCCGTGCTTTGATTGCCCTTGAAGAACCTTTGATTGAACACAAGATTGATTATGGAGTGCGAGGAGTTTATCGGGATATTTTTGGTCATGTTGTCATTGAACCGAAAGTTGTTGCACCTGCCTTGAGACGAGCTTTAGAAAATAGCTTGAGTCATCGTAAACCCGATGTATTTTTTATTGATGAAGCTCAACACATGGGAAAAATGTCGAGTGGGCATAAATTACAAGACCAATTAGATTGTCTTAAATCTTTGGCTAATATGACCACTATTCTTCACTGCTTATTAGGAACCTATGAATTATTGACTTTTCGGAATTTAAGTGGTCAATTATCAAGACGTAGTGTTGATATTCATTTTCCTCGCTATCAAGTCGATAATCCTGATGATATTCAAGCATTTAAAAGTGTTTTATTAACATTTCAACGTCAAATGCCCTTAGCTCAAGAACCTGATTTAGTGAGTCATTGGGAATATTTTTACGAACGATCTTTAGGGTGTATCGGTACATTGAAAAACTGGTTAACTCGTACCCTCAAAGATGCGTTAGATGAAAATTCAAATACTATAACTCTCAAACAACTTCAACGTAGAGCTTTATCAGTGGCTCAATGTCAACGAATGTTTGCAGAAATTCTTGAAGGGGAAAGGCAATTATCGGAAACAGAAGCCGATGCCCAAAATTTACGAACCTTATTAGGTTTAGGTGAAGACGTTACTGAACAGCAAAAAAAAGGTCAGTCTTCTAAAAGAAAAACAAAAGTCGGAAAAAGAAACCCAAAACGAGACAAAATTGGAGTCCAAGAACCTGATGTCAGTTGATGATTTAACAGTTTATGAACGGTGGGATCTCAAGAAACCTGAAATTCCTCTTCAGAGTCGTTTATTTTCTTTAAAACCGATAGGAATTGGTACACCTTATTGCGAAAGTTTGAGCAGTTATTTGATTCGCTTATCTGAACTACATTGTTTATCCTTATCCGTGTTTATTTCTCGCCTAATTTCTCCTTGTCTTCGCACTACATTTTTAAAAAATTCGTCAAGTCGCAGTTTAGGCGCATTATTTCAAAAAGCTAGAGCTTTACAGGGTCATGGAGATTTAGCAAAAGATTTTGTTCAAGCATTAGAATATTTAACTTTACGGAAAGATTTGTCGTTTTTAACTTTGTCCGTTTGGTCTAATATTCTTTCTCACAAAGGCTTATTAGGAAATCATAAGGTTTGGTGTCCTCTATGTTATCAGCAACAATGGCAATCCCATCATGTTCTTTATGAACCTTTGTTATGGTCACTCGAAGCAGTGAAAGTTTGTCCACATCATGGTCTCAGATTATGGGAAAATTGCCCTCATTGTGGGAATAAACAGCCTTGGTTGACTTGGAAATCTTCTAATGGTTGTTGTTCTCATTGTCATCAATTGTTATTTTCTCCTACCAAAACCATATCAACTCATCTGAATCAAGATGAGTTAGGGGGCAATATCGCTTTATCTGAGTCTCTAGCCTCATTAATTGAGATTATGCCTATTTTACCCCATAATCCTACCCAAGATAACTTATGGAATAATGTTTCAGCGATTATCAACGGGGTTACTCAAGGTAATATTAGTGCTTTTGCTAAACAGTTAAATCTTCCCAAAAATACAGTTTGGGGATGGTATCATCGGAAATCTTTACCCCCACTTGCTTCTCTGTTAAAAATTAGTGAGTGTCTGGATTTACCGTTGCTTACCTTGTTGACAGAAAAAATAAGCCAAAGCCATTTAGAGACGGTTTCAGCCCGTCAACTCCCAAAACAACAGTCTCTTATCCGTCAATCTCCTCGTCAGCTAAACTTAAAGCTTTTACAACAGCAACTATGAGAAGTTTTGAATTTACCTGATGTAGAAAGTCCTTCTCTTAAGCAGGTTTCAGAGACATTAGGCTATCATCGTCGGACTTTATCTCGACATTTCCCAGATTTATGTCAAGGGATTTCTGCGAAATACCGCCAAAGATTAAAAACGATTCAGCATGAAACCATTAATAAATGTTGTCAAGAAGTTCGCACCGTCACTTATTCATTGTATGCTGACGGTAAGTATCCTTCTGAATCTCGTGTGGCTGAGTTTTTGACTCACCCTAGCTTTCTTCGTTACCCTCAAGTTCGTGAAGTGTTCAAGCAAACTAAACGGGACTTAGGTTTTGAACCATAATCTTGCCACTTGTGTTTTGAACGATAACCTTACCAAAACGGCAAAGTTATGGGTAAAGTCACATAGTTAATATTATACACACTTCAAAAAAATATGGACGTAACTGGACTCGAACCAGTGACCCCATCGATGTCAACGATGTACTCTAACCAACTGAGCTATACGTCCGCACAAGTTCTTACTATAACACAGTATTTACTGAAAACGCAACTAACCCAACAAACTTACATAGATCCCCCCTCTCACTCCCCCCACACCCCCCTTTACAAGGGGGGCAGGGGGGGTAGGGGGGCAGGGGGGGATCGCAATAGTATTTCATCTTGATGCTAACCTATTCGTAATTAATTATCTCCTCGTCATTAGTAAGCACTCAGCAGTCAGCGTTCACTGGTCAGTTAAGGATGAATACTACCGTCAGGCATAGTCGCTTCAGTTAAATTAATATTACTAATATTACTATTACGAAAATTAGCATTACGAAAATCGCCCCCTCGAAAAGAGGCATCGATTAAATTCGCGCCCCGTAAAAGACTATCGTTTAATAGGGTTCGATAAAGCAACCCATAGCCTAAATTAGCATGACGTAAAATTGCCCCTTTCAAGTTGGCGTTTTGCAAATTAGCCGCACTTAAATCTGTTTCACCGGCTAGGGTAATGGCTCGCAAATTAAACTCAGATAAAGCCACGAGGTTAAGATTAACTTCTCGTAAAACCGCTCCGCTTAAATTTGCTCCTTTTAAATTAGCGCGACTAAAATCGGCTCTTTGTAAAAAGGCTTCTTGAAGGTCAATATTATGCAGTTTGCTGTCACTGATATCCGCTTTATAAAGGTTAGCGTCGGTTAAATCCACTTCTCTAAGATCGGCTCCACTGAGATCGGCACGACTTAAATTAGCCCCACTGAGATCGACCCCTGTTAAATTGGCCCCACTGAGATCGACGCGACTGAGTTGCGCTCGATGCAAAATAGCCCCAGTCAGGTTCGCCTCACTTAAATTAGCTCCCCTGAGATCAGCATCACTGAGATTCACTTGTTTGAGATTCGCCCCATGTAAATCAGCACTAACTAAACTAGCATTTTCTAAATCGACCCAACTTAGGTCAGCATGACTGAGATTAGCCCCAGATAAATCAGCATTGACTAACGTCGCACTAATCAAGCGACCATAAGCTAACTCAGCACGGTTTAAGTTCGCTTTAGTTAAATCGGTGCCACTTAAATTTGCCCAATCTAAAGCTGTTCGGCTAAAATTAACCTCCATGAGCTTTTCTCGAATTAACTCGATTCGCTGAAGGTCTAACCGACTAAAATCTCTTTTTCCCTGACCATACTGCCAGATTAAAGCTTCGACATCCAATGTTTTTGCGATCGCTGTAATTTAATTTGTCAGGGATAGAGGAGGGGATAACCAAACAGTTTGATGATGATTGCTCCCCTCATTTTTTCCCTATGAACTTTTTAACCTTTATTGCCAAGCAAGATAGGGTAATTTTTGCGTGGTCTGTTTAATCTGGTCTGGATTTTGAGTTAACTGACTACAACTGTCCCATGTTCCTTCGAGAAGCATTTGACGAGATCCTTCTCCCATCGAAATCGTTGCCACCCAATCATCACATTTGACTTGTTTAGCTGCTAAATCTAGGGTAATTTGAGCCTGGGGGTTATTTTGTAGTTTGCTTTGTAACGTTTTAATGGCTTCAGGAGATGCAGTAACACAAGGAACTCCATTGGCAATACAGTTACCGAAAAAGATTTCGGCGAAACTTTCCCCGATAATCGCTTCTATGCCCCATCGTATAATGGCTTGGGGGGCGTGTTCCCGTGATGATCCACAGCCAAAGTTAGCATTGACCACTAACACATTAGCTCCTTGATACTGGGGTTGATCAAAAGGGTGTTCTCCTTTGAGTTGGGTGCGATCGTCAGCAAAAACTTGCTCTCCTAACCCGTCAAAGGTAACGCAACGTAAAAATCGTGCTGGAATAATGCGATCGGTATCAATGTCATCTCCCACTAAGGGAATACCTCGCCCAGAAATTAACTTCACTTCGTTCATTAACGGTTGCCTGTCCCTTCCTATGGTTATCAATCAAGAAATTTCTCTTTCTCTATAATAATCTTTAAGTTCGTGACACACAGCAAGGAGTTAGGGAAATTTAATTCTAATCACCTGAATTCGATGTTAACCTCAGCCAATTTTCTTGTATTTCTTTAACCTTTTGTTCTCAATGAAAGGCTAGGATCTATTGACTAAAAGATTTACTGATATTATTTTCATGGCTAATACGGGTTACCATTGATGAATAATCCAGTTTCGGTTCTGAAAAAATTCTCGTAATTGTTTAGTAATTACTGAAAAACTAACCCCCACTAATAACCCGATACCAATTTCTTCAAAGAATAAGATGGTTACTAATTCAAGGGGATTTCTGTGTAAGTTTTGTCCTGTAGTGATAACGAGTAAAGCAAATAATTCATTGGTTTATTGTGGTCTTTTGGTTATTTATGTTGGGTGGACAGCAAAAATTGACTTTAAATTAAACAAAAAGACAAGGATGACTTAACGCTTCTTCTAGCAATTTTTGATATTCTTGATCACTGATTAAATAAGAGCCAAATCTAGCTAAATGCTCATTTTGCAGTTGAGCATCAAATAAAGTGAATTTTCGCGATCGCAAATGTTCCACTAATTTAACCATGGCGACTTTTGACCCGTTGGGGATATGAAAAAACATCGATTCCCCAATAAATGCGCCTCCAATGGTAATCCCTAAAATACCGCCAGCTAACTGATCTCCCTGCCAAGTCTCAAAACTATGGGCATAACCGCCTAAATGTAGCTGATAATAGATATCAATTAAGTCTGGCGCAATCCAAGTGCTTTCGCGATCGGCACAACCGCGACAAACCCCCATAAAATCGCGGTCAATGGCGATAGAAAAGACATTTTGATTCAAAACTCGCTTGAGGGATTTTGGATAGCGGAAACGGTCATCTAGAGGGATTAGGGCGCGTTGACGACTAGAATACCAACCTAGTACGTCATTTTCATCGGCCATTAAAAAGTAACCTTGGGCATATCCCTGTATAATGGGGTCTATATTTTCGCTAAATTCCATCGTCGATTTTACGAAGTTAATCTATTATTATGACGACTCAACCCATTCCTCCTATTACTTTACCCCCAGTCCGCAATCCTCAACAAGAAAGGGAGTGGTTACAAGTTGCTTTGCAAAACTGGCTTAATCAAGAGTTTATCCCAGAACAGGTAAATGAAACCATTGCTCAACGGGCTGCTCAAATTTTTGTCCGCCAACGACTAGAAGGGGAAAATGATCTAGGTAGTTTGGTGATTGCTATTGTGACAGAAATGCAAGCCTTTGATTTTACAGAAAGCTTTTTTAGTGAGTTTGCTGTAGCGAACGCTGTCAGTGATCTGATTCTCGATAGTTTAGGAATCGATCATTGTTGCGGAGAAAGTTAAACCAGTTAGGAGTAGCAAGTTTCTAAGTTGATTGTAATGATTAGCACATGACTTAGAAACTGATGACTTGCTCCTGACCTTAACTTTTTAACTCATTACCAACTGGACTTAACCACCCCAGGTAATAACCCTTCGTGGGCCCATTCTCTGAGAACGTTACGGGATAAGCCAAAATCACGATAATAGCCTCTCGGACGACCGGTTAACCAGCAACGGTTACGGTGGCGGCTGGGCGCGCTATTACGGGGTAAACGTTGGATTTGACGGTGAATTTCGATTTTTTCTTCAAAGTCTTCGGCATTCTCAAAGGCTTCTTTGAGGGCTGCCCGTTTTTCAGCGTATTTTTCAATTAAACGCTCGCGCTTTTTCTCGCGCTCGATCATACTTTTTTTAGCCATAGCACTTCAATTTAAGATTTTTGGTTTAAATAGTCCATTCCCCATTGTATCCCAGGATTGATTTTTAATCAATTTTGACCCCTAGCGATCGCGGTTCAAAATAAAAAAGAAAGGTTGAGAGAAACTCTTATAGTCCATCATCCCTAACAGGGTATTCTCATCTATTTTTCTAAAAGAGTCATTAATGGGCAAATAGTCATAGATCATGGTGGCACTAACTTTTCCCCTATATTCCATCATTCTCAGTCGAGCTTGAGAGGTTTCTGTTCTCATCAACTGAGTCGTTAAGGTGATTATGGGTTTTAACGACTCATTTTGTAACCAAGGACTATGGGCCAACCATTTCATTGCCGTAGGATTAGGAGCGACTTTAAATAGCTTTCCTTGACTATCTAAAAAGAGTAATGGATTGACTGTTTCAGGATCAATAAACTCTTTCCCATACCAATTTGAGCTTTCTAATAACCCATCCATCGGATGATGGGTATGTAACCCACAACCTCGCCAACGTCCCCACATGAAATCTAGTTTAACGGCTTCCAATTCATCAAATAATTGCAACGCTTCTTTTGTGGTGGTTTGGCCAGTGTTTAGTCTTTTGAGTGCAGTTTCCATCTTCTTTTTTCTTTTCGTTGAGATTCAATGATAGTCAGGTGGGCAATGCCCACCCTACGATTAAACTGACTTACAAAGTTCTGGCCCGGCTGAATCAACCGGTTCTTTGAATTCTTCTAACAACTGACGAAACTCATCCCCTTCGATGGTTTCTTGATCGATTAATATATCGACTAAGCGATCGACCATCGCCCGATTTTCTCGGATAATGGTTTGTGCTTTTTGATGACATTTTTCGACGATCAGATTAATTTGGGTATCCACTTTAGTGGCAATTTCGTCAAAGGCAGCATAATTATCTTGATCGTCTTCTTCTAAAGCCAATAACCCTAATTCTGACATTCCAAAACGAGTCACCATTTGTCTAGCTAAATAGGTGACTTTTTCGATGTCATTGCCAGCACCGGTGGTCACTTCATCTTCCCCGAAAATCACTTCTTCGGCGGATCTGCCCCCCAATAAACCAGCAATACGGGCTAACAGTTGATTACGGGTAACTAACCCTGAGTCTTCATCAGGGGTAAACCAGGTTAACCCTTTAGCTTGTCCTCTGGGAATGAGAGTGACTTTTTCGACGGGATCATGACCAGTCATTACGGTTGCCACTAAAGCGTGGCCAATTTCATGATAGGCGATCAATCGCTTACTCTTACTATCGACTAATGGAGTTCCTTCCATCCCGGCAACCACCCGATCAATAGCATCGTTAATTTCTGCCATGGTAATGGCTTCTTTGCGTCGTCTGGCGGTGAAGATAGCGGCTTCGTTGAGTAGGTTAGAGAGATCAGCCCCGGTAAACCCTGGCGTGCGTCGGGCGATCGCTTCTAAGGATACTGCTTCATCTATTTTTTTATCACGGGCGTGAACGTCTAAAATGCCTTGTCGTCCTTTTAAATCGGGATAATCTACCATGACTTGGCGATCAAATCGGCCGGGGCGCATTAAGGCTTTATCTAAGACATCAGGACGGTTAGTGGCAGCAATGACAATAATCCCCGTATTCCCTTCAAAGCCGTCCATTTCCGTCAATAATTGGTTCAGGGTTTGTTCTCGTTCATCGTTCCCCCCACCGTAACCGACACCTCGCTGACGGCCCACGGCATCGATTTCATCGATAAAGATGAGACAAGGGGCGTTTTCTTTGGCTTTTTTGAATAAATCTCTGACTCGCGAAGCCCCGACACCGACAAACATTTCTACAAATTCTGAGCCAGAAATACTAAAGAACGGCACACCGGCTTCTCCGGCCACGGCTTTAGCGAGGAGGGTTTTGCCGGTTCCGGGTGGTCCAATTAAAAGCACTCCTTTGGGAATTTTTGCGCCAATGGCGGTAAATTTTTCAGGTTCTTTGAGGAATGTGACCACTTCTTGTAGTTCTTCTTTGGCTTCGTCGATGCCGGCTACGTCTGTAAAAGAAATTCCTGTTTTTGCTTCCATTTGGAATCTGGCACGGGATTTACTAAAACTCATGGCTTGACCGGACATATTAGCCGAACGACGGACAATGGCAATGACAATGATTAAAATGAGCAAAATAATCGGAATTTGCAGCATTAACCGAACCATTGCCGAGTTATCCGGGGAAGGATTATAGTCAATCTGGACATCGTTGGCTTTAAGACGGTTGATGAGTTCAGGATTTTGTTTAAATAAGGGAACTTCTTCGGGTTTTTCTTGATTTTTTAGGGTGACGGTGGCTTTTTGTAGTCTGGGATCGATTTCGACTTGAGTGACTTTCCCTGCATTAATATCATTTAATAGTTCGCTGTAGGTATATTCTTCCTGTTTTTTCTCTTGTCCCCAACTCGGACCGGCCATTAACAATAACTGTAAGAAAAGGCCACTGGTCACTAATTTTCCCCATCCCTTAAAACGACGTTTTTGACTGCGCTTGCTAGGGGTCAATTTCCGTTGTTGTAGGGTTTTCATTGTCGTTGATTGTGGTTGTGGTGAGGTCAAGGAGGAGATGTATTTCATAACCAGTTAGTTGTTAGAAAAATGACTCTTTATTTTTATTATGAACGATAAGACAGCATCTAGGGGAGCATTCCGATGGTGATTTAGGATTTTGAATTTTGTTTTCTGGGTTTACTGGGATAATCTCTTTCTGAAAGACTATTGCCAATTCCTTGTAAAATGCCTTTACCCACTAATCCAATTCCCCGACCAATCACTTGAGTTAGGATGTAGACTAGGGTTGTGCCAACGGTTCCCACCAAAGAGCGCAACAATGGGGAGATGGCATCTCTCACTTCTAAAAGAATGGTGACAGTCCAACGTAGTCCCCTTAAAGTTTCTAATTCTTGTTGGCGAGGCGCATAAATAAAGGTGCAATCGATGCCTTTTTCGGTGAAGAAAAACAGTTGATATTGACTTTCAAAAATATTTTTGGGTTCTTGCCAATATTCTTGTTTTCTATATTCCCAGGCTAGGCGATTCCTAAATTTTGCAATTTCTCTCGATGATGCCATATCTATATTATATAGTATTTTTTTGACTTTTTCATTATCTGAAAAGTAGTTTAGAATTACCGCAACAATGCCGTTAGCAACTTGAATAATCACATTATGTAAAATGGTTTCTTTTTTCTTTTCTTGTGATTGATTAGCTTCATTACTTTCTGGGAATTCGGGTTTATTATCTAAAACGATATAGTTAAATAGTTCAGGAAAATAAGGAATTTTTTCTAAAATTTCGTTAGAGACTAATTCTTCATTCTCTTCTACTAATATCTCCATATCTTCTAAGGATATTTGCTGCTGATTAAGACAATATTTAGTTAAAAAAATTAAGGCTGATTCCCGCCATAGTCTTTGTAAAATACAGAAGCGATTTCTTGATACCTGAATACTTTTTGTTTCGATAAATTTGAAATCACTAATAATGCGTTCAAATTGCTTTAAAACTAATTCTAATATTTCTTGTTTCTTTTCAGCTTTTAAAATATCAATTTCTAGTCGGGAATTCGTTAAATTTTTAAGCTCATTTTCCAGTTTATCATTGGTTTGCTCAAAAATATTTAACCATTCCCCCGTTGCGACTAATGTTCCCCTGGAAATTAAATTATTGGTTCTGATTATTTGAGAATTAGTTCTTGGAGAAGGGACAATAATCACATCAACTGGTAATAATTGTTCAACTAACCAACGGGCGGTTAATAATTCCCTTTTTCTGCCTTGCCAAAACACTTTATCCCAGGTAGAATTCGGCGTATTTTTAAGATTTTCCTCAATTAATTGCAAGTTATTATTAATTTGTTCAATTCCCGATCTTCTCACTTTAGAAAGCCAGTTTCTCTTAGGAATCATTCGGGTCGCTTCAGCTAATTGACTAGAGGTAATAGCCGGCCAAATTAACTCACCTTCAATAATTTTCTGCCATTTTTCTAATAAAACCTCTATCACTTCTCCTTTATTACAATACCCTTCAATCCCTATTTGTTTCAATTCTTGCTGTCTTTCCCAACTGAGATCGTAACTTAATAAACAGAGTTTGCTCTGAGGGTAAATTTCTTTCATTTGTTGATAAAAAATTTCAACTGTTAAAGCCTGATCCCTTAAGTTAGGCTCTAAAATAATTAAATCAACTGTATTATTAGATAACTGGGTTAAAGCATCTGTTAAGTTATCTGTTTGGTCGACAATTTCCCATTGAGAATAGTTGCTTAAGAGGGTTACGAGTCCTAAGCGAAAAATAGGATCTGGGTCTATAAATAGAAGATAAATAGGGCGATCGCTCACAAAAGTTACACAGATTACGACTTACTTAACGCTTCATTTAGTTTAGACGGTTCTGGCTGTTTATGGCCATAAAAGTCAATGCGATAGTCAGTGATGGTAATCCCGGTTTGTGCTTCTATCTGCTCGATTAACTCCGAGGGAAGCTCAACATGAACGTCAATAATTTGTTGAGTGTCCAAGCAGTTAACATGACTATGGGAGTCGGTAATCGTTCCATACAGTCGTCCATCGCATCGTTCTAGACATTCGATAATCCCTTGACTCGATAAGGCTTCGAGGTTTTGATAAACTGAGGTATGGCCGACATTTTTACCGTTTTGACTCAGACGATTATAAATTTCTCTTGCCGATAGATGTTCTTGACTTTTCCACAACAACTCTAAAATATAGCGACGTTGACGACTAATCCGCATTCCTAAACATTGACACCGATGTAACGCATCTTCTAACGAGCGGATTTTTGGAGTTTCTTCGAGTGTTTCCTTCATGAGATGTGAATGTTTTGAACTTATACATACTCGTTACCAATTTAGCTTATATTATGGATGAGTGTCTATTTCAAAATCTAGTCTTAAGATATATTCTTTCTTAGAATCTAGACAAGCATTTAAACAAAGCAAGGATATCTATGCAACCGAGACAAGAACTTGATTCGATTGTGGTAACCGCCGAACAAATGGCTAACATTGAACAGAGGCTATTTAGTGCGGGGATGCCGGTGGCTGCGTTAATGGAAAAAGCAGCTTTAATGATGTCTCAACGTATTCAACAGCTTTATCCTCTCAAAACCACCTCTAAAGTGGGTGTATTAGTCGGTCCAGGGCATAATGGGGGAGATGCTTTAGTCATTGCCAGAGAACTGCATTTGCAAGGGTATGAAGTGGGTTTATATCGTCCCTTGGAAAAACTGAAAGCCTTACCGCAACAACACGCTAATTATGCAAAAAGTTTAGGCATTCCTTACTATGATGATCTTGAATCCTTAAGCACTTGTCAATTAATGATTGACGGTTTATTCGGGTTTGGATTAACGCGATCGCTGTCGGGTAATTTAGCGATGGATGTGGATCGTCTCAATGAATGGTCTATCCCGGTGGTGAGTATTGATATTCCTTCGGGGTTACACACAGACACAGGAGAAGTCTTAGGGACGGCCGTTAAAGCTACCCATAGTCTTTGTTTAGGTTTATGGAAACCGGCCTATTTTCAGGATCAAGCTTTAGCATATATCGGTGAGGCAGAAAAAATTGATTTTGGGATTCCCTTACGAGACGTTTGGTCAATGATTGCTCAACCCATTCCCTTACAACTCTTAACCGAAACCCTAGCACTAGAGTTTTTACCCTTACCCCGTCCCCAAGTGACTCATAAATATCAACAGGGCCATTTATTGGTCATCTGTGGTTCGAGTCGTTATGCTGGTGGGACCATTTTGACCGGGTTAGGGGCCCAGGGAAGTGGTGTAGGAATGTTATCGGTGGCGGTTCCTGAGTCCCTTAAACCCTTGCTTGTTAGTCAAATTCCTGATGGCTTAATCATTGATTGTCCAGAGTCGGAAAAGGGGGCCATTGCCTCATTGCCCCCACTTGCAACAGACTTCGACTCCTATGATATCATCGCTTGTGGTCCAGGGTTAACCCGAGAGGGAACCGATGTCGTGGTTAAGGTTCTCAAAGCGGAATGTCCTCTCGTTTTAGATGCCGATGCCCTCAATATTCTTGCCCAACTGGGAACGGTGGACTGTTTGCGTCAACGTCAGGCCCCCACGGTGTTAACTCCCCATTTAGGGGAATTTAAACGTCTTTTTCCTGACATCGATAATCCTGAAAAGGATAGAATGAGCGCAGCTAAAAGGGCCGCTAGTCAGACGGGGGCGATTATTTTATTAAAAGGGGCCAGAACCATTATTGCCAACCCTCAAGGCAAAATTTGGATCATTCCCCAGAGTACCCCTGCTTTAGCTAGGGGAGGCAGTGGGGATGTGTTAACGGGGTTAATGGGAGGATTATTAGCTCAAAATATTAGCATTGACCATCCTTTAGAGGCGATGGTGGCCACTGCTGCTTGGTGGCACGCCCAGGCCGGAATCTTAGCGGCAAAAGAGCGGACTGAATTAGGGGTTGATCCCAGAACCCTCTGTCAATATCTTCATCGAAAATTGTGGGATTGCTAAAAACTCTTATCGTCTCAAACAGTGGGGAAAGTCACAGAACGATAAAATAATCTCGTCTAAACAACTCAATCATTCTATTGCTCCGCAACTTTCCCGAAACCTAACGAGTTAAACAGGGTTAACCCTTAACGACGGGGAACCTTGGATAAATAATCAAGGTTTCCAGTGGAAACTCTGGGGGTTGTCTTACCTTGTGCGCTGCCAAGACTACGGGCTACATTTAAGAAGTTGGCAGGATCGCCAGCTTTGGGCTTTTTGTCTTGAGGAACAAAACGACGGATTTCGTTTTGCCATACAATTTGAGGGAAGCCTAAAATACCGCGATAGTAGCTATCGTAACGAGGGGATTTCAGGTTAAAGGGCATTTCTCCTTCATCCCGTCCGGGCAGGTTACGACGACGTTGATAGGGTACGGTATCATAACCGAAGCTTTCTAGATATTCATCGCTATTGAGTAAGTCATCGATGAAACCGCCATAACCTTTGGTGGCAACAACGATAGACCAAGCGATTTTTTCCTGTTCGCTGTAAACGTCTCTGCCTAATACCCGTTGAACACATTGTTCAACATAGCGATAGTTACTATTTTTTTCGTAGAAACTGGTGACAAAGGTATTAGAAAGCAGTAACCCACGAATAAAGTCCCGCACGGTGATTTGTCCGTTACGCAGTTGGGACTCTAAAAAGGGTTCACGATCCCATTTAAAGGCATGGAAAAAGATTTGACGATAAGCTGCTTCGATTAAAACGTCCATGTCCCCAGGAGAGAGAACATTCTCGGTGGTAAAGATCATCGGTTGCTCGTCGCCTGGTACGATGTATCCTTCAACTCGCGCATTTTGGGATTTGGGCGCGTAATTTATAAGAGGAAGAGCCAAGTTTGAACCTCCGTTATTTTACAAAGTCTTAAAAACTGTAATCCTAATCATAAGCGAGTTGGGGACGCTAGGTCGTCAATTATTAACAATTGTTACAAGAAAGATGAAAAGTTCAGATCCAAACATAGATCACTGGTGATGGGTTAGGGGTCATGGTTAATTTACCACCCAGTAATGGAATAAGCGGCACTCAGAGGCGCGATATTGTTGGTTTCTTTGTTTGACTCAGAATCATCTGCTTGACGCATTTCGGCACAAAATGTGGCGGTATTGAAGCCTCCAAACCGTTGCACGGTACTGGTCCTTAAGCGCAGGTTAGGGTTAACAAACCAAAATCGCTCAATGGTACTCATGGTGTCATATTCGGTGATTAATACCAGTGCGTCATCACCATCGATATAATAACGACCAGCAATCGGAACAATCTCTGCATAACCCCTCTCTCGGAGTAAAACCCCTTCTCTGGGGTTATTTTGTTCGGGAATCAGAGCAAAAATGGTGTTGCCGGTATGGTTTTCGTCTTCTTTATCCCAGGCCATTGAACCATCCCAACTGACAAACGCACCCCCGACGGCTAAACTAGGGTCAACTTCGTGCATTTGACAAATTTCGACGATTTTGGGATTATCTGATGCCAATGCCTCGACATAAATCTCAGAATTGCCAATTTCAGCCCGTCTGAAGGCTAAATGATGGGTGGTTCGTTGCGATCGCCATTTGCCTGAACTATTCTGAAAAAATTTTAGTGCATCCATTGTAAGGTTACTCCTAATAGTTGTAGATGGGTATGGTTTCTTCTTCTAATTCTTGGGTCAATACTAAAGGTTGACATTGTTTTATATGTATCATAATCCCTCTAGCCCCTTCTTCTTGTAAATCTTCGACATAACCCCCATGATTTTCGTAAGCTTCAATAAAATCATCAAATGGTCCAAAATAATAGATACAATGGGGGCGAGTGGTGGTAATTTCTACCCACCAAGATAAGTCTTCCTCTTCCTGAAACGAAAGGTCATTTAGAGGATTAATCGGCATAATATTCACAATTTTTCCCCCTAAACGCCTAATTCTTCGCATTTCTTGGCTCATCCGTTCGCGAGGTACTTTTAAGTAAAATTTTCCCCGACGTTGGAATAAACCGTCCATTTGACTCAGTTTACCCATCATGGGGTTAATCACTACTTCATAAAGAAATACACGATTATTTTTATCATTGTTAAGGGCCATATTGATTCAAATAGCAGGATATATATGGGTACAAAATCGACGCTTATTTAAGTTAATTTTTGTTAGCCACTTGGGTTAGTTTCTGTAAAATTTTGTAAAAAAGTCATAGGAAGTACAATCAATTGCTTTTCTTTAGCCTATCATAGCTTGGGATTTTTCTTAGATAAAATCGGAGAAATAAGCTTTAATATTGATTAATTCTCTGCCTTGCTAATTAGGTATAAAAGCTTAATCGATTATTTTCAACTTGTATACTTCATTAATTATTAATTGAATTAATGAGATAATGATAAATTGCTTATGCGTGTAATTATTCAAAAAGTCACTCAGTCTCAAGTAACCGTTGATGGAAAAGTTATCGGAAAGATAGAAAAAGGATTAAATTTGTTAGTGGGAATTGCTGCTAATGATACCATCAATGAAATTAATTGGATGGTGCGAAAATGTTTAGAATTACGACTATTTGCAGATGAAGAGAATGAAGAGAAATGGACAAAATCAGTGCAAGATATTCAAGGGGAAGTGTTAGTTATTAGTCAGTTTACTTTATATGGAGATTGTCGGAAAGGCCGTCGTCCTTCTTTTAGTAATTCTGCACCGCCTAAAGAAGCTGAAAAATTATATAATTTATTTGTTGATGAGTTAAAAAAGACTGGTTTAAAAGTAGAAACGGGAATTTTTGGGGCAATGATGGAGGTTAGTATTAATAATGATGGACCGGTTACTTTCTTGTTAGAAAAAGAAGCAACTAATTAACTAAAATTATCTAAAGTTTCAAACTGACGTAAGGCAATACTCGATCCTTCTGTCCATCCTAATTCAACATAATGGGGTAAAATTTTTTTAATGTTTATATTTGGAAAAAGATTACTTTTTTCACTATCTTGATAACTGTTTTCTTGTAAAATATAAATATTTAAACTTTCTTGACGATAAACCCATAACTCAGGAAGTTTAAGTAATTCATAGGCTTCCACATCAGTAATTGAGGTAAAATCTACTTCTATAGCTAAATCTGGAGGTGGATCAATGGTTAAATCAATTTTATCTTTTCCTAAAATAGCTTGTCTATTCTCAATATAAAAACAGGTATCCGGTTCTAAACCGGCTTGATTAGGTATTTTAAGAGTAATGGGATCAAAACATTGCCAATCTTTTCCTTGTCGACGTAAGAGAATTTTTACTAAGTCGCTGAGGGTACTAACACGATTTCCATGACTGGGTAAAGGGGACATAAGCCGAACTTGTTGGGTCTTGCTATTAAAATATAGTTTAGGAAGGGTTTTATCTTGACGGAAATCCAACAATCTTTCATAATCTTCCCAGGTTTGATGAGGAAAAATAGCTTCATTTCCAGGGGTTAGAATTAATTCATTTTCACTGACAGTAAGTAGCATCATAAGTTTTGAATTAAATTTGTATTTTTCGTTAGCTTCATTATATATAGATATCACTAATTTAATATGAGTAATTTTTATTTATCTGAACAACCTAGTAAATAAGAATATCTTGTGCTATTTTCTAGGTGTCACAACTTAGACATTTTTTAAGATATGATTAACACCCAAAAATTTTTAAACTTGGCATAGCCAAGTTTGAAGTCCTCTTTAGTTACCACTTTAGCTGCCTTTGCTACCGTTGCAGCGTTTCCCTCCGTATCCCAAGCATTAACCTTTGACTTCGAGTTTGATGCTGTTTTCAACGGACCTCCTTTAGATCCTCCTATCGTGGGAACTGGAACCTTTAGTTTTGATGGTGATCCTGGAGACGGAACCTTTGCTTTAACCTCTCTCCCTAACTTCGACTTTTTCTTTGATGTTAACGGTGCAACTTTCACCAATGCTGATATTGCTACCCCTGTCGCTAATGTGACAGCCGTTATTTCTACTATTGGCAGCGATCGCTTTGTCAATTTTAGTGGTACTGGTGGCGGTCCATTTGGGGGTTCTATTGATTTTGTCAATGGTTTAGGCAACAATATTACTTTTCAACCTGGTGGCGGTTCTTTGTATCAACGTCCAGATATAGGGGTAGGCGGTACTTATATTGGTACAGTATCTGCAACACCTGAATCTGTTCCTGAACCAGCTTCTGCATTAGGATTATTAATGTTAGGTGGTTTAGGGGTTACTTCTTTAATTAAGAAGAAAACTGTTTAAACTTTTTTATTGTAGAGACAATTTATAAATTGTCTCTACATAATGAACTATTAATCTTTAAAATGATCAATAATTGCTTGAGCAAACTCTGAACATTTCAAGGGTGGATCAACTTTGGGTTCCATTAAACGGGCTAAATCATAGGTAACTTGACGATTTGCGATCGCATTACCAATCCCTTTTTTAATATTGACCTTGTCAGTAAAAATATCTTGTGTTATCTTCTCTGAGATACAATTTGCACATTCAATAATATGACCGATACCCAAAAAATTTTAAACTCGGCATAGCCGAGTTTAGGGGCTTCCTTAGTTGCCGCTTTAGCTGCTGTTTCCACCCTTGCAGCTTTCCCCTCCGTATCTCAAGCTTTAACTTTTAACTTCGAGTTTGATAACACTTTTGATGGAACTGTAACGCCTCCCATTGTGGGAACTGGGACTTTTAGCTTTGATGGCGATCCTGGAGATGGAGAGTTTGCTTTAACCTCTCTCCCTAACTTCAACTTTTTCTTTGATGTTGCTGGTGCAACTTTCACGACTGCTGATATTGCTAGTTCTGTGACTAATGTAACAGCCATTATTTCGACTATTGGCAGTGATCGCTTTGTCAATTTTAGTGGTACTTTGGGTGGTACTGGTGGGGGACCTTTTGGGGGTTCTCTTGATTTTGTCAATGGTGTAGGCAATAATCTTAGCTTTCAACCTGGAGGGGGTTCTTTGTATCAACGTTTTGATATAAGTTTAGGCGGTACTTATATTGGTACAGTACCAGCCACCCCTGTACCTGAACCCCTCACCATCTTAGGTGCAGGTGCTGCCATTGCTTTTGGTGGTGCATTCAAGCGTAAGCTGAATAAAAAAGAGTCTGCCAAAGTATAATTAATTGCGTTATTTGTAGGAACAAATTAAACTTTGTTCCTACAAAAGTCTAAGATTAATCATTAAAATGATCAATAATTGCCTGAGCAAACTCTGAACATTTCAAGGGTGGATCAACTTTAGGTTCCATTAAACGGGCGAGATCATAGGTAACTTGACGATTAGCGATCGCATTACCAATCCCTTTTTTAATCAAGTCTGCGGCCTTTTGCCAACCCATATATTCTAACATCATTACCCCAGAAAGAATGACCGATCCAGGATTAATTCTATCCAGTCCAGCGTGTTTGGGTGCAGTACCATGAGTTGCCTCAAAAATAGCACAAGTATCTCCAATATTTGCCCCTGGTCCCATACCTAAACCACCGACAACTGCGGCAGCGGCATCGGATAAATAATCGCCGTTTAAGTTCATGGTTGCAAGGATAGAATATTCATCGGGACGGGTTTGAATTTGTTGGAAAATACTATCAGCAATGCGGTCATTAACCATGATTTTATCTTTCCATTTTCCATTGCCATGACTGTCCCAAATAGCCTCTAAAACCCCTTTAACTTCTTCACAGATTTCTTCTTTTTTGTCAGGGGTCAACCCATCATAACCGGGTTCAACTTTTCGGGCGTTATCTTCAATAGAAATGTCGGCATTTCCTTCTTTATTGCTCAAAATCCATGATTCTCGTTCCGTCACACAAACGTCTCTAAATTCTGAGGTTGCTAACTCGTATCCCCAATCTCTAAATGATCCTTCAGTGTATTTCATGATGTTACCTTTATGCACTAAAGTAACCATTTGTTTGGCTTTGGGTAAGCGTAAAGAATGTTCTATGGCACGACGAACTAATCGTTGAGAACCGGTTTTACTAATCGGTTTAACTCCAATTCCTGAGTCTAAACGAATCTTTTTGTTACCATGTTCTGGAGTTGCTGGTATTAGCTCATTATTCAAATAATTGATTAATTTTTGAGCAATGTCTGTCCCTTCTTTCCATTCAATTCCTAAATAAATATCCTCGGTATTTTCCCGATAGACGATGACATCTAACTTTTCAGGGGACTTATGGGGGGAAGGAGTCCCAGGATAATAGCGACAGGGACGCACACAAGCGTATAATTCAAAAATTTGTCGTAAAGCGACGTTAAGGGACCTGATACCGCCACCGACAGGGGTTGTGAGGGGTCCTTTGATAGCGATACCATACTCCCTGATAGCGGTTAAGGTATCTTCGGGTAAGTATTGATAGGTTCCGTACTTATCGCAAGCTTCATCCCCTGCATAGACCTTAAACCAGTTGATTTTTTTGCTGTCTCCGTAAGCTGTTTTCACTGCAGCATCTATGACTTTTTCCGTTGCTGGCCAAATATCGACACCGGTTCCGTCCCCACGAATGAAAGGAACAATGGGGTCATTGGGAACAATGGGTTTACCGTCTTTAAAGGTGATTTTAGAACCAGTGGTGGGGGGTGTCAGTTTCTCGTACATAAAATGATCAGTAATCAAGGGTTGTCCTTTTATTACACTCCCCAATGACCCCGACTCCCGCATCTCTTAAGGAAATTTCTCTAAACTAGCTAATTTTAGCGCAGCTTCAAGATATGAGTTAACCATGTTTGACAACCTGTCTTTTGACGAATCCTAAGACGCATCAGTACAATAGAAGCCTCAAAAAGCTTTTTATTTAATATAAAATAGTGTCTAGATTAAAGCCCAACGAATTGATTGATATACAAGCGACAGGAGAATGTAGTCAGCCAAAGAAAGGAAAATTTATTTCCATTGGCATTACCCCTACGGGTTACATTTCTATTGGGGTTGCACCTATGGGAATTATCGCTATTGGTATTGTACCGATGGGTTTCATTTCTTTTGGAAGCGTCGCTATGGGAACCATCGCAGGTGGTTTAGTGAGTATGGGAGTTGTGTCTGTTGGCTTAGAAACCATGTCTCTCGTTAACTTAGGTAGATGGCAAGTTGGCCCGGTTGAAATTCGCTCGGAACCCCACGATCATACTAATCATGATAGTCATAACGGTCATGATACTCATCAGCATCACAATTAGAAACTAGACCCCTGTAGGATTCCCCATTCCCCATAGTTAAGCAATTGGTAAGATAGATATAAGTATCAATATTTTTATAAAAAAACTGGATGAATGGGGAATCTTCGATATTATGGCATTCTCTCCCTGTTATTACTGCTTGGAGTATTAGGTAATTACTACAAACTTCCTCTATTTTTTGGGGTAGATTTCCTTTTTGGTAGTATTGCTGTTTTAATCGTTGTTTACTATTACGGCATTGTTTGGGGAACCCTAGCCGGGATGTTGGCAGGGAGTATCACTTATTATCTCTGGGGTCATCCCTATGCCATGATCATCGTTACCCTAGAAGCAGCCTTTATTGCCCTATTATCCCGTCGACACCGTAATTTTGTTCTCCTCGATGCTATTTATTGGGTGTTCTTGGGAATGCCTCTGGTGGGGTTATTTTATGGGTTAATTTTACCTGTGTCGGCATCAGGAACCCTCCTCATCGCTTTAAAACAGGGACTGAATGCTATTTTTAACGCCCTCATTGCTAATGTTATTGTTGCCTATATACCCCTTGATCATTTAATTAATCCTCAAAAATCAAAACCTTCCCTTTCTTTAAAACAAACTCTCTTTAACTTTCTTTTAGCCTTTATTTTATTTCCCAGTCTTTTTTTAACCGTATTACACGGCCAAGAAAGTCTTAGGTTTATTGAAGCAGAAATCGAAGCAGAAATTGAAACCGTTAGCGTTGCCATCAGCAAAAATATTCATAATTGGTATGAACAAAATTTCCGAGGACTTCAAGCTTTGACCTTGATGTTATCGGAGTCACCAACATTAGACTCAACTCAAGCATTAGCATTAATTAAAAATGCTTTACCTGCTTTTATGAACATTTATATTACCAATAATCAAGGGATTATTCTACAAGCTTATCCTACAACCAATAAATTAGGAGAAACTTTAATAGGGATGAATGTTCATGAAGTGATTAATTTAGAAGAATTAGCCATCAGCCAAAAACCAATTATAACTAAAGTTCATAGAGATAAGGCAATTTCTACTCCTCATATTGGCATTCAGCTTCCTATTTTTAATGCTTCCCATTCTCGCTTAACGGGTGTGGTTTATGGTTCTCTTGAGTTAACTACACTTTCTCGATTGGTCGATATTCAATTAAAACAATTTAATCTACAAACTATCTTAGTTGATGAAGATAATAAAATCATTGCCGATAATCAAACAAGCTTCACGCCTTTAGAAGTATTCGACTGGAAAGAAGGGGGAGAAATTCGCAAAAGTCCTGACCATGATATGGTTTTTCAGTGGCTTCCTATCGCCCCAGGAACACCGATTATGACTCGTTGGCGTAAGTCATTTTATGTTAAAGAAACCAGTTTATTTCCTCTCTTACCTTGGTCTTTAATAATAAGGATAAAAACCGCTCAACATTTTAATTATTTAGAACAACTTTATATCAAAAATCTGGCGATCATGTTTGCCATCTCTTGCCTGGGTTTACTCTTAGCTGTTTCCATTAGTCGTTTTATTAGTAATCCTTTAAAAAAGTTAGCTCAAGTGACTGAAAAATTACCCTACAAGATTTTTAAAGGTGAACAAGAAGAACCTTTGCCAATTATGAAAATAAATGAATTTTCAAAGCTGACTAAAAACTTTGATATGATGACAAAAATATTAAAAAATCAATTTGAATCTATACAAAAACATCAACGTAACTTAGAAAGTATTGTAGAAATGAGAACCGAAGAGTTACTAATATTAAATGAAAATTTGACTCAAGAAATTTTTGAAAAGCAGGTAATAGAACAAGAGTTAAGAGAACGGGAAAGACGCTATGATTTAGCCGTTTCAGGAACAAATGACGGCATTTGGGATTGGGATTTAAGAGATGATACAGTTTATTATTCTCCCGTATGGATGAAGATTTTAGGCTATGAAAATCAACCGTTACCTAATGTTTTAGCAACTTGGTTGGATCATCTCCATGCTGATGATTTGGATCAAGCAATTCAAGATGTACAAAACCATTTACAAGGTAACACAAAAATATACAAAAATACCCATCGCATTCGACATCGTGATGGTCATTATATTTGGATTGAAGCTAAAGGCAAATGTATTCGAGATCAACAAGGTCAACCTTACCGTTTAGTAGGAACTATTACCGATATTACAGAAAAAAAAGCCTACCAACAAGCTTTAGAAAAAGCTAAAGAAACTGCAGAAGTTGCTAATAAGGCCAAGAGTGAGTTTTTAGCTAATATGAGTCATGAAATTAGAACTCCTATGAATGCAATTTTAGGATTTTGTGACTTACTCAATAAGAGAATTACTGATGAACCTTCCCGTTATTATCTAGAGTCTATCAGTTCTGGAGGTAAAATATTATTATCCTTAATCAATGATATTTTAGATTTATCAAAAATTGAAGCAGGAAAAATAGAAATTATTTACGAAACAATTGATTTAAAAGGTTTGATTTTTGAAATTAAACAAATGTTTTCAGAAACAGCAAAACAAAAACAACTAGAATTATTAATTAATATCGATGCTCAAGTTCCTAATGTTATTATCTTTGATGGGATAAGATTAAGACAAATTCTTTTTAATTTAGTGGGTAATGCGTTAAAATTTACCGAAAAAGGATATGTGAAAATAAGAATAAACAGTCAACTATTACAGTCAAAAAATGAGCAAAAACCGAGCCATTGTTCTTTAGAAATATCTGTAGAAGATACAGGGATCGGTATTGCAGAAGACCAACAAAAAAGGGTCTTTGAAGCCTTTACCCAAACTGAAGGGCAAAGTAATCGCAAATATGGTGGCACTGGCCTAGGATTAACTATCACCCATCGCTTAACTGAGATGTTAAAAGGAAACATTAACTTACATAGTGAACTGGGTAAAGGTAGCATTTTTACTGTATTTTTTCCTAAAGTAAGCATCGGAAAAAATCAAGACGTGATGACAGATAAGGAAGTAACAACTATTGATTTTAATCAACTCCCACCTTTAACTATTTTGATAGTAGATGATATTGCTTCAAACCGAGACCTATTAGTTGGTTATTTTGAGGAGACTCACCATACAATTTTTCTAGCTAATGATGGACAAGAAGCCCTAGAAATCGTTAAAATATACAAGGTTGATCTGATTTTTATGGACTTACGAATGCCGATTCTTGATGGTTACGAAGCCAGTAAAATTCTCAAAAATTGTCCAACCAGTCAAGAGATTCCCATTGTTATTGTCAGTGCTTCTTCTCAAGATCGAGAACAGGAAAAATTAAAAGAAATTTGCCAATATTTCTTGATCAAACCCATCAGTCGGCTTCAAATTTTATCAGTATTAAAAGAACTTTTTAGCCATAGACAAATAAAACCTTTAATCAGTATTCCTCAAGAAAATAACTGTAGTTCATCCCGAAGATATACCTCAACTTCTCCCGAATTGTTAAAGAAACTTTATCAAGAAGAAAAAATATGGCATAATTTACGAAAGACGATGATTACTCAAGAATTACGTCAATTTGCTCAACGTTTAAAACAATGGGGAGAAGACTATGATTGTCAAATTCTAATTGACTATGCTCATTGTCTAGAAACCCAGCGACAAGAATGTGATAGTGAAAACATCAGCACCATTCTAGAGGGTTTTCCGGCAATGGTGCGATCGCTACAAAAGAAAAATTATTAGCTGTTGTTGCTTAATCCTGTTTCAAAAAAATGAAAAATTTAGAACCTTTCAAACCTGAAAATTTTTTGATTTTGGTGGTAGATGATATTCGGAAAAATTTACAATTACTAATCGAAATTCTCGATACATTAGGGTACGGAACCACCTTTGCTATCTCAGGACAACAAGCCTTAGAACGGGTTGAAGTGACCGAACCTGACTTAATTTTATTAGATTTAATGATGCCAGAAATGAATGGGATAGAAGTATGTAAAAAACTCAAACATAACCCAAAAACTGAAGAGATTCCCGTTATTTTTTTAACCGCAGCCACTGAAACGAATTATCTCATTAATGCCTTTGAAGCAGGGGCCGTTGATTATGTTACCAAACCGTTTAAAACCCCTGAACTTCTAGCCCGAATTAAAACCCATTTAGACCTTAAAAGAACTAAAGATGAACTGGCAAAAGCCTATGAAGAAATGAAACGCATTGCCGCCACTGATGAATTAACCGGAATTTTGAACCGTCGCTCCCTTTTTAAGCTAGGAAAGCAAGAATTTGAACGGAGTCAACGTTATAATCCTCCTTTTTCTTTATTAATGATTGATGTGGATAAATTTAAAAGCATCAACGATACTTATGGTCATGATATAGGGGATGAAGCCCTGAAAATGATGGTGAAAATTACCTTAAATTGTCTGCGTAGAGTAGACTTGATTGGACGACTAGAAACAGAAGAAGAAGCTTTAGCCAAACAAGGTCATTTAGGAAGATTAGGGGGGAAGAATTTGTGGTTATTTTGCCCCATACTGATTTAAAAGGGGCTTACAAAGCAGCGCAACGAGTTTGTCAAGCGATGCAACAAGAAACCTTGCAGATAGCAGATAAAACCCTTAACGTGACCGTAAGTATTGGAGTGGCAACTTATGATCCCAAAGATGAAAAAATTGATGATATTCTCAAACGGGCAGATTCAGCCCTTTTCAAAGCCAAAAAAAATGGCAGAAATCAAGTTGCTATAATGGACACTGATCAATGAACAGCTAGTCCAGAATTAAATATTTAGCCCTTACCTCTATGTTTAACCCTTTAAGTAAACAAATAGTTTCAACTTTGACTATTATTGTTATCTGTAATCTAGGGAATAGTAATTTGATAGCTGCTACCTTAGAAGAAATTAAACAACGAGGCAAGTTAATTGTTGCCGTTAAAGATAATATCCGTCCTTTGGGATTTCGCAACAACGAGAATGAATTACAAGGATTAGAAATTGACTTAGCCAGACAACTAGCTGAAGATATTTTAGGCGATCCTCAAGCCATTGTCTTACAACCGGTCAGTAATCAAGAACGTCTACAAAAAGTCATTGATGGAGAGGTAGACCTAGCGATCGCCCGTATGACCATTAACACCTCCCGCGGACGGTTAGTGGCGTTTAGCCCCTATTATTATTTAGACGGCACAGGAATTATTACCAATAATCCCCGAATTCGCGCCATAGACCATCTTTCCCAGGGAAAAATTGCCATTCTAGAGCGATCGAGTACCATTGCCGTGATTCGGGCTGAACTTCCCCAAGCGGAACTCATCGGGGTTAATTCCTATCAAGAAGCCATGACGTTACTCGAAACCGAACAAGTGGATGCTTTTGCTGCGGATAATAGCGTGTTATCGGGTTGGGTGCAACAATACCCCCAATATTATCAACTTCCTGTGCGTCTATCAGGGGAAGGGTTAGGGGTGGTGATGCCGAAAGGATTGCAGTATGCTAGTTTACGGAGTCAGGTTAATCAAGCCATTGGTCGCTGGAAAGCGTCGGGTTGGTTGGCTAACCGTTTACAGTATTGGGGACTTCCTTGAAGAGATTAGACGTTAAAAGTTAGCTCTTAAATCAATCACTATACATCAGGATCACTCATAATGAACGAAACATTGCCCATTATTTATTTATCAGGAATTGTTATTTTTTTAGGGGGATTGGCGATTTTTCTCCTCCTACAAATTATTAAAACCCGTCGCACCGAAAATAGGTTCTATAAATTGCAGGAAAAGCTACAAAAAGAGAAAGGAAGCGCAGAGGAGTATTATGAATTAGCGAGTTTATATCTGGATAAAAAAATGTATGTTCAAGCGGTAAATCTGTTACAAAAAGGGTTCAAAACAGGAGAAAAAATAGAAGCTGAAAATAAAGCCCTGATGTATAATGCCCTGGGATTTGCCTATTTTTCTCAAGAACAAGTTGATCTGGCTATTCGTAATTACAAAGATGCCATAAAACTCTATCCTGACTATGTTATTGCCCTTAATAATTTAGCGAATGCTTATGAGAAAAAGCAAATGATTGCCAAAGCCATAGAAACCTACGAACAAACCTTAAAAATTGATGAGAATAATAAAGTAGCTAACCGTCGGGCTGAATTATTAAAAAAACGCCTCGTTTCATCGAAATAGCATTATAGAATATTACTTATGAAAACAGTATTTTCCCATGCTATTGCCTTTGCTTATCGTCAAATTTGTGGACTGGTTGTAGTTGGTAGCTTTGTTGTAGTCATCGTTCCTCCTGCACTCACTCAAGAAGAAAGTTTGCTCAATGAATCGATTAAAATAGAAAACCAGACTCCTGATAATAGCGTTTACTTTGCTGATGTTTTGGTACGGGGTCAACCCATTTTTCAAATTGGTAGTTTAGCACAGATGAATGCTCGCCAACGAGCAGCCATTGTGAACCGACGGATTGCTAGTTTAGTGACTCAATCCAAATCCATTGGAGAAGTGAGTGCTAAATTAGACGCTTCGCGAAAAATAGCGACTTTACAAGTCAATAATCGAGTGCTGATGACGGTGACTGAACAAGATGCTCAAGATTTTGGCTTATCAGTGGAACAGTTGGCACAGAAATGGGCCAATCAACTTAATCAAGCGTTTGAGCAACCCCCTTTAGCCATTGATGTGGGAAAACGACTCTACGGAACCGTTCGTCAACTGCTCAGGGATACGATCAGTAATCTACCTTCTCTTTTAGGGGCAATCATTATCGTCGGACTAACCTGGGGAGCAGCTAAAGGGGTTCGCTATGCGGCCTTTACCTGGGCGCAACAAACAGAAGGAGATTCTAGTTCGGAAATTCTCATTGGACGACTCAGTTATGGGGCAGTGTGGGTGATGGGCTGTGTCATTGCTTTAGGGGTTCTTGGCATTGATTTTGCCGCTTTATTAGGGGCATTAGGACTCACCAGTGTTGCCATTGGTTTCAGTCTCAAAGATGTTTTGAGTAACTATATTTCTGGGGTGATTATACTCGCTGCTCGACCCTTTCGGATTAATGATCAAGTGGTTATCGACGATTATGAAGGAACCGTTACTCAAATTCAGTTACGCTCAACCACCATAAAAACTTACGATGGACGGTTTGTTTATATTCCCAATCAAGAAGTATTTCAAGCTAGTATTACTAACAATACTGCCGCTCCGCGTCGTCGTAGTTTTGTGATAGTTGGTATTGATTATGAGGCAGATATTAACGAAGCTCAACAGATTATTTATCAGGTACTTGAAAAGATGTCAGAAGTCGAAAAAATTCCGGTTCCTGAAATCTTAGTCAAAGAACTGGCCGCAAGCACTGTTAATTTAGAAGTTCGCTTTTGGGTCGATTCGCGACGGGCTGGTTTTCTTTCAACTACGTCTCTGGTAACTCATGGTATTAAGGAGGCTTTAGAAAAAGCGAATATTGAGATGCCGACGGATATTTATACGTTAATTTTCCGCAATTCCCCCATTCCTGAGAACCCAGATATTTAACCCCCCCTGCCCCCCTTATAAAGGGGGGTGTGGGCAGGGGGGTAGGAACAAGGAATACTGATATCTTACACCAGTACATAAAAACTAAATAATAAAACAACGAAAATCAATTCTTAACCAGTGACAGTTAAAATCAATTCTGTTGCCTGTTGCCTATTGCCTATTGCCTCTCTAAACTAGCTAATTTAATCGCAGGTGCAAGATGTGAGAATAGGATTTATTTCAAATAAATTAATAAATTTAATCCTGGAATGGTACGAGAAAGGGTCCAAAATAATAAGGCAATATAAAGTATCCCTAATGTCCATTGATACCAGACTAAAGCAGAGATTAAACCAGGAAGATGTTGATCTCTGAGTCGAATATCATTAAACCCTAATTTGAGAAAATTATTTAAACTAAAATCATAATAATTTAACCAATTCCAACGTCTTTCCCAAACTAAGGGGGTAAAGCGATCGCGAAAAAAATGAAATTCAGGAATAATGGGTAAACGCACAATTAATAATTGTAATTGTCGGAACCCGCCATCTAACAAAAAATAAGAAGTTTCCATCAAATCATGATATCTTCCCCTCTCATACATTAAAGTCACTAAAGATAAAGGAATCGGGATCAATATTAAACTTAAACACAACAAAGTAATCAAAGGATATTCGGCAGAATTAAATATTTCTAGGATTCCTATAAATAATAAAGATGAGGCACTACTAACCATACAAATAGTATCATAAAGATTAGGAACAATGGGCGTTGGCAAGCGTCTGCGCCAACGATCTACTAACCAAAATAAAACCCCAAAATAACCAATGGAAATTAAACCTACTCCCAACAACAAACTAAAATTGGTACCATATTGACTCAATAATAATAAAACATTTAATAACACCCAATACCCTACTTTTTGAATAAAGCTAAGTCTCCAATAATCTTGATAGGGGGTTCTAATAATTTTCTCTGATAACTGTTGTTTGGTTAGCTTTTGTTTTTTATATTCTAATTGATTAGCATCGGGAATCTGTTCAGAATCACGAAAATTCTGAATAAAATTATGTAACACGGTTTCATTACTTTCTATACTATTGAGATACATATATTTAGCCATTTCTCCTGTATTGCCTAAAATTTTTGCTCCATCTGAATCGAAGGCAAAACCAGCAATATTAATGGCTTTCTCTTTGAAAAATTCAGCGTTACTAAAATCCATTATTCCTAATAATTTCACATCTTTTAGGTTGAGGGTATTTCTAAAATAAACATTCCGAAAGGCTATGGTTTTCTCAAATGTAGCATTGACAAAGGTAACTAATTCTGAAAAAATACTATTAGAAAATAAGATGCGATCGCGACAATTAGCATTTATAAATTTCGTTGTATTTGACCAAGAGGTATGACTAAAGTTGACGACTTTATTAAAAATTACATCACTAAAATCAGCAGATTGCTTAAACTGACTATCATAAAAATTAGCTTCTCCTAAAAATTGAACTTCATTAAATTTGGCTATTTCCTGAAATTGAGTTCCAGTAAAGTTTGCATCTTCTTTAAACACGGATTGACTAAAATCAGTTTTTCTGCCAAAATTAGCATGATTAAAATTAGTTGCTTTTCCTACATTTAGATGATTCGCTTCAATTTTCTGTAAAAATAAAGTGTTAGCAAAATCAACCTGTCCCGTTATTTTTGACTGGTTCAATTTTAATGATCCACGCAGTAAAATGACAGAACTCATCGGTTCTAAAGATCGATCAGAAAATTGGGGATGAGATTCGATAATAGTTCGTTCGGCCTTCGTTAAATTCTGGGGTAACGCTTCGGGGGAAAGAACTATGGATAGTCCTAAAGAACTACCCATTAAATTTCCTTTGATTAAAGAGTGACTAAAATCTAAACCAATAGCTTGATCAGAACGGTTGAAATAATTTTGTAACTGATGATAAAAGTCGTCTTGAAATTCGTTATTTTCTGCCGTTAAATTAATCTCTAAACCCGTTAAATCAAGGGTTAAAATACCCTCTTGCAGTTGCGGTGATTTAATTCTTTCTTGCAGTAATTCAGGGGTTAAACTAACCCTTTCTGCATCCGCTAAAACAGTTAACGGACGTAAAATTAATATAACTATGAAAATGAATAAGATATAAGCTATCTTGATCACCGTGTCCCATTGCCGATTCCCCATTCTCCAACAATCAGTTAACTTAACACTTCTTCAATAGCTGATTCTAATTCTTTTTTGCTTAAATCGGTGACAATAAACACTTCTTGTACTGTTTTTCCTTGTCGGGCGATCGCCTTATAACCGCCACGAATGGGAACGGAAACCCGTAGTTTCAAATGGGGACAATGACCTTTGGCACGACTAATCACCCCAGGAGTAACGGTATTAATGCCGGTATAGTTAATCAGCTTTTCTAGGATAGGAATTAACCCATCGAGATGAGTCGAATGATTCCAAACTAGCCTCCCTTTGTCCCCTTGGGTCATAATTTATGCTTCCTCCAGTGGGGCCAAGGTCAACCCTTCACGACGTAGTTGTTGATGGTACAATTCTGCTTGTTCTTGGGGGCCAGTCCAAACAATGGCTAACCCTTCAAAATGAACTTGTTCGGTGAGTTCCCAAGCGCGATCGCTACTCATCCCCGGAATATACTTCATTAAACAATTGGCGACATGATTGAAGGTGTTAAAGTCGTCATTGAGAACAATTACCTTATAGTTGGGATAGGGTTTGCGATCAATAACGGTTGATCCTTTGGGCGCAGTTGACGTTGAAGTGGCCATCCCTTGAATGCCGATGGATAGTCTCTTACTCATGGATCTTTAGTCGTTAGAAAAGTTCTGGGGAATTGGACTGTTACGGTCTTTTTCCTATCTTAACAATTTTTGGCACAAAAACCTAGGGAAGGGTCAACGGTGGTTGACCCCTAAATTTTGCCTTACTGAGGTCCTAAACCCACTTTCGGGGCAAAATCGCGCGA
>NZ_PRLH01000108.1 GCF_003013815.1 Cyanothece sp. BG0011 | reverse complement strand
ATCTTTCCACCAACCCTGATTAATTTGAGTCATTATTTCAATAAATAATTGATGATAAGGAAATTGACTCTTTTTCAAAGCATCCACAGTTACATTAACTAATTCATTACCATCTTCAACTAACCCATATAACCCCAACTTTTTCAACATTTCTTGACTATATGCACTTTGATAGTAATCATCAAAATTATTTAAACCAGTTTCTAAACTTTTAGGAGAAATAATGGTCATTAATGGTAACTGTAACATCTCCAAATTAACCCGAACAATTAAAGGCTGATTTTTATAACAATAACGCTTCGCATAATCAAAATAAGCAGCCGTAAAACTAGGGTCATAGGTGGGAATAAAACCATAAGGGCCGTAGTCAAAACTTTCCCCTGTAATGGACATATTATCTGTATTCAATACCCCATGACAAAATCCTGCTGCCATCCACTGTGCCGTTAATTGCGCGTGACGTTTGACTAATTCTTGATAGAATAAACCGTAACTATCTGGATTATCTAAGTCAATTTCTGGATAATAAATATCAATGACAAAATCTAATAATTTTTTAATCAAATCAGGTCGTTTGATATAGTATAAACGCTCAAACGTTCCAAAGCGAATGTGAGAACGACTCATACGAATCATAACAGACGAACGAGTGGGGGACGGTTCATCTCCTCGCCATAACCCTTCCCCCGTTTCAACTAAACTTAAACATCGAGAGGTTTTCACACCCATTCTGTGTAAGGTTTCGGCTGCTAAAACTTCCCTGACTCCTCCTTTTAAGGTTAATCTACCGTCACCCCCCCGCGAATAAGGGGTTTGTCCTGACCCTTTTGTCCCAAAATCATATAATTCTCCGTCTTCTCCTCTAACTTGTCCATAGAGGAACCCTCTACCGTCTCCTAAAAAGGGGTTATATTCTCCAAATTGATAACCATGATATCGTAAGGCAAGAAAGGGTCTAACCCCTTGAAATTTGCCAAACGCTTCGATAAAATCCTCGTCATCTACCTTCTCGGATGATAACCCTAGTTTGGGTAATAAATCATCGTTACGAAACCTTAAAATATGTTGTGGAAATTCTGCAGCCGAGACTTGATCATAGTAGTCTTCTCCTAAATTTTCTAAAGCAGGTTCGTAATTAAGATTAAGAAAAGGATTATCTCCGTTTAAAGTCATAGAATTACTTACAGTGATCAGTTATCAGTGATTCGTTATCACCTTTTTAATTTTACCTTTATCTTGATTTATCTTCTAATTTTATCAGTTATATTTCATAATTCCCTGGGTATTATTGAGAATAACATTGGTTAAGTCTGCGTTAGTTAAATCTGCATCCGTTAAATTGGTGTTCGTTAAATCAGCGCCGATTAATTTGGCTTTGACTAAACTTACCCCTGTTAAATTAGCATTTTTAAAATTAGCTGCGATTAATTTAGCCCCATTAAGGTTACTATATTGTAAATTTGCCCCAGATAAATTAGCACCGATTAAATTAATATTTTCTAAGTTAAGTTGTTGTAAGTTCATATTAGAGAGTTCCGCTTGTTGAAAATTTCTCTCTCCTAGTTGATAGCGTTGTAATAATTCTGCTGCTTCTGTCACCCTTATTTCTCTTTGTTTAGGATGAGTGTACTTTAAGGTAAACTTATCTTTTTGTTTGAGGACATTTTCTAACTCTTGATACAGAGAATAATTGCCAATTCCACTGATAGTTAACCATCCTCGCGATCGCGTCATCGCCACAAATAATTGATTACGAAATAATAAGTCATTTTCTACTTTAGCAATGTGATCTAATCCTACAATATAAACCATATCCGCTTCTTGTCCTTTGGCACGATGAATCCGAGCAATAGTTACAGCCCCTTCATACCAAAATTGGTTAGAATTATTATTTTCTTGGCTTAAATGATTACACTTTTTACTTCCTGGAAGATAACTATCAATTCCTTGTCTAATCAAAAAATTAGCAACAGTTTGTTGTAACCTAAATGCTTCAAAATAATTACCCAAAACTAAAACTAAAATTTCTTGACTAGGTCGTAATCCATCGTGACGTAAATTATGATAAATGTTCTGAAATAAAGCACTAATTTCTTGTTGCCTTGACAAGTATTTATTAAATATAATTAATGGCTCTTTCCAAAGGTTAGGTAACGGATTAGGTGAATTTTGAAAAGGTCTTGTAATTGTTATCATTTCCCCTTCTTTTAACTCTCCTTCAATATCATATCCTAAATTTTTCCAGTCTTTTTTATCTCTAATTCCTGTTAACATACCTTGAGAACGTAACCATCCCATACCTAGAGCATGAGCCGCTATAATAATTTGGTGAGGAGTACGATAACATCGGCACATAATCTCTGTTTTATTAATCCCATTCTTGTATTTTCCTGTCACAATATTACCGAAATCTTCCCCAAACATTTCACTAGGCTGAGGAACTTCTAAATTACCTAAACTTTGTAATTCATCATAAGTCCAGATCAATCTTTTTTGTTGATTATTGACAGCATCAACAGTACGCAATGATTGATATACTAACCAATAAAAAGGCTGTTTTTCTTGATAAAGCCAATTTTTAACCATGAAATCTTGCGCTTCATCAATTAAAATAGCATCAAAAATTTGAGGAATAGCTGTTTGATTTAAAAGATTAAAACACACTTCTCCTAATGCTTCTGATGGTTCTTGAAATGTGGTTTGATTAACCCCTAAAGGAACCACTCCTGTCACTTGACATAAAAAGCGATAAAATCCTAATTGTTCCCTAGAACCCCAACCATGAAAGACTTGTAATTGTTGATTATTTTTATCATAGGTTTGTTGTTGATGGGTAAAATATCTAATCCATTGATCAATTTGTTGTATAATTTCTTGATAAAGACTACGAGAAAAAAAGATAACAGCAATTTTCCATTGAGGATATTTTAGGTGCATTATGGCTGCTTTTTGACAGAGTAATACTGTTTTTCCTGAGCCTGCAATTCCTCGTATTCTTTGAAATCCTAAAGGTATTTGTTTCGCAATTTTTTCCTGTTGCAGATCAAATTGATAAAAATGATTTCTTAGTGTTTGTAATATTTTTCCTTTCGTATTATCTTGACTTAAAACTGCATGAGACTTTCGACGTAATATAGGAGTGCCTGATAAAATATTTAATAGTAAATTCCATTGATAGTCATTAATATTTTTTCCTGTAATAATAGGTGATGTTGTCTGAATAATTTTATCAATGGCTGTTAATGAAAGTAAATGATCGTGAAACAAAATAGGAGGGTTACTGGCCAGTTTATTAAATCCTTTTAATTCCCATTGTTCTGAAGTAATAAAAGGTAAAGCAATTAACACTTTTGCTGTAATTTGATTGCATAAACTGGGTTCTTGTTTCAAATATTCTAATAAGGAAAATAATTGACTTTCTGCTTGTTGGTAAGGACGACCTGACAGAGTGTAAAAGTTTCGATAATGCCAATGATGCCCTTCAATACTAACAATTTGCTCAATCAGTAAAGATTTAACTTCAATAATAATTAATCCTAAGTTAAAATCGGCGATTAAAATATCAGCTTCTTTACGATTTTTTCCCTTGATTCCAAAAATAGGATAACGCCAATAAATCAGACATTTTCTCTGCTCAAAAAGCTGTTTGATTTTATTCCATACTATTATTTCTCCCTTTTTTCCCCTATCTTTAAAAGATTCAGTGCTGATAAACATTGTATTAACAATTATCAATGAACCCCTGAATGATAACTAACCTAAGTTCCTCCTTGCCAACGAGTGATAGGAATACAGTCAATATTTAATTGATCTAAAGTACGAGCTACCACAAAATCCACTAAATCTTCTATAGTTTGGGGTTGATGATACCAAGCAGGAATAGCAGGAACAATTCTTACTCCTGCTTCTGCTAAGGTCGTTAAGTTGCGTAGATGAATTAAACTAAAGGGCGTTTCACGGGGAACCACCACCAAGGGACGACCTTCTTTAATTTGGACATCAGCAGCCCTTTCTAAGAGGTCAGAACTTAACCCATTGGCTAATTTAGCCACGGTACTCATGCTACAGGGCATAATCACCATACCCAACGTGCGAAAAGAACCACTCGCAATGGTAGCCCCCACATCGCCCCAGCGATGACAGCGCAATTTTCCCTTTACGGGGACTCCTGCCTGTTCTCGCCAAAATTCCTCTTGTAAATCGGGTTCAGCCGGCATTTTTACTTTTTGTTCGGCTTGCCACACCATATAAGTCGCTCTTGAAGCCACTACGTCAATGTCATAATCAGCTTCTAAGAGAAACTTTAAGGCACGAACGCTATAAATTAAGCCCGATGCTCCACTGATGCCTAAAATTAATGGTTGGGTCACTAAATCAGTCCTTCTAGTTCAAGATCCTCGATCATTTGCATTCCTCTGGGATCGCCTACTCTCAATAAAGCCGTTTTGGCATCTTCTTTAACACTGTAGTCTTCATCCTCTACCAATGCTTCGATTAAAGCGTCAATGGCCGTGGCATAAACCACGTTTGAGGGGAGTTCACGACATAATTGCCCGATCGCCCAAGCACAGTTTCCTCTAACTGCGGCCACTGAGTCTCGTCTTAAGCCTTCAATCAGAGGAGCCATCGCAGCGATCGCATTGTCATAGTCTAGTTTAGCAATTTGTGCCAAGCTACTGGCAGCCCAAAGACGGACGGCAGAAATATCCGTTCTTAGGGCATGAATTAACGGTTGAACACTGGCGCGATCGCTACCATTCCCCAAAGCCCAGACAATGCCTTTACGAACGTATCCGTTCCAGTCTCGCCCAATAGGTCAATTAAAGCTGTCACCGCTTCAGGACTGGTATTTCTCCCCAAAGCATAGGCTGCACTCACCCTAACGAGGGGGCAAATATCCTCTAATAGTTTAATTAATGGGGCGATCGCTCTAGAGTCTTGTAGTTCACAAAAGGCCCTGGCTGCCAGCATTCGTTGTGATGGGTCCTCATCACTCAATTTTGGCAACATTTCTTCAGGATCGGCCATCGGATCGTTGGTATCCGTCGATTCTAGGCGATCCAAAGGGTCATCAAATTGATCTACACTCTCAATTACGCTGAGGTCTTCTTCACTTTGCATAGTTGTTAGAATAGCCTATTCTTAACTATTTAAGCAGGTTTCTTGTCTCTTGTCTTATTCGGTTCCCGACGAAACAAGAGGCATTGCCTAGAATGGCCTTATATTTATAAGCTAAAGCTATGATATTTTTTTATTTAGATCATTCTCTGGGGTTATCTAGATAACTACGAGTCGCAGAAGAGGGAACTGCCTGATTTGAAGAGTAATAGGCAATGGCTGATATGGGCAGTGTTAGTGTCAGCATAGCGATCACTATTCCCATAAGGTGAGTCCATCTATGGGCCGGAGGTTCAGAAACCTTCCCTGACGGGCTACTAGATTCCATAAAATGATAAGTTTAATTTACTGTTAAAGGATAGAGAGAAACTGAATAAAATTTCTCTTTTCTATTGTACTGATTTTTTTAAGAGATGGACAAGTCTGATTTATCAGATTTAACAATAAAAAACCGCCACTGAAGGGTGGGCGGTTGCAATAAGCAATCGGAGGGTGATAATTGACTTTATGTCTTAATTTGAGTTTAGGGTACCCTCGGTAATTTTGATGTAACTAATGTAACGGAGTTGTGAATTTTTCTTGATTAATCGATCACTTTAGAACTAAATGCTAAGAGATTGCTTAAATGGCTCAAACACTCATCCTCCCAAGGTTCCCATTGATAGCTAGAGCGACAATGATGAATCCATAAAACACCCCATAGGTTTCCTTGGATTAAAAGAGGCATCAACGTCAGGTGTTTCAGGGCTACTTTTTCAAAATAAGCGATCGCTTCTGAGCATAAGTCAAGGTCTTGAGAAAAATCGAGTCTAACTGTTTCTCCCTGGACGTAGGTCCATTGGTACTCTGTCATTAAGGTGATTTTTTCCCATTCTAGGGTTTTTACCGAAGGATAACCGGGGGCGATGGCCTCCGCTATCAGTTTTCCGTCCCTACGATGAATCCCAACCCGTTCTGCCTTCACAAGAGTTTGTAGTTGCTCTAAACCCTCTTGAAAAATAGATTTAAGGGGCAAACCTTCTTGCCAGTGACGGGTTATTTTAGTTTCTAGATGGTGCCATTGCTGCTGTTTAGTACATTTTGCTTCTAAAGCAGTGGACTCTCTCAAAACTTGGGAAGTCAACAGGAGATGATTGACTCGTTTTGATAAAACCGACCAAAAAATGGGTTTCGTAATGTAGTCTGTTGCTCCTGCCAAAAATGCTTGATCAATGGAATCTTGATCGTCAAGAGCAGTAATCATCAAAATGGGAAGATAAATATTACCCTTGAGAGAACGGAGTGTTTGACAACAGGTAAATCCGTCCATCTCTGGCATAATTGCGTCTAACAAAACCAGATCCGGTTGATAACGACTGTATGCTTCGAGACATTGCTGACCGTTTTTCGCTTCGATGACTTGATAGCCTTCTTCTTCCATAGCTATCTTTAAGAGACTTCTCATGATACGGTCATCGTCAACAATTAGGACTAAGCAATCTTCTTGTTTAAAAGTTGGGTTATTCACAATTACGGGTGGGGTGATAACTGATTATTCATCGGGGGATGATTATTAAGTTCTTTTTGTAAAGCATGGCACACCCGATCATACTCCATTTTCAGTCTCAGTATTTTGTTTTCTGTCCCTTTTAGAGTTCCCTGACGAGCAATTGTTTCGATTTCCTCACATAATTGACAGAGAGTCGTGGCTCCTAAATTGCCACTCGGCGATCGCAGGGCATGGGCTGCCTGGCGTAGTTTTTCCGTATCTCTAACCGCTATGGCTTCTTTCATTGCATTGAGACGGAGGGGAGCATCTTCGAGATATCCCATAATAATATCATTGGTTCGTTGTCGTGCCATTTTCCGTAATTCGTTTAAAATTTTCCCGTCAATCGCTGGAGCGTCTGAACAAGGTTGACAGCGACGCAGTGCTTGTTTTAATTCTTCGATGCGGATGGGTTTGGCAATATAATCATCCATTCCTGCCAATAAACATTTTTCGCGATCGCCTGGGGTTGATTCTGCGGTCATGGCAATAATTCGAGGACGTTCTTCAGGGGCCATGGTTTGGCAAATGTGATGAGTCGCAGTTAAACCATCCATTTCAGGCATTCTTACATCCATTAAAATCACATCGTAGGAGCGAGTTTTTACGGCTTCTAATGCTTCTTGCCCATTACTCACCATATCTGCCCAATAACCCAGTTTTTCTAACAATAAATGAATGACTTCTTGATTGACGACCACATCTTCAGCCACTAAAATCCGCAAAGGAAGACTCTGGGCGAGTAATGATGGTTCTGAAGCCTGTTCTGATTGGGATTTGGTTATTTTGATCGGGTTTCCTGCAAAAATCTGCATTAAACTATAGTAAAGTTGAGACTGTTGCACGGGTTTAATTAAAACGGCTGCAAAGTCCTCTTTGCTGTGTTGAGCGGCCATTTCTGCTCTGGTAATGGAACTGAGCATGACTAGAGGTAAACTCTTGCAGTTAGGTTGTTGACGAATTTGACGAGCTAAATCGATCCCATCCATATTGGGCATATTCATATCTAAAATAGCCACGTCAAAGGTAATTCCCCGTCGTAGCCATTCTAGGGCTTTTTCCCCTGACTCCACAGCACAGGTAAACATTCCCCAAGATTGTGCTTGGTTGGTCAAAATCTTTTGATTGGTCAGGTTATCATCAATAATTAACATTCGCTTACCCATTAATTCCCGTTCTCCTTCTTGAGAGGTGGCAGGCGAAGAACTAGGGGCTGCTATGGTCTGAATGGTAAAGTTAAAGGTTGAACCTTTGCCTTCTGTACTATGAACCCACATACTCCCCCCCATCAGTTCGCTTAGTCCTTTGCTAATGGCTAATCCTAGACCGGTTCCTCCATATTTTCGGGTAGTCGAAGCATCCACTTGACTAAAGGGTTGAAAGAGCCGATTACAGCGATCTGAGGGAATGCCAATTCCCGTATCTTTGACAGCAAAACGGAGTTCATACCTAGGGTTTTCTGGTTTGTCTTCTGTGGTTTTTATCGGTGTCGCATTCACATAAATAACCACTTCTCCTTGTTCGGTAAATTTAACGGCGTTACCAATTAAGTTGGCCAGAATTTGTTTTAATCGGGTACTGTCTCCTATAATCGCACTGGGTGTGTTAGATTCGACCAAATAAGCGAGTTCCAAGTTCTTTTGTGAGGCTTGGGAGACAAATAACCGTAACACTTCTTCGATACAAGGACCTAACTCAAAAGGTTGTTCTTCTAATTCTAATTTGTGGGCTTCAATTTTGGAGAAATCGAGAATATTATTGATCATGGTCAGTAGGTTTTCTCCGCTATTACGGATAATACTGACAAATTCTTTTTGTTGATCACTTAACTGAGTATCTAATAATAACCCCGTCATTCCTGTCACGGCATTTAAAGGGGTACGAATTTCATGGCCAATCATGGCTAAAAACTCGCTTTTGGCTCGATTAAGCTCTTCTAAAGCTTGTTCTGACGCTTTCTGTTGAGCCATTTCTGTCTGTAAGTCTTCAAGCTCTTGGAAATACTGACCTAAAGTCGTAATCAATATTTCTAATTGATGGAGTTCGTCTCGTTGGGTTAAATTGGGCTGTTTATCTTCGGGTAATAAAGATTGAGTCTTATTGACTAATTTTCCGAGAGGCAACTGTACTTCTCGCCTAAACATGACGAACATGATTAGGATTAAAACACCACTGACAATTAATGAGGCGATTAAAATTTTCCCGGCTGACTTAATATTACTTTCTTGTGTGGGTTGTAAAGTATAAGCTAAACGAACTTCCCCTAGGGATTGTCCCCCTTCTATAATGGGTTGACGTATTTCTCTAATTTGAGGCTGTTCTAAGAATTTTTGCAGTTGTGCTTCTACGTTCCCTTGTTGTAACCCAGAAAAGGTCATCGAATCTGAGAAATTTTCCTGATTAAAAAAGCTGGTAACCCCTTGCCCTTTATCATTGATCACAATGCTATAGATGAGGTCATTTCCTACACTTGATTGTCTCATCAGTCGTTCTAGGGTAGCATCATCGAGTCCTAGTTTAGAATCTTGGGAAATCGTCCGAATTTCCTTGCTTAAGTCTTCTATTCTAGTGGTCAAGTTTTCCACCCGTTGATAATATCGCCAACGAACTTGAATCACCCCAAATAACAACTGAGCCAAAAGTAAACCAAGACTGGTCAGTCCTAAATATCTAACGGTGATTTTATTGGGTGTGAGGTTGCTCAGAGTCATAAACTTAGTCAATCTGAATATTAATCATCTTTTTGATAAGATTTTGGTTTTAAAAAAACAGTTAGGGTAACAATCATTTGTTTGTATCGATAGTCAAGAGGTTTTTGTAAAACTTCATACTTGGCTAATTGTATCAGAATTTGTTACAGATTGCTTTACAACATTTAATATATAAGAATCATTCGGTTACAATCAATATTGGTTTGACTTAAGAAATTTAGTTGACTATAACTTTTGAAATAGAGATTTTTGGATTTAAGAATTGAACATAAGTTATTGAACTAACCAGAATTAATTCTTAATTATTTATTTAACAATAAGATACAATTTTCTCTTGCCAACTCAGATTGAATACAGAACTTTTTTCTAGCATCTCTCGTCTTGAACAAAAGTGCTATGTCTGAAATCTCACCAATGATACTATTATGATCATCCTTTTTGGTGATAGTGATCACCCACTCGGTAGTTTTTATTAGGTAAAATACAGAACAACTATCGATAACACGATGCAAGCACGGAAATCTAATCTTTTTATGGTTTGTGGGATAGTTTTACACTATTATTGTTACTTTTTCAACCAATAGCATGAGCAACCGATCATTATCAGCCACTTCAGAAGGAATAGAGGCGGCCAAAAAAGTCTTAGCATCTAAAGGTTGGACTCAAGAATATTTAGCAGGAGAAGTCGGGTTATCCAGTCGCCAAAGTATTTGGAAATTTTTATCAGGTCGTCCCGTTTCTAGGCAAATTTTTAAAGAAATTTGTTTTAAGTTAAATCTAGACTGGGAAAATATCGCTAATCTTCCTGATAGCTTGGTTCCCGTCTTTAATTCTCAGGGCAACACCTACAGTTTAGAGGTGTCAGAATTAGTATCAGTGATGCGTTCTCATATTCAAGAAACCATCCTCACTCAATGTAATGCGCTACAGTCTTCTTTTGAATTAACTCAACCGCCCTTAGAAAAAATTTACACCCGAACCAGTTTCTACCTTGAACCTAGTTATCAACGTTGGTTAGAGGTGTCGGACTTGGAAAATTCCTTGGCGAGTGTTGAGAGTTTCCGGCTTTGTCGCCCCTCTTCTAACGCTGTGCTCGACTCAACTCTGCTAAGGCAAAAGGATAAATTAGTCATTTTAGGGAAACCAGGGGCAGGAAAAACCACCTTTCTACAACATCTTGCTTTACAGTGTACTCAAGGAAAATATCGACAAGATTTGATTCCTTGTTTTATTCAATTAAGAACAGAATGGGAACAAGGGGACGAAGAACTGATTGATTTCCAAACCTATTTAATGAGTTATGGTAAGAATCACGGTTTATCCCATCGACAGATCAAAAAATTACTAGAAGAAGGAAAATTTCTTTTACTGTTAGATGCCTTGGACGAAGTTCCTCTGCAATCTAGGGAAATGTTGTGCAAAAATATTCAAACGTTTTCCCAAGAATTTTATAAAAACTCCTTAATTATCACCTCTAGAAACTCAGCACAGCAATTTCATTTCCGAGGTTTTACCTATGTAGAAATCGCTGATTTAGAAGATAACACAATTAAAGAGTTTGTGGAAAAATGGTTTATAGCAACGAGCCAAAATAAGGCAGAAGGAAAGAAAAAAGCACAGCAATTTTTAGAGCAGTTAAATAGTCCTGAAAATGAATCTATTCGAGAATTAGCCGTTACACCAATTTTACTAAATCTCTTGTGTTCAGTGTTTAAAGAACGGGTCAGTTTTCCCCGCCAACGTCCCAAACTGTACGAAGCTGGATTAGATATTTTATTGCAACGTTGGGATAAGTCTAGGGGAATTGAACGAGATGATTTTTATCATGATTTATCTTTACTTGATAAACGAAAGTTATTATCTAAAATTGCTGCGGTAACTTTTTCTCAAGGTCGTTATTTTTTTGAAAGTCGCGAAATTCAAGAAATTATTGAAGATTATTTATGCCATTGTTGTGATTTTACAGCAGATACAGAAACCCTCTGGTTAACCAGCGAAGCGGTTTTAAAATCCATTGAAATACAACATGGTGTCTTAGTAGAAAGAGCTAAAGATATTTATTCTTTTTCTCATCTGACTTTCCAAGAGTATTTCACCGCTCGACATATTATAGCGAGTGGTTATCAAAGTTTAGAGCATAAGTTAACTGAGTTAGCCACAAAAATAGGTGATGATAGTTGGAGAGAAGTTATTTTATTGACCATCAGTATGTTACCAAAAGCTGATGTTTTGTTGTTAAAAATTAAGGACGCTATTGATAATTTTCCTAAAGAAAATATTAAGTTACAAAATTACTTGAAATTGCTTGATGAGAAAGTTGAATTTATGAATTTATCCTACAAAAAATCAGCAGTTAGAGCTTTTTATTTTACTTTATTTAATCATCGAGATTTTAATTTAGCCTTGTCCCTAGAACCTCAATTTGCCTATCAAAATAAATTAAGTAAAGAAATCAAACTTGATTCGACTTTAGTTCGAGCATTTATTGATAGTTTACAATTAGTCAAAAATCCTAATATTAAAAATTTTCTTAGTTTATGTTTAAGTTTAGAAATAGAACAGAAATTTCAACTTACTGGTGCTATTTTAGAAGATTTCAGCCAGTTAAAATCTCAACTTCCTGATGCAGAACAAGGAAAAGACTATATCTTAAATTGGTGGAAAATCCAAGGTAAAAAATGGGTCGATAATTTTCGCATTTTCTTGATGAGACACCGTAAAATTTGCTATGATTGGGAATTAAATCAACAAGAAAAAGACTTATGGAACTGTTTTTACGATGGTAATGTTTTTTTAGTTAAATGTCTAAAAGGAGATGGCAATATTAGTCCCAAAGTAAAAACGGAAATAGAATCAAGTTTATTATTACCGAAGACGATATAAAAAGAAGGGGCTTAACTTTATTAAACCCCTACCAATCAAAAGAAAAATATTAGCTAAGGCTGTGGAAACTGCCGACTATACACCTCTTCTTCTTTTTCGGTTTCAACTTTTAGGTTAGAACGAGGATAGGACACACATAACAACGCATACCCTTCTGCTTGTAACTCAGGGCTTAACCCCATGCCATCTCCTTGTTCAACTTCTCCTTCTAACAGTTTTCCTGCACAGGTGGTACACACTCCAGCTTCACAAGACAAAGGTAAATCAAGACCCGCTTCTTTGGCTGCAGCCAACACCGTTTTATCTTCAGGAACTTCAATGGTTTGGGTTGTTCCTTGATGATTAATTTCAACAGTATACGTATTGGACATATTTGCTGTAATACCTGATAAGCTTTCCTTGATCTAATGTATCTTTATGGGGTGACTCTTGGCTACGGCAGGTCGGAGAATCTTATTCTCCTGTGACGGATAAATCACTGACCCACACTCTCGGACAGACACCCCCAGGGGTGACCTCTGCTTCTGACTCAACACAGATAATTGATTTCAATAGGGTTAGATAGTCTCCTGCAACCGTAGCAGCATCAATACTGGTTAATTCTCCCTTGTTTACTAACCATCCATCAAAGGGTAAAGAAAAAGACCCTTGTAGGGTATTAACCCCTGCATGAAGGGCTTGTAACTTGTCGATTAAAATGACATTTTCTGCCTCATCTAGGTTGTATTGGGGGTCAGCTTGCGAGTTAGAAAAAACATGATAAAAATGGGAACCGACGGTGACTTTTGCGCCAATGTTAGCGTTTCCTGTCGGTTGAGCATTCATCCGTTTAGCGGTTCCTGCACTATGCAATAATCCCGTTAAGACTCCATCTTTGATTAATTCGACGCGACGGGTCGGAGTTCCTTCTCCATCAAAGGTTTCTCTCCCAATATTATCAGGATGGAGAGCATCATCACATAAACAAAGCAAGGAAGAAGCCACTTCTTTTCCGACAGAGTCTAGGTTAGAAAGACTTTGCTTATCTAGAATATTTTGAGCATTAAATAGATTAGAAAAGGCACTAATTAAACTTAAAAAGGCTTTCGGCGAAAAAACAACGGTGTATTTTCCTGAAGGAATAGTGCGATAGTTAATGTGACTAATTGTCTTTTCTGTCACTTCTTTTAAACAGCCATCCACGTCTAACGTATCTAGTCCCCGACTAATTTTCATGGCACTAGCACCTCTGGGTTTTTTTCCTTCTTCTTCTGTGCGACTATAAAGATAGATAACTGAATAGGACCGAGCTTCTTGACGTAGAGAACCTTCGCTGTTGAGATAAAATCTTGCAATGTCTTCTTGAGATAATCCATTATAGGGAACCCCTTGAATAGCAGGATGGGCCTCTAAGAGGGTTTTTTCTGCTTGAATTAAGGTATCTATTAAGGTAGGAACGGGAGCCGGTTCTACAATTTCATCGGCAGTATTCTCTATGGTTGCTTTGGCTTCAGGGCTAAAGTTTGGGGGATTTTCGGTATTACCAAATCGGCTGGCTTCTTGTGCTGTTTCTAGGGCTAGTTTGATGCCCAATTCGTCCAAATCGGTAGTGGTTGTTACCCCCACAATTCCCTTGTCATTCCACACCCGAACAATGACACTAGAACGATTTGATGCTTGGACTTGTTTGGGTTCTCCGTGATTAACTTCTACACTGGTTTCGTCAATAGAAGAACCATAAATATCATATTTATTAATGCCGAGTTTTTCTGCGCTGCTTTGGGCATAATTAGCGATGGTTTCTATGTTGAACATTACTATCTATCAGAGTTTCAAATAATATTTTGACTTATTTCCTTGGTCTATTTTATACTATCTAGTTCTTTTTTTCAATCTAAAGAAACTTTGATGACAATCTTATGCTATTTCTTAAAACAAATAACCCAAATAATTAAGCTAGTAAATCCAATATAAATCAAAACCGCCATCCAATCCAAGAAAGTATGAGAAATCATATCCTAATTAGAAATAATTTGTATTCGTGGTTTAAGCCTAAAGTGTAACATATAACAACAGTAAGGTGAGCAAGGCCCACCCCACTCATTTTAATAATCACTGGTTAACTCTCTCCAAGCCGCTTTGAAGGCTAAAGGTAAACGCTTTACTATTTTTTTTGAAATTGTTTACCCTTTTTTGAATCGATTTTTTGAGTTGAGAGAATTTTGAATTTTGCTGTTTTATTTTGGTTTGAGGATAGGTTAAATCCCTAATAACAACCTCGTGAGGATTAAGATAACGAACTCGAGAAGAAAATCTCTCACTGTCTAACCCATTGCTATCTGCATCGAGCAAAGAGGAAAGAATAAAATCTGAATCATCCCATCTTGGTCTATCCGTTGGCTTATTCCAATAATAAACTTGTCGTTTTCCATCACATACTATCTCTTCAAAGCCATCAATTTGAGGAGAAGAGTCCTGAGTATTATTAATAATTTGTACTTGGCGATAATGACGATAACTGTGACTCATAATTAACTCCTTATATTATTCTTTCCTTTTACTGTCAGCATAACATTGATGCCTTATTTTTTAGGTTCGGTTATGCTCCCTTAATGGGTAGGGATTTCTTATCATTACTTCTTTTTTTTCTTAAATAAGTTAGTCCCCATTTCTGTTTTAGCAGAGAAAATCAAATAGGCAATTAAGACTACCACACCAAGGGCGAAAGAAAATAACTCATTATTCATCATATCATCCTCATTTTGTTAAAATAATACTGATCTTAGTTTACGACAAAATTAACAGTTCACTGATAACTAATGACTGAAGTTTTAGCACCTTGGCGACCTATTTTATCTCGCGCCCTTCATCGGAATCGAAGTCTACCTAATGCGCGTTATTTTCAACTAGCGACCATTAACCGTCAGGGACAACCCACTAATCGGACTGTAGTATTTAGAGGGTTTTTAGATAATAGTAATCAATTACAAATTATAACCGACAGTCGCAGTGAAAAAATTCATCATATTCACCATAATTCTCTGAGTGAAATTTGTTGGTATTTCCCCCAAAACGAGAGAGCAATTTCGCATTAGTGGCAATTTAACCATAATTGATGAAACCCATCATAATCAAAGGTCAAGATTAACCGTTTGGCAAAATCTGTCTGACTCAGCTAGACAACAGTTTACTTGGCCTTATCCAGGTAAACATTTAACTGAAAATCAGCAAGATTTTTGTCAAGATATCCCATCCAATCATCAACCTCTATCTAGTTTTATTCTCCTTTTATTTAATCCTGAAAAGGTTGATCACCTAGAACTAAGAGGACATCCCCATCAAAGAGACTTTTATTCCTTAGATAACGACAAAAACTGGATAAGACAAGCTGTTAATCCTTGATTGACAATTAAAATTAACAAAATGTAACATATCGGTTAAAATAATATTGATATGAACCGTTTAGAGTAGGTTTAAAATAATGGATTTAGTCAATATAGCCAACTGGGGTTTAGGATTGTTTTTAGGATTAATGACCTTCTTATTTATCTTTCGTATTGTCTTGACTTGGTATCCTCAAGTCGAATTAAACCGTCTTCCTTGGAAACTAATTGCTTTACCCACTGAACCTTTATTAATTCCTGTGCGTCGGGTTATTCCTCCTCTGGGTGGGGTTGATATTAGTCCTATCATATGGGTTGGTATTTGTAGCTTACTCAGAGAAATTTTAGTGGGTCAACAAGGACTGGTTACGATGGCTTTAAATAGCTATTAATCAGAGTCAACAACCTTAGGAGAGACAGTGCCAATTCTCTACTGGTATATATATAAAAGTAGCAATAAGACTCCTGCTTTATGTTCGGATCTGACCTTGACCAATTCTTAACCTATAGTTTAGTAAACTACATTAACATTGGACCATAGAGATAGAGCCATCTGTTTGCCATTCCAAGCTTAATAATCTTTCAAATTTCTTTATCCAATTAGTGTTCACAATTCAAGTATTCGTGTTATAACATAACCAATCGTGTTTTATTTTAGGTAAAAACCACATGATCAAACAAATTGCAAAACTATTATTACCATTACCTTTGGCATTAGCTGTCCCTGGTTTAGCTTCTGCAGCTCAACTCGGAGCAGGAACTCAAAACTTCGTCTACCCCAATGGGATTCAATTACTTAACAACGCGGTGGATTTTGCTCCTAACGCTACTGACTTTGTTCCCCTCGGTTTTGGAGGAAGTTTTACGGACTTAGTTGATAATGGAGGAACTTTTAACATTAACTTTATTGATGGCGACGGATTTGCTGATTTTCTAGGCAAAGAAGGCCTATCTTTTGATATTTATCTTCCTGGTGGCGCTATTGGCGGACCGAATCCAGGCACCATCGTAAGTGGCGAGACATATGATTTCTTAGCTGGAGATATTGCAGGACTTCCACTTACAATGGTTACGGACGGTACAGGAGCTAGTGCTACTGGTATTAATGTCATCCTCTATGATCTCGATGAGGACGGTTTTGATACAGATGATGCCGCTTTTTACGCTACATCCTTTACTCGAACCACTATTCCCCAAGACGGTGGCGGTGGTTTTAACGTAACTGTAGCTTTTGACGGATTTCTTTATAGTCCAACTGACGAGTTTGACATCACCCCTGTGACCTTTTCCTTATTCAATGGGGTAACTGCAATCAATCCTGATACTTTGGCTGTCTTAAATGGTGCTCCCCCACTGTCTCTACCCGCGGGTGCTATTTCGTCTAATCTTGACGGCGCACAAGAGATTTTAGAATCAGTACCCGAACCTGGAACCGTCACTGGTTTGGCTGCTCTTGGAATCTTTGGATTATTACGTAAACGCAAAGGTAATAAGGCTTAATCCCCATATCATTATGTATTTAGGTTAGGATATTTTTGTTGTTCCCCTTTTCTGCAAAGTAATGGACTATTGGGCTGAGTGGTTCGGCCCATCTCACTGAGAGAGTTAACGCCTTATCTTTCGCTTATTTATCCTAACCATCTCTGTACACTTGTAACATAAAGAATTTAAAAATTGATAATTAAAAAGGTGTAGACCATCAGGGTCTACACCTTTTTTCTTCTATAACTCATATCTTGCACCTTCGATAAAATTATCTAGTTTGTCAGCCATCAGCCTAGGTGCGCTTAGCCGAAACTTCGCTCTCGGAACTGCTGAACGCTGAATACTGAATGCTTACATTGTTGAGTTTTTATGTACTGGTGCAAGATGTCAGTATAACCTAAGAAAAGATATCGGCTGGGTCAGCTAGTCTTAATTTACGGGCTGAAATAAAGGCTGAGACACTGCAAATGACAAAACTTAAACCAAACACCAAAATAGCAGAAGGCAAAGTCATAAAAATGGTCACCTTAATAATATTACTGGTGAGATCATAAAAAACGAGAGCAAGAATATATCCTGGAATATAACCGAGAACAGTTAGATAAAGGGCTTGGCGAAAGATAACGCCTAATAAAACAGAATCTTGATAGCCTATGGCTTTAAGTGTGGCATACTCAGGTAAATTTTCACTGATTTGGGAGTAGAAAACTTGATAGACAATAACTGAACCAATAATGGCTCCCATAATGATACCAATATTAAAAATTTGACCAATATCGGTACTATTAACAATATAACTTTTTTCAAATTCTATATATTCTTCTTTGCTAAGAACCCTAACATCCTTTGGAAGTATGGTTTTTAATTGGCTAATAACCTGTTGTACATCTGAATTGGGCTTTAAACTAATAACACCGACATCGATTTCACTCAGTTTGCGGCCTCTGAATAAACGAACAAAATTTAAATCACTTGTAATTAAATTGCCATCTGCAACTGGCATAGCCCCCAAAGTAAATAAACCGATTAAGTTAATTCTACGTCCTCCTGCTTCAGTCGTGACTGACTTTTCTCTCTCTATTTTGGCTGCAACTTTTTCGACGAAATCTCCCCTAGAAACGCGATCAAAAAGAAAAACATCAGGGGCTTTTAATGCCTGTAAATATTGATTAACTTCTGGTACATCTAAAACAGGTTGTTCTGGGTCAAATCCTATGGTTAACATAATTCTACTACGTCCTGTTTCCGGGTCTTTCCAGTCAGGTAGCGTAGCCAAGTATAAGGGTTTAACAGACGCAACTTGTTCAAGACTATTGGCTTGATAGAGACGACGCCAAGAAAAGCTTTTCATCGACTGTAGAGATACGGTCTTAGCACTAATTAAGACAATATCTCCTTTAAGTCGTCGGTGTATTTCTGACTGACTATAATAAATAGACAATTGAAAGCCCAATTGCATAAACATCAATAAATCTGCAAAAGCAATACCAGCTAAAGCAGCTAAAAATCGGGGCTTTTCATGTACTAATTGTAACCACGCTAAAGGTGTTTTAAGAGACATCGAGTGAGTCACGAATATACTATTCGAGAGCGAGTATTAGGAAGTAGGAATTGTAACTTTTATGCGCAAGTTGGTTAGACCTGATACCTTTTGACTATCCTGAGGCGTTAAAGCAATATGTACTTCGACTATTCTAGCATCTTCATCGGCAAGGGGATCGGTATCAAGAATATCCTGTTTATTTATTTTGAGATCAATTTGGCTTACCGTTCCTTTCAACTCTCCAGAGAAACTAGGACTGGTAATAATTGCTTCGTCTCCTAATTGAACTCGACTGACATCAGTTTCATAAACTTCAGCAATGGCGAGCATTTGCTCGGTTTGACCCACTTCTATAATCCCTTGTTCATCAATTACTTCTCCGGGGCGGGTATAAATATCCATTACCTGTCCATCTTGGGGAGAATACACAATCGCTGCATTTAAGTTAGATTCAGCTTTGCGAACCGCAGCTAAAGCCATATCAACTTCTGCCTGGGCTACCTGGATATCAACAGGACGAACTTCTTGAATACGCTGAAGAGTCGCCATAGCTTCTTGCCGTTGTTCTTCGAGTTTATCATTCATGCCAACTCGATTAGCAAGGGCTTGATCCAATTGTGCTTGGGCGGTTTCAACAGCGAGTTTACGACTATCCAAATCTGAGGCAGACAAAGCCCCTTCATTGTACAAATGCTCATAACGCTCATAGTCTGCTTGAGCATTACGCAGTTGAGCTTGTAAACGGGCAATTGTGGCTTGGAAAACTCCATCAGCTTCAATCGATTCTACTTGAATTCGATCAATCACTGCCTTTTGAGCCTCAATTTCCCCTTGAGAAGCCCCTGCTTTTACTTGTTGCAGTCTTGCTTGGGCAACTTGTACATTTTGTTGAGCTTGTAATAAAGCACTATGTAGACGTTGATAATTGTCTAAAATAGCAATTTTTTGCCCTTTTTTTATTTTTTCCCCTTGATTCACTAGGAGTTGAGCCAACCTAAGTCTTGAACCCTCGAAAGAGGTAGGGGCTGATATATTGACCAATTCTCCTTTGGGTTCGATACGTCCTAAAGCCACAACTGAGTTAAGAGTGGGAGCAGTAACAGCGATCGCCTGATTTTGGACACGAGAATAGGGAAAATCAAACTTCAATTCCGTGTTGGTCATTGTTAAGGCACCTAAGGTGGAGATGCTACCCATTAACAATCCGATAAATAGATGTGATTTCATGTTTAACCCTCTTATTCATTCACCAAAGATAAATATTTTCTCGATCACAAAGATGTTATTCAGCATTAGTCAAACTTTGCTCGGTGTATAATTGGTCTTGTAAAAACATGATTCACCCCTTGACTCTAAAGTCCTTATACTGAATTTCTAAATCTCCTGGTTTCCAGAAGATGATGAACACAAGAGTAACTTGAAAGTGTAAAAATCTAGTCAAAAGTGTAAAAATCTAGTCAAAAGCCAAATTGATCTAAATCGTGTTTATTTTAAGAACTGGAGTGTCTGTTTCAGTCCCTAGAAAAGCAAAAACCTCGTTAAATAAGCATTTTGGCTGATTTTCAAACCTACGGATTTAAATATAAACCTGGTTTATCATTACTGGCTAGTTCTAGATTGGCTCTAAATAATAGTCACTGCACCAACAATTAGTAGAAGGTATAAATAGCTTGTCAGTTGATAACTCATTTCATCGTCTTCAGGTGAGCGATTCAGTAGCAATCGACTGATAATAAGACAAGACATAACAGCTTGGGCTAAGTCGCAAGTTAAGCTAACAAAAGATAATCCATGAGGCATAAGTAAGTAACAATGAACAATAGGCATAAAGAGGAAAAAGCCAATACAGAGACTAATTCTAGTGGTAGTTTCCCCAATCACAATGGGCAAAGTTCTACGGCCAACACTCTTGTCGCCAGCTAGATCCCTCAGTTCTTGAATATTAATCAATAAACCGAAAGAAATAGATAAGGTTAAAATCCATTGGCAAGCTGTCTGATCAAGAGGACTCACCATTGTCCAAGCAGCGACTAATGAGCTATAGGCAATAACAACCAACAATACATTTCTCCCTAACCAGTGTTTTCCCCAATTTCCGAAGTCATATAGGATAATAGCGATTTGGAGGGAAATCATCCATGGGAGAACGCCAAAATACCATCCCAAAGCAGACAATACAAACATTCCAACAATCCAATGTACCCATGCTTGTTTAGGTGATATCAATCCAGTTACTAGAGGGCGATCTGGCTTGTTAATTTTGTCTTCTTCAATACCAACTAATTGATTAGAAATGCAAAACACTAAAAGGAATAATCCAAACACAAGAATGGCACGTCCTAGAAATATTAGCAACTGAGGTACTGAGAACGCTTCACTATTCCAAGCTGCTGCGGTAAAGATAATGGGAGATAAAATAACCGAGATATCTCGTTTAATAAAACTCCAAATAATCAAGGCTTCATATTGAACTGCTTGGAATAAATGACGAGGAAAGTTCCAAAGAAGCTTAATTTTAGGATTTTGTTCAGTTTGCTCCGTATTAGTAAAAATATTAACTTCATGTAATTGGTCTTGTAAAAACATGATCTATTCCTCGATTGGACTATATGTATCTTCAAAGTTTTAAGTTTCACTCTGTTAGACCCTAGATGCAAGGGTAATTGAAGACTGTAAACAACTTGTCAAGACTGACCTATAGATAGATTTTCTCGAACTGATGAGGTATATTTTGATCACTCCTAACTCAGAGCAATAACCTGTTTACCTTAGAAGTATGAGAACTATGATAAGTGTCTTAATTTATATTGTTTGTGAATTAACTCCATTCTGACTAGGAGAAAAACACTGAAAATTGATTTATTTTTTCTTTTACTTAACAATTTTTCTAGTAATTTCCCTGGTACTTTTATCTTTAAAAAACCTTCACAATCCCTATCATTGATGAGAGAAAAAACGGCTTAATGAGCAGCCATGAAGTCCTTAAAGGCAGAATTAGCTAATAATTCGAGCAACTGTAAACTTTTGTTAAAGCTCCTAACAATGGTCAAATTTCATATCCGTACGTGAAGAAGATAAACAAACCAATTTATATGTACGTTAGAGCAGAAGTTAAGTAAATAAAGAACATTATATAAAGTTGCGTTAATAAAACTAGAACCTTTACCTATTGCCTGTTCTGGCGTTATCTGTTGCTTTTCTGTTCCATATCCTTCAGCAATATTCACTTCGGATACATTGAGATCCTGTAAAAAGTGAGTTGATCTCACGGAACAATGACAAGAGATTACTAAAGATATTTCCTTAAAAGCACCTAATTAAAGAGTTTTAAGGACTAATCCCAAGACGAATGTTGATGGTAAAATAGTAACGTTAAGAACCAATCGCATTTTAAAGGCAGTCAAGGAGTGACTCAACAGACTCATTGACGAATTCATTTCATTATTTACACCATGAAACCCCAATGAAACCCGTCATTTCTATTAAAAATCTTAATCATTTTTTTGGTAAAAATAAATTAAAAAAACAAGTTTTATTTAATATTAATTTAGAAATTAATCCTGGTGAAATTATCATTATGACAGGACCATCGGGTTCAGGTAAAACAACCCTATTATCTTTAATTGGGGCTTTGCGTTCAGTTCAAGACGGAAGTTTACGAACCGTTAATTATGAACTGAAAGGGGCGACAGAACGTAAATTGGTTAAGGTGCGTCGCTTCATGGGTTATATTTTTCAGGCACATAATCTCTTGCCATTTCTGACAGCAAGACAAAATGTACAAATGTCCCTTGAACTTCACGATAATATTAGCCATCAAGAAGCGATCGCTAAATCGGAAGAAATGTTAAAAATGGTGGGATTAGGAGAAAGAATTAATTATTATCCTGATCAACTTTCGGGGGGACAAAAACAAAGAGTTGCTATTGCCCGCGCTTTAGTTAGTCATCCGAAATTAGTTTTGGCTGATGAACCCACTGCCGCTTTAGATAGTAAACAGGACGAGATGTGGTGATATTATGGAAAAGCTCACCAAAGAACAAGGATGCACCATTCTTTCTCGTTACCCATGATAACCGTATCTTGGATATAGCTGATCGTATTATTCACATGGAAGATGGATATTTGAAGAATTAAAACAAAAAAAGGATAAGCTGTTAAATTTCGCTTATCCTTAATAATTTTATTTTAACTAGCTGCTAAAACTCTTTTACGTTACCCCGTCGTCTCCGCAGTTGTGCTAGAGCCTGATGTTCTAATTGACGCACCC
>NZ_PRLH01000107.1 GCF_003013815.1 Cyanothece sp. BG0011 | reverse complement strand
TAGATTTTCTCGAACTGATGAGGTATATTTTGATCACTCCTAACTCAGAGCAATAACCTGTTTACCTTAGAAGTATGAGAACTATGATAAGTGTCTTAATTTATATTGTTTGTGAATTAACTCCATTCTGACTAGGAGAAAAACACTGAAAATTGATTTATTTTTTCTTTTACTTAACAATTTTTCTAGTAATTTCCCTGGTACTTTTATCTTTAAAAAACCTTCACAATCCCTATCATTGATGAGAGAAAAAACGGCTTAATGAGCAGCCATGAAGTCCTTAAAGGCAGAATTAGCTAATAATTCGAGCAACTGTAAACTTTTGTTAAAGCTCCTAACAATGGTCAAATTTCATATCCGTACGTGAAGAAGATAAACAAACCAATTTATATGTACGTTAGAGCAGAAGTTAAGTAAATAAAGAACATTATATAAAGTTGCGTTAATAAAACTAGAACCTTTACCTATTGCCTGTTCTGGCGTTATCTGTTGCTTTTCTGTTCCATATCCTTCAGCAATATTCACTTCGGATACATTGAGATCCTGTAAAAAGTGAGTTGATCTCACGGAACAATGACAAGAGATTACTAAAGATATTTCCTTAAAAGCACCTAATTAAAGAGTTTTAAGGACTAATCCCAAGACGAATGTTGATGGTAAAATAGTAACGTTAAGAACCAATCGCATTTTAAAGGCAGTCAAGGAGTGACTCAACAGACTCATTGACGAATTCATTTCATTATTTACACCATGAAACCCCAATGAAACCCGTCATTTCTATTAAAAATCTTAATCATTTTTTTGGTAAAAATAAATTAAAAAAACAAGTTTTATTTAATATTAATTTAGAAATTAATCCTGGTGAAATTATCATTATGACAGGACCATCGGGTTCAGGTAAAACAACCCTATTATCTTTAATTGGGGCTTTGCGTTCAGTTCAAGACGGAAGTTTACGAACCGTTAATTATGAACTGAAAGGGGCGACAGAACGTAAATTGGTTAAGGTGCGTCGCTTCATGGGTTATATTTTTCAGGCACATAATCTCTTGCCATTTCTGACAGCAAGACAAAATGTACAAATGTCCCTTGAACTTCACGATAATATTAGCCATCAAGAAGCGATCGCTAAATCGGAAGAAATGTTAAAAATGGTGGGATTAGGAGAAAGAATTAATTATTATCCTGATCAACTTTCGGGGGGACAAAAACAAAGAGTTGCTATTGCCCGCGCTTTAGTTAGTCATCCGAAATTAGTTTTGGCTGATGAACCCACTGCCGCTTTAGATAGTAAAACAGGACGAGATGTGGTGGATATTATGGAAAAGCTCACCAAAGAACAAGGATGCACCATTCTTCTCGTTACCCATGATAACCGTATCTTGGATATAGCTGATCGTATTATTCACATGGAAGATGGATATTTGAAGAATTAAACAAAAAAAGGATAAGCTGTTAAATTTCGCTTATCCTTAATAATTTTATTTTAACTAGCTGCTAAATACTCTTTTACGTTACCCCGTCGTCTCCGCAGTTGTGCTAGAGCCTGATGTTCTAATTGACGCACCCGTTCCCGACTAATATTCAATCGTTTACCGATTTTGGCTAAGGACAGTTCTTTGCCATCTTCTAACCCAAACCGTAGGGTTAACACCGTTCTTTGTTGGGGAGTTAGTTCAGCCATAAGGTTACTCAAGTCTTGACGAAGTAACTCTTGAGTAATGTAGATATCAGGAGAAACTCCTTGATCTTCTAATAATTCTGACAGTTCTGTATCTTGGTTATCTCCCACTCTTACGTCTAAAGAAATGGGTTGACGGGCAATACTGAGAAATTCCCGAATTTGTGAAGGCTCAATTTCTAATTCTTGGGCAATTTCTGCCGGTGTGGCACTTCTTCCCAAGGTTTGAGAGAGTTCTCTTTGAGTTTTCTTGATTTTGTTGAGCTTTTCAGTAATATGAATGGGTAAACGGATCGTTCGGGCCTGTTGAGCGATCGCCCGTGTAATCGCTTGGCGAATCCACCAGTAAGCATAGGTAGAAAATTTATAGCCTTTGGTGGGGTCAAATTTTTCTACCCCCCTTTCCAGTCCTAAACTTCCTTCTTGAATAAGATCAAGAAATTCCATGTTACGTTTTTGATATTTTTTGGCAATGGCGACCACTAGGCGTAAATTAGCCTCGATCATCTTTCTTTTAGCCCGTTCTCCTTGTTCCAGGGCTTTTTTGAGGGGTTTTTCCTCCATGTTTACCTCTTTAGCCCATTCTTGGAGACTGGGTTCTTTGCCTAAATTTTGAGCTAGTTCCTCTTTTTTCTCCAATAAGCTCATCATGGTTTGGACTTGTTTCCCATAAATAATTTCTTGCTCATGGGTTAACAGAGGTACCCGCCCAATTTCATGCAGATAAGTCCGCACCATATCTGCTGAGTACGTAGGCTGTTTGGTTTTGGTATTAACATTAGCAGTGGGCATTGGTACTATATGACTCCTTTAAACCTGCTTATAAAGTCTGTTGCTATTTTTATCTTTCCCAGAAACTGTGTTTATTAATCCATTGAGGACTGGAAAGAAAAGTTACAAAGTGAAGTCGATATGACTTTAACTTGTTTTTATTTTAGCTTATCTGTTTAGACGATGACAATAGATGAAAGGTTCATTGATTCTCACAAGATGTTAAGATAAGCCCTTATTGGTTAGAAAGTAAGGATAACAGTAATCTTTGGCATCAGCAGTCTTCAAGTCAGCCTAAAAAATCCATAGGATTTTGTTACATTTTCTTTGACCCATGGCGGTGAAATTTTCGCTAACCTAGATAGAGAAAGAGGCTAATCAAGCCTATGTAACTCGTCAATAAGGATCAATGCTATGTCAGACTTAAATCGTGGCATTATGAAGTTTGAAGGGGCTGACAAACCTGTTTTTGGTAGCGATTTCAGCTTTTTAGTTCTTGGTGCCATTATTGGTTTAATTATCTGGGCGCTTAACGCAGCCTATACCGTTGGTTAAGTTTTCTTGACAAATTTTCACCCATAGTACAATTTTGTTAAGCTTGAACGCTAGTTTCCTAACGATCGCCAAACCGAGTCCTTTGCTGGGTCAGGTTTGGCTTGACTTAACAGTGATCCTATTAATGTTGCTGTTATCGGCTTTTTGTCTGACTATAAGTTAGGAGTGGCTTTGTTGATCATGATTTTAATTCTTTTAATTCGTCCTCAAGGTATTTTTAAGGGAACACTATAAAGGACAAGATAGTCTGAAAAAATTCATCATTAAGCTAACAATCTTATGGCTTCTCAAAAAGTTAAACCCCTAGCTTTGGCAAAAACCAGGTGGTGGCTTATTATTTCGGTGGTGATTGTCCTATTAGGGATCTCTCCTATCTTGAGTCCCAATGGTTTAGGGATTAGAGAGGGTGAAACTGTCACAAAAACCATTGAAAAAGATCCCCAGGGAAATACAACCAAGATCCTTGAGACAACAACAACCGTCCCAGGTAAAACGGTTTGGGATTGGCTGAGTTTATTAGGTGTGCCGATTACCTTAGCTATTTTAGGATATTGGCTCGAACTCAAACAGCAACAGCGAACAGAAAATGAACGAAAAGAAAAGATTTTAGAAGTCTATTTTGATCAAGTCTCTGTGTTGTTAGTGGATAAGAATTTATTAGCCATACAAGAAAAGGGGCCAGAAGTGACCTTAGAAGATGAAAAACTCTTAAATTCTGGGGTTGATTTGATTCGAGCGCGAACCTTATCAACTTTACGGAGATTTGAAAATGATCCCCAACGTAAAGGGAGCGTCATGAACTTTTTAATCGATGTGGATGCCATTAATCGATTAAAACTTAACCTGAGTGGTGCAAATCTCCGTAAGGCTAACCTTATGGCAGCCAATCTCAGCGAAGTTAATCTCAACCGCTCCGATTTAAGAGAAGCTAACCTCAGTGAAGCTAATGTGAGTCGCGGTAGCTTTAGAGAAGCGAACCTGAGTAACGCGAATCTCAGTCGTGCTTATCTCAGTGGAGCGAACCTTAGAGAAGTTAATTTGGGGGGAGCGAACCTCAGTGAAGCCAATTTAAATGGAACTAACCTCAGAGAAGCGGATCTCATTGGGGCCAATCTCAGAGAAGCGGATCTCATCAACTCTTATCTGATTGGAACTTATCTCATTGGCGCTTATCTCGTCGGAGCTTATCTCATTGAAGCTAACCTCAGTAAAGCCTTCCTGAGAGGAGCAAATCTTAAAGAAGCTAATCTCAATAAGGCGAATTTGAGTGAAGCCGACCTCAGTGACGTTAATCTTAGAGAAACTGACCTGAATGAAGCTTATCTTTTCAAAACCGTTTTTAGCAATAATAAACAACTAAAATCCGCTAAAAATTGGGATCAAGCCATTTATACTGAAGCTGTATGGGATGAAAGGGTCAGTCAATGGATGCCTAAAGATAAAGACGCTAATCAAAGAAAAATTGAAGAAATTAGAAATGCTTCTTAATTTTTGTTGAGTTGATCTGCAATGTTATCAGTTCTCGAAGCCATAATAAAATCGTTACGATGCAGTCCATTAATGGCATGAGTCCACCAAGTTACAGTTACTTTTCCCCATTCTGTGAGTATAGCTGGATGGTGTCCAGCTTCCTCAGCAGATTCTCCCACTTGTTGGGTAAATGTTAATGCTTGTTGAAAATCTGGGAATTTGTAAGCTCGTTCTAAATGGAGTTCTTGAGACACTTCTTTAACTTGCCATTGGGGAATTTCTTTTAATAATTCATTCATTTCCTCTTCTGTCACTTTGGCTGCGTCACCAGTGCAGGGGATACAATTTTGTTTTGATAATGGTTCCATTAGACTTTAATTATTCTTCTTTCTTTATATTGGCAATAACTTAAAATCGAAGTTAAAAACCTGTCTATAATAGACTTAGTATCGATCTAGGTGTGACTTATATTTTTAGCAAAAATTGAAATAAGATCACAGGACAATACAATGAATAGTTATATTATAACGAAAGTTTGATCATTTGAAATGACCAAAGGATAATTATCGATGACAACTACCCCTATTGTACCCTTGAGTCTTGAAGATTTTCTCAACAAACCTAATATTGATGAGTCGCCAGCATGGGAATATATTAATGGAGAAATCGTACAAAAATCTATGTCTCAAGGACAACATAGTAAGCTTCAATATAAACTCTGCGAAACGATTAACCAAGTTGCTGCAACTTTCAACATTGCTTATGCTTTGCCTGAGTTACGTTGTAATTTTGGCGATCGCTCTATTGTTCCTGATGTTAGTATCTTTTATTGGGACAGAATTCCTGTAACAACAGAGGGAGAAATTGCTAATCAATTTAATTCTTTTCCCGACTGGACTATAGAAATTCTATCCCCTAATCAAAAACCCACTAAAGTCATTGATAATATTTTACACTGTTTAGAACAGGGTAGCCAGTTAGGTTGGTTAATTGATCCCGACGAAAAATCAATTTTTGTCTTTCAACCTAATCAAACCCCGAAAATTTATAAAGTTAATTTATCTAATAATGAAACGCAACAAGAAACTTTACCAAGTTTAGATAAAATAGAATTAGAGTTAACGGCTAATAAAATCTTTGGCTGGTTACAAATGAAAATCAAATAATTAATTATGATTGATTACAACACAATTATTGCTAGTGAATTATCTTTAAGACAACCACAGGTTAAGAATACCCTGGAATTATTAATAGAAGGGGCAACGGTTCCTTTTATTGCCCGTTATCGTAAGGAAAAAACAGGCTCACTCGATGAAACTCAAATTAGGGATATTGGGGAACGATATACTTATTTAACTGAGTTAGAAAAACGAAAAGAAACGATTTTAGACTCTATTAAAAGTCAAGATAAATTAACTGATAAATTACAGCAAAAAATAGCATCTTGTTTATCAAAAACTGAACTAGAAGACTTATATTTACCCTATAAACCGAAACGAAGAACTAAAGCCACCATTGCCAGAGAAAAAGGCTTAGAAAAGTTAGCCGAGTCAATAAAATCTCTCAATCATCCTAATGCTAAACCCCAATCTTTAGAAACATTATCACAAGGGTTTATCTCCACAGAAAAAGGCGTTAATACCCTCGAAGAAGCGTTACAAGGTGCATCAGATATATTAGCGGAAGAAACCGCAGAAAAAGCAAATTTAAGGGCTTATCTAAGAGACTATTTAATGAAGGAAAGTGTTTTTATTTCTAAGATAAAAAAAGAGTATCCCGAAGGGAGTACAAAATATGAAATGTACCGAGATTTTCAAGCAAGTGTAACTAAAATTGCCCCTCATAATGTCTTAGCTTTATTTAGAGGAGAAGCAGAAAAAATTATTACTCTTGAGATTGATTTTGATGAAAACTTTGTCCTTTCTTATTTAGAAAACCAAGAAATTAAAACCAAAAATAAACCAATAAAATTCTTTTATCAAGAGATGATTAAAGATTCATTTAACCGTCTCATTAAACCCTCTTTACTCAGAGAAGTTAGAGCAGATCGAAAAAATTGGGCTGATATAGAATCCATTAATACGTTTGAAATTAACTTAAGAGAATTACTATTATCTCCTCCTGCAGGAATGCAGCCAACTCTCGCTATTGATCCAGGGTTTCGTACAGGATGTAAAGTAGTGATTCTATCAGAAACCGGTCAATTTTTAGAGTACCAAGCTATCTTTCCCCATAGTGGCGAAAGTAAACAAAAAGAAGCAAAAAATGTCTTAGAAAAATTGATTAAAAAGTATAATATAAAATTAATTGCCATTGGAAATGGAACCGCTTCTAGGGAAACGGATCAATTTGTTGGAGAGGTAATTAAACCTTTAGAAAATAAACCTATCAAAGTGATTGTTAATGAGTCAGGTGCCTCTATTTATTCAGCCAGTGAGATAGCAAGGGAAGAATTTCCGGACTTAGATATTACTGTCAGAGGTGCCATTAGTATTGGCAGAAGATTACAAGATCCCTTAGCAGAATTAGTTAAAATTGATCCAAAATCAATTGGAGTGGGACAATATCAACATGATGTGGATCAAAAACTATTAAAAAAGAATCTAGAGGAAACAGTAGAAAGTTGTGTTAACTATGTGGGAGTTGATCTTAATACGGCTTCTAAACAACTGTTGACCTTTGTGTCAGGAATTACCCCAACCATTGCCAATAATATTGTTAGTTATCGTGATAAAAATGGCATATTTAAGAACAGAAAAGAACTGTTAAAAGTGTCTAAACTAGGACCGAAAGCTTATGAACAAGCAGCCGGTTTTTTGAGAATTAGAGGGGGTAAAAACCCCTTAGATAATACGGCAGTGCATCCCGAAAGTTATGAATTAGTAGAAACGATTGTGAAACAATTAGGGGTATCATTAACTGATATTAATAAAGTAAGCGATCGCTTAAAATCTCTCGATTTAAACACCTTTGTAACCGATACCATTGGGTTACCTACCTTAGAAGATGTTATCACAGAATTAGAAAAACCAGGACGAGATCCCAGAGAAGAATTTAAGTATGCAACCTTTAAAGAAGGAGTGACAGAAATTAGTGATTTAACGGAAGGAATGATACTCGAAGGGGTTATTACCAATGTGGTTAATTTTGGTGCATTTGTTGATGTTGGAGTGCATCAAGATGGGTTAATTCATATTTCTCAACTGGCTAATTATTTTGTTAGTGATCCCAAAGATGTCGTCAAAGTGGGGGAAGTTGTGAAGGTGAAAGTATTAGACATTGATGAGAAATTAAAACGTATTAGTTTATCCATGAAAGAGGTTTGAAAATGAAATACTATTCCGATCTCCCCTCCCCCTAACCCCCCTGCCCCTAACCCCCCCTGCCCCTAACCCCCCCTGCCCCCCTTATAAAGGGGGGTGTGGGGGGTGTGGGGGGTTTATTGAACTATGTATTATTTTCTGTAAAAAAAATTTAACTTTTATAAATAAACTCACAATTTGTTATCCATTTTTCGTTAACGTAGAAGTAGTAGTGACAAAAAACTTCTGCTTTATCCCTTCTTTTAGAGTGGTGGGATTAACGCTTATTTCTGAATATAATGAGAGTGTTTTTACCTATGTCTAAAGTTAGACAAGTTTGAAGTGATTAGGATAGGAAAGATAGCTTGTGAATTGGAGAACTGAATGAACCTTTAAATATTGTTAGCCAAAAAGGAGAAAAGTGAGGGGAAATGATGATTAATCGCCATTTAATTAAAGAACATTCTCAGGCAACTGTTGAGGAAAGTCATAGGGATAAATATGAAAATAGACACGAAAGCAGTCTTTATCTAGAAAATCAGCCAGTTTGCCCCTGTTGTTCTTATACCTTACTCCGTCATATTAGTTTACATGGGGTTTACTGGTATTGTAGTCACTGTCATCAAAAAATGCCACCGGGACAGAATTGAGTTGTTTAAAAACATTGAGCAATTCAAACTTATTTCTTTAGGGAGAAGTTTGAAAGGTTATCTCCTGTTTAAATAAAAGATAGAGACGAATAAACAGGAGATCATCAAATCGTTTTCTAGAAAAAACCCTGACATCAACGCAAAATTTATCAACTATCAAGGGTCTTCCTTTCATGATAAGGCTTTTAGTAATTGATAGTTTGAATGGAAGGGATAAGTTTACCAAGAAAGCAATTCTCACTGAGAAATTACAAAACAAATTCAACATTCGTTTTGATATTCAATTTTGAAAATAAATAGGAAGTTTGATAATGAAAATTGCACAAATTGCTCCGTTATGGGAATCTGTACCTCCCTCTGCTTATGGTGGTATTGAATTAGTTATTAGTTTATTAACCGATGAATTAGTTCGGCGAGGTCATGAAGTCACCTTATTTGCTACAGAAGACTCTCAAACCTTAGCCAACCTTGTCCCTGGGGCAAAAACCGGACTTCGCAGTTTAGACCTCAGTCCCGAAGAATGTATGGTTTACTTAGAGATGCAACTCAGTCGCGTATTTGAGCGGGCCGATGAATTTGATCTGATTCATTCTCATGTGGGTCAAGATGCACTGCCTTTTATTGAATTAATTAACACCCCGACGGTCCATACCATTCACGGTTATTTTCCGGCCTTGAGTAAGAAATTGTTTCAACAACATCCTCATCAAAACTTTGTCAGTATTTCTGAGGCGCAACAGGCCTATATCAAAGAATTAAATTATGTCGGGACTGTCTATAATGCGATCAATGTAGATCAATATACCTTTCACCCCGAACCCGAAACCCCACCTTACTTGGCCTTCTTAGGTCGAATGTCTAAATGTAAAGGGCCTCATGTTGCCATCGAAATTGCCAAACGGGTGGGTATTCCCCTAAAAATAGCCGGTAAAATCGATCACCTTAACGAAGACTTTTATTACAAAAGCGTCGAACCCTTAATTGACGATGAACAGATTATCTTCGTCGGAGAATTGAGTAGCAAAGAAAAAAATGAATTCTTAGGGGGGGCCTTAGCAACCCTATTTCCCATCAGTTGGAATGAACCTTTTGGTCTGGTGATGATTGAATCCATGATTTGCGGAACCCCCGTGATTGCCAGTATCAATGGATCAACCCCCGAAATCATGGTCGACCGTAAGACGGGTTTCTTGTGTGACGAGGATGACATCGACGGAATGTGTGCAGGGGTTTATCGTATCGCTGAGATCAACCGAGAAGACTGTCGTCGTCATGTCATGAAAAACTTTACCGTTAAACAAATGGTAGATGGTTATGAACAGGTTTATGAAAAATTGCTCAAAGAATCATCTTCTCAAGATGAGAATGTCTTGTCTGTGGTGTCTAATGTCATAAATGAACTATCGGCCAAGTAGCGGTTATGTGAAGTTATATCAACGTCCTGTCACTTCAACCCATGACCCCCTTAACTTGGTATACAGGATAAGGACATTGGTTGAAGCAACGATTAATTAGAGTTGATGTTCTTCTCCTCCCCATCTGATGCACCGATGGGGTTGACTTTCTATAAATTTTGAAATGAGTGAACCAACTATCAATAATACTAAAGACAAACAACCCCTTAAACTCCTAAATCTCGGTGGTAGAACCTTTGCCCCCTCCGAACAAGTTCCCATTCCTGAATGGCCTTGTACCACCACCCAACGAATGCAACCCACGTTAACCCTAAAAGATGATGATTTATTCTTAATTACGGATCAATTAGGGAATATTAGTGATTGCCAACCGGATCACACCCATCTTAGTTTAGGACTCCTTTGCAAAGATACCCGTTTTCTCAGTCGCTTAGAATTACAAATTGAAGGACAGGCCCCCATTTTACTCAGTAGTAGCGCAAGACAAGGGTTTGCTCTCTCTGCTTTATGTGCGAATCCCTACATCGAAGGGAAAATCGAGGCCGAAACCATAGGAATTGAACGAAATATCGTTTTACAAGGGGCTTTATTTGAAGAATTAACCCTAACCAACTACAACACCGAACCGGTAGAGTTTGAGATTAGTGTCAGTTTCGATGCTGATTTTCTTGACTTATTTGTCATTCGCGGGGCCGTTCGCCACGCTAACGGAACCATTATGCGGTTGGTGGGCAAAAGCGAGATAGATTTTAATCATGCTTCGGACGATATTCACGGCGTTGTCGAAGCAACGGGAGAATTAACCTTAGCTTATCAAGGGTTAGATGGGATTTTAATGGAATCTCGTATCCGTTTCGATCAGCGTCAACCGGACTATTTTAAAGGATATACCGCCCTTTGGCGCATCCAATTAAATCCCCACGAAACCCAGGCCGTGGGCTATTGTTTACAGCCTTTTATTGATAATAAATTGGCCTCTGCGGTTAGTCCGCCGGCTAACCTGAAACAAGCGTTAGCCGCCGAATTAAGTGAAGAACAAAAATGGCGCGATCGCGCAACCAAAATCCACACCGATAACCAAGAGTTAAACTTAATTATTGAACGGGCTGAAGAAGATATCTATCTGTTGGGTCAAACCTTTGGGGAGGGTAAAGTTCTCTCTGCCGGGGTTCCTTGGTTTTCAACCTTGTTTGGTCGGGATTCGATCATCGCAGCAGCCCAAACCCTGATCTTTTCCCCAGAAATTGCCCGTGATACCTTATTAACTTTAGCAGCCTATCAAGGTCAAGTAGACAATGAATGGCGCGAGGAACAACCCGGTAAAATTCTCCATGAAATTCGTTTCGGAGAAATGGCTAGGTGTGGAGAGGTTCCCCATACTCCTTATTACGGGACGGTGGATGCAACGCCCTTATGGATCTTATTGTATGCTCAATACTATAGTTGGACCCATGACGATGAACTCCTCAATAGACTCTGGGATAATGCCTTAAAGGCAATGGACTGGATCGATCGCAACTATAAACCAACCGGTTATCTTGGCTATCAATGTCAATCCCCCGGAGGGTTACGAAACCAAGGATGGAAAGATTCGGGTAACTGTATCGTCGATCATCAAGGTCATTTAGCTGATGGGAATATCTATCTTTCAGAAGTGCAAGGCTATGTCTATGGGGCAAAAATGGCTTTGAGTGGGTTGGCGAGATTGAGAAAAGAACATGATCTGGCTAATCAATGGGAGAAAGAAGCCCATGACCTGAAAATTCGCTTTAATGAGGATTTCTGGCTACCGGAAGCCGAATATATCGCCCTGGGGTTGAATGATGACGGTCAACCCATTGATAGTATTACTTCTAACCCCGGTCATTGTTTGGGGTTAGGGATTTTGTCACCGGAGAAAGCGCAAAGTGTGGCCGAACGATTACAGGCCCCAGACTTATATAGTGGTTGGGGAATACGTACCCTTAGCAGTTTGTCTCCTGCTTATAACCCCATGGGATACCATTTAGGGTCCGTTTGGCCCCATGATAATGGGATTATTGCAGCCGGTTTGCGATCGCTAAATCGAGAGGAACAAGCGTTAGAATTAGCCCAGGGAATTATTGATATGACGCTTCATCAGCCTTATTTGCGTCCTCCTGAACTATTTTGTGGTTATCCTCGGTTTCCCAATAGTAGTCCGGTGCGGTATCCTGTGGCTTGTACCCCTCAAGCTTGGGCAACGGGGACGATTTTTCAATTTTTGCAGATTATGGCTAATTTAATTCCTGATGCTGCTAATAATTGTTTATATATCGTTCATCCTTCTTTGCCAGATTCGATTCAATTTTTATGCTTAGAAAACCTAAAAATTGGTCAAACTTTGTTAGATTTAGAGTTTGAAAGATCAGGGAGTGCGACGGCTTGTCGGGTGGTTCGTAAACGAGGTAATTTAAGAGTAATTATTGAAGCCTGAAAAATAGGGAGCGCCGGAGCAGGGAGCAGGGAGCGCCGGAGCAGGGAGCAGGGAGCAGGGAGCGCCGGAGCAGGGAGCAGGGAGCAGGGAGAAAAAAGCAATTAACGCTTTTTTAATAACCAAGGTTCGGGATTGTTAATTATTTTGACTAAAATTGCTATAATTTCGTCATATATATTAGACAGTTCTTGACCAATTGCTGGCTCTAAGTATTTACACTCCACAGCAAAATCTAACCATGTTTGCGTTTCTGCTGCTTCAGCTTCACTATCATTGAGTTTCGCGACGAAAGCGGCTTCATATCGACGTTTGCGCCAAGCTTCGGCTAAATTGGCGCAGACTGAACGGGAGGAACGACGGATTTGGTCAGTTAAAGAGTATTTTTCATCTTTAGGAAAGTTTTTCGATAATTCAAAGATTCTCATGGCAGCAAAAAAAGCTTTTTGATAAGATTTTAAATCTTTATGGCTTTTGATTGGTTCTTTTGTCATTTCTCTTCGCATTTGAGCATTTAGTTTAATAATATTATCTCCCTGCTCCCTTTGCTCCCTGCTCCCCTGCTCACTTCACAGTAATATTTATTTTTCTCCAGGTACTTACTTCATGCTGCTAATAATTGATAAATAGCAGTTTCTATTAGTTTCTCTTTGTCTTCTATTCCTTTCGTTAATTGTTGTTCTAATTCGTCGCAATAGTTCATTAATTGATCAATTTTTTTGACGATTCGGTATTGTTCCTTTAGGGGTGGTAGGGGAAAAAACCATGCAGCTAAAATTGATGTATTTAAGTTAGGTTGTCCCATTCCTTGATTGACATCTCTAAAGGCTTGAGTTTGTCCAAATAAAAAGTAATAGGCATATTGTTTATTGATATATTCATGAAACGGATATAATCTAGCAACTCCGTCATTAATACATCCTTTGATTTTGCTAATTTTAGGAACTCCTAAAGTTGCTCCACTATTAGTTAGTAATATATCATCATCAAAAATAAACCTACTTTTGCTACTTCCTAAATCAGTTAATCCTGTTTTTGTATTTAATAAATACATTTCTGAATTTTTAGTAATTTCATTCACTGTAATCCAAGGAATATTACCTCCAAAAAAGCGAGGGTCTTTACTAGGTCTTGGTGAACCTCCTCTAGTGATTTCAAAAATATTTTGCATTCTAGTCCATTGCCAGTGACTAGGAATATTCCAAGGAGGTATATCTGAAACTACAGAAGAATACTTTTTATCTTTACTAATCTTATTTTCCTTGACTAATTTAGCCTTTTCTGCTTTAATTCTCTCCAATAAAATAGAAGCCGGTTCATCATTTTCATCTTGAGGAACTAACTTACCCATTACTGCTAATTGTAGAATTAATTCTCTTAATTTCTGCACTCCGTTAGGTGCATCTGCTAATAATTCAAACTGATTAAAAAATGTTTCTAGATTCATTATTTTACTAACATATCGATTAACTCGTCAATAAAACATTAAATAGTGGATTGTTTTAATTAACATGGTGGGTTGCGACGGATTTTTATCTTCTTGTGATAACCTACCTAAATTATAGCCGTCTAACCCACCCTACCCTTTTATAGCCACTCTTAGTAAGGGGGGTTGGGGGTATCTGTGTGGGCTTAATGATATTAAGCCCCTACATATTACCAGAAACTAAAACTTGATTAACAGTTAAATCTAACTCAGAAAACAAACGAGAGACTAACTTATCTGATAGGTTATAAACTGTTTCCTCATATAACCTTCCTCTAATAAAAGAATGGTAATTTTCTCATTTTTGGGTCAACAATCCAATATTCATCAACCCCTAAAGCAGCATATTCTGACCGTTTATAACGATAGTCTCTAGTAACCGATTCAGGACTAACAATTTCTACAATTAATAAAGGTGAAATTTGAAAAATAGCTGATTTATCTAATAATTCTGAAGCGGCTTCTTTTGTTGTTATAAAAACATCGGGTAAACGAGATTTTTGCCATCCTGTTCTTACGCCGGCTTCTCGAAAACAAATTAAAGGTAATGCTTTTTTTTGAATTAATTGATCAAAGGTCATTTCTAAAAATTTAGCTAACAAAAAATGTCTAACAGTAGGAGGATTGATTAATACTAACTTCCCATCAACTAATTCATAACGATTATCTGATTCATCATTATGTTGACAATAATCTTCAAAACTGTAGATTTTCTCTGATACTTGAATCATTAATCAATAACTCCTTAAGTATTCAATAGTTTTGTTAGGTGGGCATTGCCCACCCTACGGTTTTCTGGGTTTAATCGTTGTATGAGGTGGGCAATGTTTTCTCGATTATCAGTCATTAAAATAGATTTCTCATTTGCCCACCCTACGCTCTTATAGCCCCCCTTAATAAGGGGGGTTGGGGGGTTCATCTAAAGCTGATTTTAACTCATTTTTTAACAATTTTTGTGTGTTAGATATGTCTTTAATTAATCCTTGATAGTCTTCTAACATTTTACCGAAATCTCGATGTTTTTCTCGTTCTTGGTAAGGATTCTTAATATCTAAATTATAACCATTGGCTTTAATTTCTTCAATGGAAACACACCAAGCAAACTCATTTTCTTCTCGATTATGCCACCAGGCTTTTTCTGCTGCAAACTCCTCTATTTTTATGGGTTTCGTTTTAGAATAGGACTTATAACCAGGGGGATAAGGATGTTCATAAAACCAGATAGTTTCTGTGGGTTCACCCTTGGTAAAAAAGAGTAAATTCGTCTTAATACTGGTATAAGGATTAAACACTCCATTCGGTAGCCTAACAATGGTGTGTAAATTACATTCAGAAAGCAATTTTTCTTTAATTCTAGTTTTTACTCCTTCCCCAAATAACGTCCCATCAGGTAATACAATTCCCCCTCGTCCTCCTACTTCTAATAAGTGCATAATTAACACTAAAAATAAGTCCGCCGTTTCCTTTGTTTGATAGGCTTTCGGAAACCCCGTCTCAATGCCGTCCTCTTCCTTACCGCCAAAGGGTGGATTAGTTAAAATAACCTCTACTTTGTCCGATGGTTTATAATCCCTTAAGGGACGGGCTAAGGTATTATCACGCCGCACTTGTGGCACATCAATTTCATGTAATAAAAGATTAGTAATACACAGTAAATGGGGTAACGGTTTCTTTTCAAATCCCCTAATTAAATAACTTAACTTTTCCTTCTCTTCGACAGTTTTAACTTGCTGTCTAAGATGGTTTAACGCACAAGTTAAAAAGCCACCGGTTCCACAAGCAGGGTCAAGAATTCGTTCCCCTAACTGTGGGTTAATCATATCTACCATGAACTGAGTGACTGCACGAGGGGTATAATATTCCCCTGCATTTCCTGCATTTTGTAAGTCCTTTAATATCTTTTCGTAAATTTCCCCGAATAAATGTTTATCTTGAGAATTATTAAAGTCAATTTCATTAATTTTATTGATAACTTGACGAATTAATGTGCCACTTTTCATAAAATTAAATCCGTCTTCAAAGGCTTCTTTTAAAATTTTAGCTTTGGGATTTTTTGCCGTTGCTAAGTCAAGATTCTTCAGGGTTCTAAAGAGTTGACTATTAACAAAATCTAATAATTCATCCCCTGTCATTCCCTCATCATTAGCAGCCCAATCTCGCCATTTTAACCCCTCCGGCATCGCCGAAATATAGTCATCTTCAAACAATTCTGCTTCCATTTCTCTATCATCAAAAATCTTTAGAAATAGCATCCAAGTTAATTGACTAATGCGTTGGGCATCCCCATCAACCCCCTCATCAATTCTCATAATGTCTTGAATGGCTTTAACAGTAGTAGAAATGGACATAAAAATTTAAGCTACAAATTAAGTTAAAATGACAGATATATAAATTATGCCATAAATAAAACCTATGACAGAAGAAAGAAATTTAGATATTTTATCTAAGAAAGAGGCTTTACGCCGCGTACAAGAAATTGTTGCTCGTTACGCTCAAAATTGCTCGTTAGCCAGTGAATTAATTTCAGAACGCCGTCAAGAAGCTGAAGAAGAAAACAAATAAATATTAATTGATAAAAAGGAAAAAAATCTCTAGTTATTCTCATTTTTGTTCATATTGTATGGGTCAACGGCCGTTGACCCCTAACATTAACAAACCCGATAAAGTTCGGTTGCTAACTCTTTCAAGGCTGCTAAATATTGCTTTTTACCCCCAAAATGGTTAATAATTTCTATGGGTGTTCCCAACTGATTAAAAGGTGCAACGGTTAACACTTTTAAATCTTCAATGGACTCTATTCCTTCGTCTGCATATTTATCTAACAACCCATTCAGCACTTCTCTAGCTTTTTCGCCATATTTTGTAAAATAATTGCGCTTTTTAACCTCATTTGCCCTTTCAACCCGACTTAACGGGGGTTGGTCAAAGGCCACATGACAAATCAAATCAAACGCATCAAACTCCTTCCCTACTTCCTGCATTAACCCTTCAAAAATAACGCCTTTTTCTTGTAACTCATCAATAATGACCTGTTTTTTCTCTGCCTCACTCCATTGTCTCAAAAACCTATCCATTGACCCATATTCCTGGTTAACTGCCTTTTTGGTGTAATCTTTCAACGATTCGGTGATTAACTTCCCTTCTTTATCGTAATACTGCACCCTTTCTCTAATAATCGATGTTGTAACCGTCTCTTTCCCTAGATAATATTTCGTCCGTTTCTCTCTAACCACTGGTAAACCGTTGGTCATCTCTTCTGGTTCATCCTCTTCTACGATAAGAGGGTCATGGGATTTCGGTTCGTAAATTTGTACTGGTTCCCCATCAAAGTCCGGGTCTGCAAATAACTCTGTGGCCTTCTTAAAATCCATGATAGTAAAGTAAGATTTACCAAACGCCTCATTAATACGGGTTCCTCGACCAATAATCTGCTTAAACTCCGTCATAGACTTAATCGAACGGTCTAAGACAATTAATTGACAAGTTTGAGCATCTACCCCCGTGGTCATTAACCTAGAAGTGGTGACTAGCACCGGATAAGGACTATCAGGCAAAATAAAATTATCTAACTCCTCCTTACCAATTTTGTCGTCTCCTGTAATTTTCACCACATAACGGCTATTTTGCGCTACTAAATCACTATTTGCTACCACTAAGGCCCGACGCATTCGTTCTGCGTGGTCAATATCTTCACAAAATACAATGGTTTTACTAAAACGGTTCGTCCCTTTGAGAAATTCCGTAATTTTTTGGGCCACCAAAATGTCGCGGTTTTCCAGTACCAAAGACCGGTTTATATCCGTTTGATTATAGATTCTATCTTCGATAAATTGCTGATATTTATCCAGTTGCCCCGCTTTCGGTCGCCATCCCATCAAATCTTTATCGATATCAATGCGGATTACCTTATAAGGGGCTAAAAAACCATCTTCAATCCCTTGTTTCAAGGAATAGGTGTAAATGGGTTCACCAAAATAGTCAATATTAGAAATGTCTTTTGTTTCCTTGGGAGTGGCCGTTAACCCGATTTGGGTGGCACTGCTAAAATAATCAAGAATGTCTCGCCAGGCCGAATCCTCTGCTGCGCTTCCTCTGTGACATTCATCTACCACCACTAAATCAAAGAAATCAGGGGAAAATTGTTTATAAATATTCTTTTCTTCTTCATTTCCCGTCACTGCTTGATATAACGCCAAATAAATTTCATAAGACTTATCCACTTGACGCTGCTTAATTTTGGTCATGGTTTGACCAAAGGGCTTAAAATCATTGGTTTTAGTTTGGTCGACTAAAATATTGCGGTCTGCTAAAAATAAAATACGTTTCTTGGTGCGAGATTTCCATAACCGCCAAATAATTTGAAACGCTGTAAAGGTTTTTCCGGTTCCTGTAGCCATTACCAGCAAAATTCGTTGATTTCCCTTGGCTATGGCTTCAATGGTGCGATTAATGGCATTGAGTTGATAATAACGGGGTTTTTTGCCCCTACCGTCGCTATAGTAAGGATGGGTAATAATTTCATTCTCTTCATCTTTGATGCCTTTCCAGTGACGATAACGCTGCCATAACTCGTCAGGAGAAGGAAATTCATCTAAACCTATCTCTCGTTCGATTAAATGGTCATTTCGGGTAAAATCATGTTCAATAAAGCCATCCCCATTAGAACTATAAGCAAAGGGAATGTCTAAAATTTGAGCATAGTCCATTGCTTGCTGCATTCCGGCCCCCATACTGTGGTTATTGTCCTTCGCTTCAATGACTGCAATGGGTAAGTTAGGTTTGTAGTAGAGGATATAGTCGGCCCGTTTTCCTTTCCCTCGACTGGTTAGTTTTCCTCTGACTAATATGCGACCATCGGTAAAGGTGACTTCTTCTCGAATTTGGGTGTTACTATCCCATTTATTGTCTTGTACCAGCGCCGGCGTAATATATTTTGTACAAATATCCCGTTCACTGAGACTTTTTTTATTAATGTTGGTCATGGAAGGTAGCAAGAAGTGACTTGCTGTTAGTTTGCCCAGATTTTATAGAAAATGAACTTAAAAGTTAAATTCAGTTTCAAACTGATTCATGTTCCAACAAATTCGATTATGTTTATCAACTTCAATCATCCCTTGTTGTCGCAATTGTCCCATTAAACGGGTAACATTAACTCTAGTGGTTCCGATGGCACTGGCAATTTGAGCATGGGTTAAAATATAAGGCAAAGCATAACCTTTTTCGGTTCTTTCTCCTTCTTCGGTTGCTAACAACATCAACAACCCCATCAAGCGATCTATTGTTCGTTTTTGGGCTAAAATACTCATCCATATTAATTGAGTTTGATGTTGTTGGCGAAACAATTCTAAAACTTTAATATAAATATTCAAAGAGTCAACTAATTCGTGCCAATATAACCAAATGACAGAGGTTTGATTAACGTGGGCCTCAACTCTAATAATACTAGAAGAATGTTCGACAATTTCAAAGGGTTTCCCTGTTCCTAAAATTCCTAGAAAAATCTCTTCTATACATTCATTTTGCATCGGTTTATGGTCTTCATTAATAGAAGGCAACCCCATCAAACGAACCGCCCCTTTATTGACAATGTATAATAAACCAGGACGGGTGGGAATGGTTTGATCTTTATGAAAAGTTCGTTGACGATAATGGCAACGTCCCCAATTATACAATTCTTGCAAGTTATTAAAAGGCGGTTCTTTTTGGCAAGTTAATAATGATTCAGAAGACAATAGTTGCTCTGATTTATTATTAAAGTAATGACGCTCTCTTTTTTTCATAAAAAGACCAACTCTTACACAACCATCATGAAGAAGCCATTATTCTAGCTAATTTTACTAAAGATGACAAAAAACCGAATAATTAAGAGTATTTATCCTTTAACGATAAGAATAACTAACCTTTCTATTCAACAACAGTTACAGCAGTTCCTTTTAACTCAATTGTTGAATTTAGATAGCTCAATTGTGACTGATTTTCTGAGTCACAACCCCTCTATTTCTATCTATAGACTCTCTCATCTTGATTCTATTGCTTACCGTTGTGCGATCGCTTTTCAATTATCCTCTCATTCTCCTCTCTCTCCTCTGACTCTGGCAGACAGTATTTTGAACATCCTACAACCCCAACCTAACCCCCCAGAGGCTTTAAACTTTACCGTAACCCTTCTTGATCCCGGTTGGTTAGAGTTTACCCTATGCGATCGCAGTCTATCTATTTGGTTAGACTCTTGGTCTAGTTTTACCTATCCTCGAAAAAGGTTCACTTCAAAGTCAACAAATCATGACAATTTATGGCCCATTGAATATACTTATGCGCGTTGTTGTCGTTTATTACGGTTAGGAGATAAAGAGGGACTTATCAAGTTAAAAAGTGAGTTTTTTGAGCCTTACCAATGGTCTTTATCGACTTCTCAAGGGATACCTTGGTTTAGTTTAGATTTAAATCAATTTGAATTCTCCCTCATTTCTCAAATCATCACCACTGTTGATCGTTTAGAAAATGAGACAAATCGTAATGAGATCAAACTAGCACTGGCATTATGCGAGATTTTTCTAACCTTTGAGCGGTATTGTCGTATTTTTGGAGCCACCAGTCTAAATAATCCTCAATTATCTCAAGGTAGGCTTGGTTTAGTCGCTATTACACAAATTTTACTCCAAAGGTTATGGTTATCACAAAGGGGACAGCCACCCCGTCACCGATTGTAAATCTATGTAATAAATCAAAAATAAATCTTAAGTAACATGACAAAACCCAAAGCTTCCTATATAGTTATACATAGTGTGAGGAGCGAACCAGACAAGAGAACCGAGACGAAACACGGAAAGTCGTCGGTTCTCTTTCTGATCTGGGGGTTTTCTTCCCCATTCTCACTTGATCATTGATGTTGCTTGTTTAGGTTGCAAGGAAGATCGTTTTAAATTTTTTTAGACCAGAAGAAGATGATGATATTACCCATTCTTGTGATTATGAAATAAGGATGAAGTGTTAGGGTGAAGAAATGCCATGGCTTATATCTATCTTCCCTAGATGAGGGAGATATGGGAGGAAACTCCCGACTCAACAATATTTTCAGTAAACCTTAAATAGCATGACTGTATGAATTTATCGCTTACATCAAAACAATCTCAAGCACAAGATTGGTGGCGGAGTGCTGCCATTTATCAAGTTTATCCTCGAAGCTTTTTTGATAGCAATGGGGACGGTATCGGAGATTTACCAGGGATTATTCAAAAATTAGACTATATTGCTCAACTCGAAGTGGATGCGGTGTGGATTTCTCCTTTCTTTAAATCCCCCATGAAGGATTTTGGTTACGATATTTCTGACTATCGAGCCATTGAACCCATGTTTGGCACCATGGAGGATTTCCAATTACTGCTCAAAGAAGCTCATCATCGCAATTTGAAAATTTTAATTGATCAAGTCTGGAACCATACCTCCGATCAACATTCTTGGTTCCTAGAAAGTCGTAGCAGTCGGGATAATGCCAAAGCTGACTGGTATGTATGGGAAGATGCCAAACCCGATGGGTCCCCACCCAATAATTGGCGGGCTACTTTTGGGGGTAGTGCTTGGGAATGGGACGAAACCCGACAGCAATATTATTTACACAGCTTTTTAGTGTCTCAACCGGATCTGAATTGGTATAACCCAGAGGTTAAAGAAGCCATCTTTGATGTGGCTCGTTTTTGGTTAGATATGGGCGTTGATGGGTTTCGCCTCGATGTGGTCAATTTTTATCTCCACGATCGCCAATTACGAGATAATCCCCCCCGTCCCCCAGAAATGAAACGCCCGGCCGGCGCTGATCCCAAAGATCCCTTTTTTGACTTTTTAAATCTCCACAATTTCTGTCAACCGGAAATCATCGATCTGCTCAAATCTATTCGTCAGGTAATGGACGAATATCCTGGCACCACCACCCTGGCTGAAATTAGTAGCGCAGAAGATCCCTTACTCTTGGCTAGTGAATATGTGTCGGGTGAGGATCGATTACACATGGCGTATAACTCAGAATTGATGAAAGATGAGCCATTTAGTTACGCGAGACTGCGAGAAATGATTCAACGCATTGAAACCCATTTTAAAGATGGGGTCATTTGTTGGACAGCCGGAACCCATGATTTCCCTCGTCTCAAAAGTCGTTGGCAAAAACATCAAGAGATTGATCACTTTACCGAAGAAGCGTTTGAGCATTTATTAGCAGCTTTAATTCTCGCCCTTAAAGGTAGTTGCTGTATTTATCAAGGGGATGAGTTGGGGTTAACTCAAGCAGATATTCCCTATGAAAAAATGCAAGATCCCTACGGGTTACAAGGGTATCCTAATATTCTAGGCCGAGATGGTTGTCGCACTCCCATGCCTTGGGACCCTTCGGCCCATAACGCAGGGTTTACCACAGCCAAAGAACCTTGGTTACCTGTTCCTTCTGAACATTGTCCGATGGCGGTAGACAGCCAAGAAAAGGAATCTATGTCATTACTTAATAAATATCGTCGCTTATTTAGTTGGCGTAACCGACAACCTGCTTTGAACAAAGGGGATCTCACGTTGCTCGACACACCAGAACCCTTATTAGGTTTCGCTCGTAAATGCGACGAACAACACTTAATCTGTTTATTCAATTTAAGCCCTGTGGCACTGCGTCACGACTTGTCTAATTATCCTAATTGTCAAGAGTCTGATGAATCGGATTTTACCAATCGTAGATATGACCATACCATTGAAATTCCTGGTTATGGGGTCTTTTTTGGTAATTGTTTGGGTTAATTAAGTTTGTAAGGTGGGCAATACCCACCTTATTTTTTTAGTAAAATAAAACAATGAAAATAACTTTAATACGGTGAAAGAATAATTAATCAATTATGACACAAGAATTGATAGAACTCAGGCAATATATTGAAGAAGGGCGTTATCAAGACGCACTAGGAATTATTGATGAATTAGAAGAAATGAGCAAAAAAGCGATCTTAGAAAAAATCCAAAGTTTTTTAGTAAGATTACTGATTCATCTAATTAAAAACCAAGTCGAACAACGTTTAACTAATTCTTGGGCGGTTTCAATTCGAGATTCTATTGTAAAAATACAATCCCTTAATCTTAAAGATAATAAAAAATCTTATTACATCAAAGAACAAGAATGGCAAGACTTTTTAGAAGAAGCTTTGGACGATGCTATTTTTGCCGCTAGTATAGAAGTTTTTGAAGGTAAATATAATCCTTTTCAACTTAGAGAAAATATTAATGAAGAGGAAGTTAAAAACATAACTTATGATTTATTAGAGATGACTTATACTTATTCAAAGAAAACAATTAGAGGCGAAATTAATCACCAACTCTCTAAATTACCAGGAGGAGATAAATGGAAACAATAAGACCTTTTTTTAAGCAGTTTAAAGTTAGTCAGGTGGGCAATGCCCACCCTACCTTTTGATTACCAATGCCATACTTGGTCGTAATTTTCAAACAGTTTAGGCAATTCTTTAAAGGATATTTTTTCAATTCCTGCTAATAATTTACCTTCGGGAATGCCTCGCTTAGAAATGTCTTCACTAATCGCATAAACTTTAATTCCTTTGTCAAGACATTGTTGCAAATCGTCATCAAGTTTAGCAGGAAAACTTTGTTTCCATTCCCCAAAAGAAAGCCCTTCGACCACTTGTCCTTTGACGGCATAATTAACAGCATTAGCCCTCAATACAATATCAACGTCACCGCCAATGGTTTCTAACACTTGAATAAACCAAACAACGGGATCATCTTGTTCTTCAATGGTGCAACGATAAGCGGATTGAATGACTTGTAATACTTTCATAGTTTCTCCCTATTTTGTGCCAATAACTAAGGTTCCGTTTGCATCTTTAGACCATTCCCAAAAGTCTTTAGGTGCGCCCCGACGACAGCCTTCTACCGCATCGTTAACCCCTCTTTCGTCGACGCAAAGACCACAATTAACCCATTCTAATTCACATCCTTTACTTTTTGCTTTATTAAATAAGGCTGTGATCCAATCTTTAGTTAAAGGGTGATTTTCTTCGTCAAAGGTGCGACCATGAACACTATTGGCATGGGGTTTTTGATGGGCAAAGGCTAAAGAAACCCCCCCTTCATAGGTAAATACTTTAACGTCGTATCCCTTATCTAAAGCAGCATCAATCATGCGAAAAGCGGTGGTTGTTCTGGCTTGCTCAAAAGGATTATCCATCAACAAAAAACTTAAAACTGTTTTACTCATTTTTTTTGTTTCTCCTATTAATTATAACCACATCATTTTTTGTCCTTCACTCATGGCATCTACAATAGATGCCACGTTAGAAACTTCGATTTTAGTTCCTAACTCTGTGGTGTCAATACCTCGTTCATCTAAGGAAAATTCGTCAGCTAATAACTTGACTTTTTCGAGATTGGTTAATCCTTGAGACGCTACAGTCGAACGGGCTGCTAATACACCATTTTCGATTAAAAATAAGGTAACTTCGTTACCAGCATCAGCGAGATCAGAGGCGAGATTATAATTATTATTGACCTCTGGATAATCAAAGGGACTTTGTGATTCAATTAGGAAATATTTAGCCATTGATTGCTAGATTGTAACTTATTTGAGGAGTGATCATGGGTCATCTCATGGTGAGAGAATTAAGAACATTTCCTGTTCTCAAGATGGTTGAAGTCTCTGGCTATGAAAATGCTATCTCAAACCGTCCACTTCTCCTACAACCCTATCACTGAGTTTAAGGATAAGTGTTAATATTTCCAAATTACTCAAGCTTTGCCCATATTTTTGTGAGGGTTTGCTACAATTGAAGTGTCTTGCGGAGGTTGATTACCTAGGTGGTAAATCCCTTGAGGTTATTTAGCCACAAGGTCGTCTAGAAAATCTTAAAAGACAATGGAGGTTAATGGAGATAGATAACGGACGGTGTTAACTGTCATAATTTAGGGAAATGGTCTGATATTTTTAACCTTCGGCAGTCAAATCCTAATTTAATGGATCTTCTCTATTAAACGCAATTGATTCTAGGTGGTGTGAGATGTTTGAACGTTTATTATTAGCTAGTACGGTAACGTGGTTGCTTTATCTATCATTGCAGTTGGGTGAGTCCCCCATGACTCCAAACACAATGAATCAAACAGCGACTCATGTTCCGGTTGAACAGCTAGAAACCCCTTCTCATGATCCTAACTTTGGCGATTTTACGGTTGCTCAAAAATAAGGATTATGATTAAAAGATGAAATGATGATACTTACCTCACACACCAAAAATTGTACAATCAAATAATAGGGGCAAACAAATGTTTGCCCCTTAATTAATAGCAAGAAAAATGAGTGATTCTGTCTAAACGATTTTATTGGCTTTTGCTTTAATATAAGGTTTACAGTCATAAGGCTGTATTCCCATATCTTGATAGTCGTCTTTAGCTGGACTAAAAATTCTAGCAAAGCCTTCTGTCAAATACTGCACAAATTCTTGTAATCTATCATTGAGTTTCATACCATCTCCCTCCAATTTCATTAAATAAATTATGAATTCGTTTGTTGCTTTCAATTCAAAGAGAATAAAGTTTTTCTCTTCTCTATTCCGATTATGTAATAAAAAGATTAATTTTTAGCTATGTTAGTAATAAATATTGAATTTTCTTTATAATACTTTGCTAACCATGAGGGATCATTTTAACTTGTATAAAGAAATATATCTTTTTTGATAAATTATAGTCGAAGTACCTATTAATTATTATCCCATTTTTAGAGGATTTGGCAATAGTTTTTAGCAAAGATTACTCTTAACTAGCATAAGACTTGATTTGTTTTATTGCATCCATGCGTTCAATAGGCGCACCGCTATGGGGATCTCTTCGAGATCGCTAGTACAAAAATATCTTTTATAAGGTTTTATTGTACTATATTTTCTAGTAAAATTTTATCTTTGTTGGGTTTCGTCCCTTAACCCAACCTACAACAAAGCGCGATCGCACTAATACAGATTAGAGAAACGTAATCCACCCTTAAATTTATCAATTAATTAGTAAATATTTGGTGCATTATACTATGGTTAATGTGCTTTATAAATAAAGCGATCATTGAGATCCTTTACTACTCTTATTCCTTGCTGTTTCCAACTTTTGGCGAATAGCCGCTTGGACTTTCTCATCAAAATCAGGATCATCAGGACTCACTATAATTTTAAGGGGACGTTGATTAATCCTATCTAAGTAAGCTTGAAAGGCAGCATGATCTCCACGATGCTTGAGAAAATATTGTTTTAACTCATCCCTTGACATTGCATCATAATTAATTTGACTCATCAGCAAATTCTCCATTAGGTGTTATCTGAAACTCTATTTCTTCATCATAGCCAGCCAATATATAAACATTACCAGTTCTATTATCAATACAAATTAGATGTATAGGCTGAAGCATGGTATATGTTAGTTGATAGCAGATGCGATATAAACTTTCTAATTGTTTAGCAGTTGGCATTCTTAGGAATTTTTTAACATAATATTGATTTTATCTCAATTTAAACGACAAGATCGGCACTTCTACTATAGCGCAACAGTTATAAGCAGTTATAAACAGCGATCGCAAATCATTAACCATTACCAACCAGGGCATAATATTATTATGCCCCTACAGCAAACAACCGTAGGGGTTTAACACCGTTAAACCCAAACAATTAACCGATAATCCCTTATTAATCAAATCAAATGTAGGGTGGATTAGAGAAACGTAATCCACCATTAAATTTATCAATTAATTAGTCAATATTTGGTGCATTACACTATTACTATTGTTAATGCACCCTACAAAAAAGGCGATCGCACTTATTTATCAGATACACTCAAACACCATTATTGTTGGGTTTCGTCCCTCAACCCAACCTACAAGATCGGCGATCACTTAGAAATCATCATTATCCTCCTCCCAAGGTTCTTCATCAGGATTATATATACCTTTTTTAAGTTCTTTATCGATCATAATTTACCTCAAATAATACATAAGATTTTAATACAACAATAAACGAGTTTTAAGGCACTATCACCCTAAAACTCGCTTCTTAAAATCATGACAATTCTAGTTAGTTATTCTAGGCTAACTTAAGAATTCCCATGGTCACGTTGATACTTTCTTGATACAACGCATCGGGACCCCAACGTTGCAGTTGTTTCTCGATTAAATGCTCCGTTTTTTGATCTCCTAAGGGAGTCACTTGTTCAATACGACAAGCTTGCGCCCCACCGGAGGCTTCCATCCGCATACATCCGGTTGTCCCTGAACATAACACCGTACAACAGTCTGCTTGTAAATTAGTCGAACTTAACTTAATACTAATTAAGTCTCCTAACACATCACCCCAGTCAGCCAAGGGAACCCCGGCGAGTTCAGCTTCGATGGTCTTTTGTTCATTATTGACGAACTTAACCCGACGAATATCATAGTCATCGCCTTCTTGTTCATAGGAAACCGGTTTCCATTGCAGCCGACTGGCCACCCATCCCAAAAACATCAACGCTTGAGTCGCATTACCCTTTTCATAATCGATAGTAACCCGGTCAATCTCTAACACGGCATTACGACGTTCTGGGGGGTCAAAGGCAGCCGCCGTTAATTCTTGCCAAGGGCTGAGTCTTGCCCAGTTTAAGTCCGCTAGGGGGATATTCTGCTCTAACATTTGACCGAGTTCTACTAACTGGGCTTCCGGTTCACTAAAGTTGCTAGAATCTACCACTAACGTATCTCCTTGGGAAGCCAACCGCTTAAATAGTCCGTATTCGGGTTCGGGGCTGGCTTTCCACCAAACAAAAGTAGGCAAACCACTAATGGTTAATTCTGAAATAATGCCCCCAACTCTCTCTAAGGCTGCGGCCGTTCCTCTGAGGGTAATATATTCGCAACAAATAAGGGTGTGTTGACTGCGCTTATTGATGGGACAATAGGCCGAAACCTGAGCTTTCACCCCTTCGTCTTCTCCAACGGTAGGACAGAGGGTAATGATACGACAGGGGTTAGAAGCAGCAATACTATCGGCTAAGCCGGTGCCTTCTAAGTCAGGAGAATAGGACCCAGCGGCCACTTTTTGTTCTTCGTTAAGTTGGCCATTGGCTTTTGCCTGTTCAAACTTGGTTTGTAGTTTATTAATCAAATCTTGATTCGATTTCCCGGTAACCTCCATCTCATAGGCTTTTTGAGCCGATTTAATGGCGGCAACGGTACGGGGGCCGGCAATACCATCGATCGGACCGGTGTAAAAGCCCAGGGCTGCTAATAGGTGTTGAGTGGGTTCGGGTTCATAGACAATGAAGGTAAAGGAAGTGGCACGAGTGGCCACGATACCATCGTCATTATCGCTGTAACTTTGCCAAATACTGCTTAATTCTGATTCAATAACATCGATAGAGACATCTTTCGGGTCTTGCAGAGAAACTAGGGGGGGAGTTTGGGTAGTCATAATGGTTTAGTTATTTAAGGGAGTTGAGAGTTAATTTAATGAAGTCGTAGAAGCCAAAATGATCGTGTTTGCAAA
>NZ_PRLH01000098.1 GCF_003013815.1 Cyanothece sp. BG0011 | reverse complement strand
CGATTTGAGCTAAAACCACAAATAAAGTAAATAAAGAAGTATAAAAACTGAGGGTTGTTAAAATTGTATAAAATCCCCACATTAAATAAGACTTATATGTTTGATTTTTTTGAGAATTTATTAACTCAATGCACCTTAATAAAGTCGCACTAGATAAAGTAACTAAAACAGTCCACAAAGCATATTCTCTCGCCTCTTGAGCATAAAGAATATAAAAAGGAGAAATGGCAATTAATCCTAAAGAAAACCCACTCACAATGGGTTGTTTAAATAATTGCCAACTTAACCAATAGATACTAGGAAAAAGTAATAAACTAACCCAAGCAGAAAAGCTTCTAATTACTGTAATAGAATCTCCGAATACTTGTCGCCAGACTCTCACTAAAATATAATATAAAGGGGGATGATGGGGATCTTCTATTGCCAAAACTTTAAGGGTATCTCCTATAGTTTTGTGAGGATGATTTTGTAAATAGTATTGTAATTGTCTAGGTTCAAAAATGTCCCCTGTAAATAAATTATTGATCCAATCACTCATCAAAAATCCACTAATATGCAAACTGGTAAAGATTTCATCGTGCCAGTAAACTTTCTGTTCAATATTAGTCAATCTAAAAAAGATACCTAATACAAGAAAAATAAATATAATTAAGTACCAATATCGACCAGATTTTCTTAAGTAGGAATTAGGCATAATTAGAACTGTTTTGCATATTTAAAAATTTAGTTAATTCTGGCTGAAAGAGTAGCCGCACCGTTCCCGTTGGTCCATTACGATGCTTAGTTAAAAGAATTTCAGCTATTCCTCTATCTGGAGTATCAGGATTATAATATTCTTCCCGATATAACATCATAATTAAATCTGCATCTTGTTCAATCGCACCACTTTCTCGTAAATCTGACATCATTGGACGCTTATTATTCCTAGCTTCAACCGCACGACTTAACTGGGATAAAGCAATAACAGGGGCTTTAATTTCACGGGCTAATCCCTTCAAAGAACGGGTGATTTTTGATAATTCTTGGACTCTATTTTCACTTCCTGCACCTTCCATTAACTGTAAGTAATCGATCAAAACTAAACCAAATTCCCCTTTTTTTTCTGCTAAAAGACGACGAACTTGGGATCTAATTTGGGTCACTGTAATATTCGCAGCATCATCAATATAAATCGGTAAATTAGATAAAGTTCCAATGGCAATACTCAGCTTTTCAACATCATTTTGAACGAATCGACCCGAACGTAAACGGTTACTTTCAATTCCTGCTTCTGCTGCTAATAAACGCATAGAAAGCTGTTCTTTTGACATTTCTAAACTAAACATTGCCACCGGTAAATCAAAGTTTTTGGCAATATTGGCAGCCATCCCCAATCCGAACGCTGTCTTTCCCATTGAGGGGCGACCGGCTATTATAATTAAGTCAGAACGTTGCAATCCTCCCGTCATAGCATCTAAGTCATAAAATCCGGTTTCGATACCCGGAAGTGCCGTTTGTTCGTGGAGTTTTTCTAACTCATTAAAGGTTTTAATAATCGTATCAGAAATCGGAATTAACCCCTCTTGAGGACGCTTTTGAGTTAAAGCAAAAATCTTCTTTTCTGACTCATCTAAAACAATCTCTAATTCTTGTGTGGTTTCAAATCCTAAATCAACAATTTCATGACCGGCTGCAATCAATTGACGGCGCAAATACTTATCCATTACTAACGCAGCGTAACGGTCAATATTCACCGCAGAAACCGTTCTATCTAATAACTGAGTTAACTTATTGAGTCCCCCCACTTGTTCCAATAACTGATGGTCATCTAAGGTACTTTTAACCGTTAAAAAATCCGTCGGTTGTCCCTGTCCATGTAACTTTAAAGCGGCTTGATAAATTTCCTTATGGGACTGAACATAAAACGCTTCTGGGGTTATTAAATCCACCACTCTTCCCATCGCTTCAGGGTCCAGTAAAATTCCCCCTAAAATAGACTCTTCAGCTTCAATATTTTGGGGGGGAAGGGTTTGATTATCAACCATACTCAACTGAATAACACAACCTCTTAATTTTACTGCAATTTTTTGATTTAGGTAATTGTGTACTAAAGATTGAATCAGAACCCCTTGATCAGTTATGCTAAGAGCTATAAGAATAACGATTTAACCAATGAAAATCGCAATTACTGGCGCAACTGGATTTGTGGGAACTCGATTAGTCCATAGCTTAAAGGATGAAGGTCATCAATTTGTCATCTTCACCCGAAACGTTAATCGTGCTACAACCATTTATCCCCCTTCTACCTTTCCCAATGTGGAAATCGTGGGTTATAACGCCACAGAATCAGGAGAGTGGCAAGATAAGATATCAGGGTGTGATGCTGTGGTTAATTTAGCAGGAGAACCCATTGCAGAAAGGTGGAGTCCTGAACATAAAAAAGCCATCTTAGAAAGTCGTCAGTTAGGAACCCGAAAAATTGTCGAAGCTATTAGCAAAGCAAAAGATAAACCTTCAGTTTTAATTAACCCTTCTGCTGTGGGGTATTATGGCACCAGCGAAACAAAAACCTTTGATGAAAATAGCCCCCCTGGTGATGATTTTTTAGCGGAAGTTTGCCAAGCGTGGGAAAGCGAAGCACAAGAAGTCAAAAAAGTCAATGTGCGTTTAGTCATTTTGCGGTTTGGTATTGTTTTAGGCACAGAAGGGGCGTTAAGTCGCATGATTCCCCCCTTTAAACTATTTGCTGGTGGACCCATTGGCAGTGGTCGTCAATGGTTTTCTTGGATTCATATTGATGACTTGGTACAGTTACTTAAAGAGTCTTTAAACCGTTCAGGAATCGTCGGAACATTTAACGCTACGGCTCCGAATCCTGTACGAATGAATGAATTATGTGAAACCCTAGGGGAAGTGATGAATCGACCCTCTTGGCTACCTGTACCCGATTTTGCCTTAGAAGTGCTGTTAGGAGAAGGCTCAAAAGTGGTTTTAGAAGGTCAACAAGTTCTGCCAAAAGAAACCCTAGCTTTAGGATTTCAGTATCAATATCCTACCATTCAATCAGCCTTAATGGATATTGTTCCTAAAATGTAAATAGATTTTGACAAAGGCTTTTGCATGAGTGCCTTTTGCCTCAAAAAACTAATATCCCTCTTCATGGTTGACTACTTTTCCCCGAAACACGACATAATTGTAGATGTTATAAAACAACATAACAGGGATAAGAAAGCCGACAAAAACCAGCATAAACACTAAAGCACTCGGAGCAGCAGCAGCTTGATAAATAGTGATATCTGTGGGAATAATATAAGGAAAAACAATTAATCCTAAACCAATAAAACTCAATAAAAAGATCAAAATTGTCCAAACCAAAGGAGTCCGTTCTTCTCGTTGATTAAGACTTTGTATCAGTAACCAAACTAACAACAATCCTAAAATGGGAATGGCACCAAAAATATAAACCAAAGGCGCAGTAAATAAGCGTTCTCTCAAGCTTTCATAAAAAATTGGGGTAGTAATCGTAATTATAATCGCCCCTAATAATGTGGTTATTGCTGCTAACTTAGCCGTTCGATAATGGGTAATTTGCAGTTCTCCCTCTGTTTTCAAAATTAAGTAGGTTGAACCGATTAACACATAACCTTGAATCAATGTTAACGCTACCAATAGATTGCGCCAGTTTAACCAATCCCAAGTAGAACCAATAAAATGCCCCATTGCATCCACTTTAATCCCTTGAATCACCGTACCCAGGGCAAACCCTTGGCCCAAAGCAGCCAATAAACTACCTATCCCAAAAGCAAAATTCCAAAAGAATTTATTATTAGCCTGTTCTCGAAATTCAAAGGCAACGGCCCGAAAAATCAGACCGAAAATCATCATAAAAATGGGAATATACAGAGCGTTGAGAATCGTCCCATAAGCCAAAGGAAACGCCCCAAATAAGGCACCTCCCATTAACACTAACCAAGTTTCGTTAGCGTCCCAGATATTCCCTAAACTGGTCATTAAAAGGGTTCTTCGTTCCTCATTAGAACTGGTCAAAGATAGGATACCTACCCCTAAATCAAAACCATCTAACATGACATAAAGAAATAAAAACAGGGCTAAAATAACAAACCAAACTTGGGCGAGAAAATGTAATAACGGGTCCATATCAATTGTTTATTGTTGTGCTTCTACGGGACGTTGATCTTTGACAAAATTTGCTTGTTCGGTTGACATAGCCACTTTATCCTCTGAATGAGGGAGGGGTAAATCTAACTTAGGCCCTCGGCGAATAATACGACTGCCAAAATATAAAGCTGCCACCAATAAAGTCGAATAAATGACAGCAAAACAGATTAAAGAAGTCAACACATTGCTTGCAGGTAGATTAGAAGCAGCGTCAACGGTACGAACTTGTTTGTATACCGCCCAAGGTTGTCGCCCCACACACCGCACAATCCAACCGGATTCTACGGCAATATAACCCAAAGGTGCAGCGAATATCCAAGTTCTTAACAGCCATTTTCGCTGACTAATTTTTTCAGGGGATAGATTACCGATTAACCATTGCAGAAGACTCCACACCATCAAACCAGCTAAGAAAAAGCCAATCCCACTCATCACCCGAAACGAATAGTAAATTAACCCTACCATCCTAGGCCGTTCGTTCACTGGCCATTCTTTTAATCCTTGAACTGGTTCAGAAAGATTAGCCTTAAATTCTAAAATATATCCGAGTCCGTTAGGAATCGTGATTTCCCAGGGGTTGAATTCCTGTTTTTCGTTGGGTAAGGCCAGTAAACTCCAGTCCGCCGGTTGTCCGGCCGGGGAGGTTTCCCATTTCGCTTCCATGGCCGCTAACTTGGTGGGTTGATAACGATACACTTGTTCAGCACTTAAATGGCCCACATAAATTTGTAGAGGAGTGACAGCAATGGCCACCGCTAAGACAATTTTTAAAGAACGGGCAAAAAAGGCTTGATGTCGCTGGTTAATAATATACCAAGCACTAATTCCCCCAATGACAAATAACGAGGTTTCTAGGGTGGCTAAAAACATATGAGAGACACTTTTAGCCATAAAAGGGTTAAGAATAGCCTCAAAGTAATCACTCACCACAAATTTTCCATTAACCATCTCTCCCCCAGAGGGGCTTTGCATCCAAGAATTCGCCACTAAAATCCAAAACGTGGACAAATTCGCCCCAAACGCCACCATAATCGTGGCCAGATAGTGAACTGCAGGATGAACCCGTTCCCATCCGAATAACATAATGCCTAAAAATCCGGCTTCAAGCATAAAGGCCATCGCCCCTTCAAAGCCGAGGATACTGCCAAAAAAGTCCCCGACGGCTTCTGAAAAAGGGGCCCAGTTGGTGCCGAATTGAAATTCCATCGGTAAACCAGAAGCGACTCCAATACCGAAGTTAAGGACGTAGAGTTTGCTCCAAAAACGAGCATGATAGTAATAGTTAGGATTGCGAGTTTTTAACCATAACCCTTCAACCACCACCAAATAAATAGCCATCCCTGTGCTTAAAACCGGCCATAGCATATGGAAGATAGCCGTCAGGGCAAACTGCATCCGAGACAGGGTAACTGTATCTGAGAAAATATTCATTATTTGTAATTACCTTTGCATAAAGTTGGAATTGTAGTGCTATGTATTGTTTATGGAACTAATAAGACTTCTATCTGTTTTTTTACTGTTAAATGTTGCCTAAAAGATAAGTTTGCTGTTTACCCAATTTGTGGAGTCCTAACATTATCATCTAGATTAACATAAATCAATTTTTCCCAATTTGTCAAATCGACTAATTTAAAACTTATTAGCTATTTTATCCATTATCTTAATAATAATTTAAGCTTAATTCTTGGTTAAAAAAACGAAATCCGATACAGTATAGGTGTATCGGATTAAAAATTGATTAGTTAGCGCACTGCGGAGCAGATGCCTTCGGGAGCGCCTTTTAATTTCCCCTTAACCTAACCCATTTCTGTTAAGCTGCGGGTAAGGTTTTTTGAGTCTTAATGGTTTCTTTGGGTTGATCAATTTCTAGTAGTAAATTACGAATCAAACGAGCGACCATTTTTTGCAGTAACCCTTCAGCAATTTTCTGACCCATCTTTTGTGTTTCGGGCTTTCCTAACAGTTTCATTACTAAAGGAACCACTTTCATCGGATCAAAGCCGGGGGTATTTTCTAGAATTTTTAAGATATTTTGGATATGCTCTACGCTTTCGCTTTTGGCTTGTAAATCTGCTGGTGTTTCTTGAACCGCTAAACCCACTTGTTCCCTGACCATACTAGACATATTAAACCAAGTTCGACGGCTATAGATATCTAAAGCATTAATAATTTCTGTGACTAATCTTTCTCTAATAAATTCACCCCGTGGAGAGAAGAGAAAATCACTAGCCTGATCAACGACTTTATCGATATCATAATCTTGGGAATCTTTAGCATTTCTCATCAGATTTTCTAAACGATTCCAGCGAAAACTTCCTTCTTTAAATAATAAATCTTTCAAAGAAGCACGCAACTGGGGAGACTGATCAGTTAATAACCGTTTTGCTACATAAGGATAGGCTTTACTTAAGACTTTGAAGTTAGGATCAATACCAATAGCAATCCCTTCTAAGGTGACCATTGAGCGCAAAATTAAAGCATAATAAGCCGGAACTTTAAACGGAAATTCATACATCATTTCTGACATTTGATCCGTAATACTTTTAAAGTTCAATTCAGCAACACTCGATCCCAAAGCATTACCAAATACTTCTTGTAAAGCAGGAATAATCGGAGTTAGATCAGTTTCAGGCTTCAAAAAGTCTAACTTAACATAGTCATAAGCTAATGAGTCAAAATCTCGATTCACTAAATGAACCACTGCTTCAATTAAGCCATATCTTTGATAAGGTTTAATGCGACTCATCATGCCAAAATCGAGATAGGCTAATCGTCCATCTTTCATGGCCAATAAGTTGCCTGGATGGGGATCAGCATGGAAAAATCCATGTTCTAATAACTGACGTAACGAACAATTAACCCCCACTTCTACCAAGTGAGTGGCTTGAATTCCGGCTGCTTGAATTGCTGTAATATTGGTTAATTTAATACCATCAATCCACTCCATAGTTAACACCCGTCTGGCGGTGTATTCCCAATAAATTTTAGGGATATAAATCTCAGGTAAATGACCATAAAGTTCGGCAAATTCTTCGGCGTTACGTCCTTCTTGAAGATAATTAATTTCCTCAAAAATACGACCGGCTAATTCATCGGTAATAGCCACTAAATCTGAGCGAATAAAAGAGAAAGTATTTTGCGCCCAAATTGACAGATGACGTAAAATATAAATGTCTAAAGTGATGCGTTTAATTAAGTCAGGACGCTGCACCTTAATGGCAACTTTTTCCCCTGTTTTTAATTTACCAACATACACCTGACCCAAAGAAGCCGCTGCAATGGGTTTCTCTGATATTTCAGCATAAATTTCCTGGGGACTTTGGCCTAATTCTTCCTCGATAAAACCAAAAGCCACTTCATTGGGAAAAGAGGGTAATTTATCTTGTAAGGTGGTTAATTCGTCTAAATAAACAGGAGGAACTAAATCAGGCCGAGTCGATAAAGCTTGACCCACTTTAATATAAGTCGGTCCTAATTCTGTTAACATCTCCCGTAGATGAATGGCTCGTTTTCTTTCTTGCTTAGGATTTTTGCCCCTAATTTTATCCCACCATAACCCGATGGCAAAACGGGAAAATAAAACAAAAACAGTGATCAAACGGCCAATTACTTGGGGCAGACGTTTACGATAATAGTCGTTGATAATATCAGGATGATACTCCCAACTCTCAGGAGACGCATCACTCATCGGCCCTAAGTCTTCCATGTGTGCCTTGGGAATGTGACGAGGTTCTACTGTAATCGTAATCTTATCAGCATTAACTGTATCTGGAGAAAGGGTTGAGTGAGCCATAGAAATAAAATTATAAAAATCCTTTTGTAAAATATTGTAACAAGCTCTGTTCAGATTGTAGCCACTCTTTGCTAGAGCCAACCATTCGACACTGATGCAAGTATCAATAGAATAAAAAAATAAATTGAACTTTTTCAGTGTAACCATCTCTGGCCATCTCTTAAGTTTATCGCCAGAAAAGAGCTTATCTTGCTGATGATGCCTAACTAAGACAATGAAAGTTTCAATAATCTGAAAATCTCGCTAGATTATATTATAAGTAGTTAAATTATATCTATAAGAATCGTGCGAGATTTTCAATCCATTCAAGAAACAACTTACGACCTAATTGTAATTGGTGGGGGAGTCAATGGAGCGGGAGTCGCACGGGATGCGGCTTTACGAGGCTTAAAAACCATTCTCATCGAAAAAGGAGACTTTGCTGGAGGCACTTCAAGCTGGTCAACCCGCCTCATTCATGGCGGTTTACGGTATTTAGAATATTTTGAAGTTCCCCTAGTCAGAGAATCCCTGCGAGAACGGGAAATTTTATTACATACCGCTCCTCACTTAGTGAGACCCCTACTGTTAACCATTCCTATCTATAAAGATCGTTCTCGCCCCTATTGGAAAATTTGGGCAGGAATGTTTCTCTACGATATTTTAAGCGCAGATAAGACAGTTCCTTCCCATAGAATGCTCTCAGAGGAAAAATTTAAACAACTATTTCCGTCAATGGACCCGGACGGTTTAGTGGGGGGAGCGCAATATTATGATGGTCAAGTCACTTATGCAGAAAGACTCTGTTTAGAAAATATTATTTCGGCCGATGAAGCCGGGGCAACGGTGCTAAACTACGTTAAAGTGACTCAATTACACCGCGAAGGCAATAAAATCACCCATCTCACCTGTCAAGATGTCCTCACCGGGGAAGAATTTACGGTTAAGGGCAAAGATAAATGTATGGTGATTAATACTTCTGGCCCTTGGGTAGATAACGTTTGTCAGTTAGGGGTTAAAGATGGTAACAACGCACCCATCGGCAAAACCCAAAAAATTGGCGGAACCAAGGGCAGTCATATTGTGGTCGAACCCTTTGCCGGTGCGCCTGATACCAGTTTATATGTAGAAGCCAAATCCGATGGTCGTCCTTTCTTTATTGTGCCTTGGTTGGGAATGTATTTGATCGGAACAACGGATTATCGTTTCGAGGGAACTCCTGATCAATTAAAAGCAGACAACGACGAAATCGACTACTTACTGCAAGAAACCAATAATGTTATCCCCAACGCCCGTTTATCCCGTGAAGACGTAAAATTTACTTATTCTGGGGTTCGTCCTTTACCCAATGCAGAAGGGAAAAAAGCAGGAAGCATTACCCGTCGTCATATTCTCTTTGACCATAGCAAAGAAGGGGTTAACAATCTCATCTCTCTCATCGGGGGTAAGTTAACTACCTATCGTCAAGTGGGAGAAGAAATGGTTGATCAAGTCTACAAAAAATTAGGTAAGTCTGCCCCTCCGTGTCCGACCGAACGTCAACCCTTACCAGGGGCTATTCTACCCAATGATTCTTTGATTCAACAAACCGTATTAAACTATGACGATAAAGTACCTCGTCAGTCCATTAACCATCTCTTTAAGGTGTATGGAGCAAGAGCGGTGAAGGTTTTAGAGTTAGTGGACTCAGAACCCAAGTTAGGAGAATTAATTACCCCTGAGTTACCCGATATTAAAGCACAGGTGGTTTATGCAGTGCGTCATGAATATGCCCAGACTTTAGTCGATATTGCCCGTCGTCGTACCGCGATCGCTATGGAATATCATTATGGGTTAGAAGTGTTACCCACCCTCATTGATACCCTAAAAACCTATTGTGGTTGGGATGACTATAAATGTGCAACCGCTAAAGAAAATTATCTCAGTTATATGAAAAATAACTGTATTCCTGACTTTGATGACGTTAATAACGAAGTTGAACCCAGAAACTGGGATAAAGAAGAAGTTCCTCTCTTTTAATTGGTTGGTTTAATCCCCGCTAGAAGTGCGGGGATTTTTTCTAGAATTGATTAATCAGATTAAGAAGTTATGGAATCCGGAAAGTTTGCATTCTCTCTCGAGGATCGACACTAATATGAATCCATGCGGGATTTTGTCTGGTTCCATATTCACTAATCAGTTGATCAAAGCGACAATGGCTTCCAATCCAATCAGCTAACTGTTTTGTGCTGACATTTTGCGGGATAACATCGGCTGCATAGCCTTTCCGGTGTGCGCTATAAGGACTACCCCCCACTAATTCATTCAACTCAGGACAACGATAACCTGAAGTGATACTAATCGGTCCTAAAGCATCACGGGCCGGTTGTAGTATATTAAGGCAGAGTTGGCGTAGATGTTCAACTTCTGACATGGTAGGAGTATTGTCAATATTGTGTCGTTCTGCTGTTTCAGACTGAATAAACTCCCCAAGGGTAAAGTTAGGACTCAGTTGTAGATTGGAATTAATGTCGGAAGTAATACAAACATCAATTTCAGCACTATCTACCAGATGACCGTTATTATCCAGTCCCCTGGCCATAATTAACCGTTGGCCGGTGGCTGTGAATTGATAAGCGATTGACCACTTGCCATTATTAACCTGACAACTTCCTAGAAGCCATTTATCGTCTGCATAGAGTTCTACTTTAGCAATTTGTGGCGCAGCAGTTCCTTCAAAGATAATGCGATCGCCAAAGTCGAAGGTTTCACCGTCTTCGGGACTACAGATTTCAAGGGATAAGGTTGGTCTGATCTGGATTTGGGTGTGTAGTTTACGCAACAATTTCATGATTTTTTTGGCATAGTTGCCATCAGCAGCCCATTTTCCCGATAATTTGTCTACTGTGGGCGCACATCCCCTGGCAACGAGATGGAATCTGGGGTCAACACAAGCTTGTTTAAGAGGTTGTGTACAAGCATAGGCTTTCAAATGTTGAATTTGAGCGCGAACCCCTTCTTTTTCATTAGCAAACGAAGCCCCGGCGGCACCACCCCCCACTGCACCAATACCAGCAAAGTTGTATTGTTGAGGTTTAACGTCGTTACCAAAACGTAAGAATCCGGTTTCTAAGCACATTTGACAAAAAGCAATGTCATGGTTAACTCCTTCGACTTCTGCTTCATTGACATAGACTTCTGCTAATTTGTTGAAGAAACCAACATGATTGTCCGTATTATGACTTCTCAAAAAGCTATCCAATTGAGCCGCAGAAGCTTGTCCTTTACCCATAATGGCGTTGACGGGTGGGGGAATAACGGCCGTGGACAGAGTAACGGTTTTTGTATTGGTTTTCCAACCTACAGTGACATCATCAAGATCAACCGCTTTGAGATAGACAACACTACCATAGTCAATACGTCTGACATCCGATGCAATTTCAATCTTAAACTCATCCACTAATTCCATAGGAATATAGGAATTATTATTAACGAGAATGCCTTTATCTGCATAGAGTTGTCCATTGATTTCAATGTCAATGACAGGATAATTATCAGGTGAGATTATTTTGCCACCACTCCATTTAATTAATCCATTAACAATTCCCTGGGCAAAGGCTTTACGATTGTCTCGTAACAATTCCATATCAGATGAGTTATCGACAAAACATAATTCTAGCAGTAGGGAGGGAATGCTGATTTGACGACAAAAACCTAGGCTGCCATGATAGCAATCTGTATCCGGTTTTGCCCCTTGATCTCCACCATGTCGCCTTAATTTAGGAACGACTTTGCACAGTTCATCTAAGATTAATTTTGCATTGTTTTTTCGCTCATTGTTACCGACAATATAGAAACATTCTGTTCCTTTGGCTTGTCCATTACAGGCATTACCATGAATTTCTAAGGCAACGTCTCCCTGTTTGGCTCGTTGATTAATCCATTTAATGGTTTGTTTGAGGCTATAAGTATCAGGAACAGAGAAAAAATCAATATTTTCTTGATAACCTTGGGCTTTTAATTCATCTATGATCAATTGGCGAGTTTTGATCATCTCTTGGGATTCAGTGGTTCCAATCGCCGTACTCGCCCCTGGATCTCCTAAACTATGACCAGCAGAAATGAAGATTCTAGACATGACTTCACCTCATATCAAATATTAGGCTTTGGGTAAATTTGACAGGTTATTGGTAATGTATAGACTGAACAGTAGGGTTAACAACTGTCAAAATATAGAGAAGGATGGAGTTAAAATGAAGACCAAAACGGCTAAGATTTTTGTTAATCCTTTATTTAACTCTGTTTCTCTTCCTATTAATTATAATAACTCTTGATCATTTAAAATCATGACATCGAACTTGAAAAGCTTAACAAAAATTGACTTATTTGTATCTGATTCTAGTTGTGTTGAAAACACTGGCGATCTCAGTTAAGTTAGTGACCGTCTCCCTAATCTAAAATAATTCTCTATTAGTATTTTTATACCTCACTTTTATTCTTCTTGACGCATTACCCTATTGTTGAATAGGGAAAATGCCCCTGTCATTTCGTCATTATCATTTGAAACCAGGAAAAACCCAAGATAAAGCTAAATGGCTGAAATTCACGTAACTCACCTATGAAGACTTGTTTCCTAAAATGATTTATATTCGTTTGTCATTAAAATGTATAATCGGAGAAAATATAAAAAATAATCATCTAATGTCCCCTTTATCTCATCATTACTATTTAAAACAGGGGAAAACCCAAGATAAAGCTAAACTGTTAAAATTTATGCAACTCACTTATGAAGAGTTATTTCCTGAACAGTCAAATTTTACTCATCTCAGCACTACCGTCGAACAATATTTATCCTCAAAAACCCCCTTGTGGTGGATTGAGTATCAATCGGAAAATTCCACAAAATCAGAACAAGTTGCTTGTTTGTGGATGGGAACTGGAGTCGATCAAGTCAGTGGCGATCGCTACGGACACATCTTTTTAATTTATGTCAAACCGAACCATCGTCGTCAAGGCTTAGCCACCATTTTGATTGAAAAAGGACAACAATGGGTGCAGGAGCAAGGCTATCATCAAATTGGATTGCAGGTATTTGAACGGAATCAAGCTGCTCTGAAACTTTATAATAAATTAGGGTTTTCCCCTCAATCTTATTTAATGCTTAAATCTTGGAATATTAACGAATAAAGACATTTTTTAACGATTACCCAATCCTACCATTATTAATCAACTCGCTGATTGAGTCTAAAATTCGTTATGATGCTTTAACAAGTCGCCTACTGTGAGAAGTGAGACGGAAATGAATAAACATCATAGCTTAAAATCAAAACCTTCTTTAAGAAAAACCCTGCTTAGACAAGGCATCACTGTGGTTAGTGGACTGGGTATGTTAACTGGTAGTTTAGGATTCAATGGGGCGATCGCCTCAACGGAAACCCTAGTTATTCCTGAAAATCCAACCCCTACCGTTAAACCTGAACCCGCTGCCCCACCTCCGACAAAAGTGCCGAAAGCCTCTCCCTATGTTCCCCCGACTGCGGCTAGTAGTCCAAAACCTGTACAAACAAGCACCTCTAATAAACCCAATCAACCCAAAGTTTCCCCAAAACCCTCGGTTTCTCAGACTCGTGAAACCGCTAAACCTCAAGTTAAATTATCGGCGCCGAAAATTTTAGATCCCCAAACCTCTAAAAACGAACCCCCTCAAACCTTAAAACAGGCCCTAACTCAACCTAAAAACATCCAGTTATCTCCTGCTGTTACCACCGCAGGGGGTCAAAATAGTTATATTGATACCAAAAGCTACGGTAATCCTAATCCCACCATTACCCGACCCAATAAAGTGGTCTTAACCGAACGCTCCACCGGTTGTCAAACCATTGCCCAAAACGGTCAGTTATCCGGTGGAAACTGTGGCACTATCGCGCCTCAAAAACCAGTGGCTCAACAGCCCAAAGTTCAAGCACCTCGACAGTTAGCGTCCCGTCGAGTTACCTTAGCCTCTCGTCAAACTCAAGCAACCACCAAAGTAGCGCAAACGGTCAGTTCTTCCCCACAAGTTCAACCGCTACGGTTAAAACGCCGTCCCATTAGCTCTGAACAAGTAGTGAGTTTAGAACCCATTCAACGTCAGGGTTTATCCATCGCCTTAGAACCCTTACCCCGTTATAACCGCGCCGCTTCTATGTATGGGGCCACTGCGCCCCAAGCAGGCAAAACCGACTTAATCTTTCCCTTACCTGTAGTGGCCACCATGACTTCTGCTTTTGGTTGGCGGACTCACCCTATTTCTGGAACCCGAAGAATGCACAATGGCACTGATTTTGGCGCACCTTTGGGAACCCCTGTATTAGCAGCCTATGCTGGCGAAGTGTCTCACGCTGACTGGTCTGGGGGTTATGGGTTAATGGTGGTCTTACGTCACTTAGAAGGAACCCAAGAATCTCGTTATGCTCACCTTTCTGATATCTTTGTGCAACCTGGAGAATGGGTCGAACAGGGGACAGTTATTGGACGACTGGGTAGTACCGGTTATTCCACTGGGCCACACCTCCATTTTGAGTGGCGACACCTGACTGAACAAGGATGGGTGGCCGTTGATGCGGGCCTTCATCTAGAGTACGCTATGAATAATTTAATGCGTGCCATGCAGTTAGCTCAAGCCAGTGAAAGCCCTGAAGGGTAAGGGAATGTAGAATGTAGAATGTAGAATTAAGAATTTAATTATTTCTACATTCTTAATTCTCAATTCTTAATTCTCTTTATGCTGCTTCTTCTAAACTAGATTCTTCAATTTTCTCAAGATGACGACTGGTTTTAGGGGGAATGGGTAAGTTGTGTCCGCTATGAAAATCTTCTTGAACTTTGTAGGTTAAACGGGGAGAGATTTGACGAACAATTTGGGTTAACAGGCGATCGCCTGTTTTCTGGATCATCGATAAGGGCAACTTATGAATAAATTTAGGAAATTGTACCGCTACATCCATTCCTAAGTGCCATTCTACCTTGGTAATTATTTCAGGCAACTGGGTGTTATTTTGTTTTTTAAAGGCTTTTTTTATCCCTGCACTGGCTACATGACTGGGAACTTCTTTAATGGTCATGGAGGCTTGATAATCAACCTCGTAACCTAAATAAGGTTCATCCGGAATAGGAATACTGTGCATATTATAGATCCCATTGATCGAAGGTTCTAGAACAACGGCTAATTTAGGTTCTACATCATAACCAAAAGAACCAAATCGCCCCACCGTTAAAATATAACCGTTATTGCCGATGGGTTCGGTTTTCATCGGCGCAGCACAACGACAAAACCATCCTTGATGAGCGTTAAGATAGTTAGCGACTGTATCAGCATCGCTATACATTTCCATATACCCTGCAAATTGGGTCTTAAAATGAACAGGAGTCGCTTCTAAGGGTTCAGTAACTTTTTGCTCTTCAAGATGGCTTACAGACCCCTCAGAGACATTATTCGGATGATTATTGAGCCATTGACATTGCATAACGATTTCTTAACCAGTTAGTTGACAGAGATTTTGAGATAGGGATTAGGTCATCAGACTTCTTGACCGTTACGAAAGTTATGAAACTTCATACAATAAAGAAATGTTACAGTATCCATTTTAAATGAAGTCAAAGGAGTGTGATGATGAAAGCATTAGTCGCAGGTGGAACCGGACAGACAGGTCGTAGAATTGTCCAAGAGTTGGTCAACCGTCAAATTCCTGTCAGAGCATTGGTCAGAGATCAAGACAAAGGAAAGAACATTTTACCCCCTGAAGTCGAGTTAGCGGTGGGGGATGTCCTTGACGTGGACAGTTTAACCAAAGCCATGACAGGATGCACTGTCTTACTGTGTGCAACGGGTGCCACACCGAGTCTTGATCCTAGCGGACCTTACCAGGTGGACTATCAAGGGACAAAAAATTTAGTTGATGTTGCTAAAGGGCAAGGAATAGAACAGTTTGTGTTAGTTTCTTCCCTGTGTGTCTCGCAATTTTTTCATCCCCTTAACCTTTTTTGGTTAGTTTTATACTGGAAAAAACAAGCAGAAACCTATTTAGAAAATAGTGGCTTGAAATACACCATTGTCCGTCCTGGTGGTCTTAAAAACGAGGATAACTCAAATCCAATTTTAGTGTCATCCGCAGATACTCTGTTTGAAGGGAGTATTCCGAGATCAAAAGTGGCTCAAGTTTGCGTAGATTCTCTGTTCAAAGATGACTATCAGCAACGAATTCTAGAAATAATTACTCAACCTAGTGAAGCTTAAATCCATGAAAAAACAGCTATCTAACTCAGGGTTTTAATTATTACTAATTAGTGATCATGAAATATCGAAGATTTGGCCGCACAGAATTAGAAATGCCCGTATTTTCCTGTGGGGGAATGCGCTATCAATATAAATGGAAAGATGTTCCGGGTTGGCAAATTCCTAGGGATAATCAGCATAACTTAGAGGCAACGATCAACCGTTCTTTAGAGGTGGGAATCAATCACATTGAAACCGCCAGAGGCTACGGAACCTCGGAGATGCAACTCGGAAAAATATTACCTAAATTTCCTAGAGAAAAGTTAATTGTTCAAACCAAAGTTTCCCCTAAAGAAGATCCCAAAGAGTTTCGGCGACAGTTTAATCAATCTTTAAAATTTTTACAATTAGACTATGTGGATTTATTGGGGTTACATGGTATTAATACCGAGCAAATTTTAGACTATTGTGTTCGTCCAGGCGGCTGTTTAGCAGAAGCTAGAAAATTACAAGAACAAGGGAAAGTTCGTTTTATTGGCTTTTCGACCCACGGTCCTACTGATATTATCAAAAAAACCATAGAAACGGATCAATTTGATTATGTTAATCTCCATTGGTACTATATCAATCAGGTAAATTGGCCGGCCATAGAAGCTGCTAAAAAACATGATGTGGGGGTGTTTATTATTAGTCCTTCTGATAAGGGAGGAAAACTTTATGATCCCCCCAAAAAATTAGTGGAATTATGTCAACCGTTAAGCCCCATGGTATTTAATGATCTTTTTTGTTTGTCTCACCCGGAAGTTCATACCCTGAGTTTAGGGGCGGCTCGTCCAACGGATTTTGATGAACATTTAAAGGCCCTTTCGTTGCTCGATGATCCGCAACCCATCTTAACACCTATTTTGGCTAAATTAGAAGAAGAAGCCATAAAAGTGTTAGGAGAAGACTGGTTTAATACCTGGGATCAAGGATTACCCGACCCTGAAGAAACCCCAGGCAATATTAATATTAAAACAATTTTGTGGTTAAGAAATTTAGCCTTAGCTTATGATATGACGGACTATGGAAAAATGCGCTATAACTTATTAGGAAATGGGGGGCATTGGTTTCCTGGAAAAAATGCCGAAAATGTCAAAAAATTAGATTTATCTAGCTGTTTAAGTAATAGTCCTCACCGAGATAAGATTCCCAATTATTTAGCCGAAGCTCATGGGTTATTGGGAGGGCAGACTGTACAACGATTATCTCAGAGTTAACTGAACTTTCTGGGTGATGGGTAAGGTATCCTGTTGTCAAGTCAGATAAAGACGCTATATTGATTACAGTTCACAAGTCCCATTCATTTGGGATATGATGTCTGATGCTATGGTAAGATGATTTCTTCTACAACCACAATGGCCGATTCTAATCCTTCTGTTGAGTCAAAACCGATTATTTTAGATAATTTGCCAGATTTTACCATTTCTGGACAACGGTGTGCTGGTCGTATTCAACAACACATCGACCTTTTACTACTTGCCCTTGAAGCATTAGAATTAGGCGCGTCAGAGCAGATGTTAACGACGATTAAACACTTCAATCTCGAAAAAATTATTAAAAATCGCATTGCGCTGTGGCGACTGCGTTCTACCAATCCTTGGCGAAGGGCTTATACCCGTGATACGTTAACCATAGATCAAGCTAAAGCCCTGGTAATCATTGCGAATTATCGAGTTAAGCCTTTAACGGTACAAATTCGGCAATTATTACTGGCAGAACAGCAAATGCACCAAAAGGGCCTCCCTGTTACTTGTCATTTTCTGTTAGCTGAATATTTAGACCAATTCCGCGCCCATTTTCGGAGTCGTATGAATCCCCGTCGGGCTAAAGTATCTGTTTATCTAAGTTCAGAAGAGGAATTAAACGAACTCGCCCTATTTTTGCTAAAACAGCTATTATTCTGTACAGGTACTGCTGGAATGCAACGATTTTGGATTAGTTTATTTGATGGGGAGGTTGCGTGAATATTCAACGTCAGTATAATTTGCCTAATTGTACTCTCATCCTGGAAGGATTAAATAATGATTCGGGGACGGATATGGCCAACCCTCGTCCTGAACTCTCAATTTTAGTCAATACTGAATGTCGATTTATGGGTATTGCCCAGAAACTGCAAGGGGGGTCTAGTTTACTGGAAAATTTGGTGAAAACCGTGAGCGAATATGCTCAAGGGTATCTTAGTGGTATTCCTCATCCTGTTCATAGCCAAGCCGAAGAAGATAAGATCAAGATTGAAAAGGTCTCAGGTCAAGATATTCATCGTTTGATTTGGTATCCCTCGACTCAAACCGATAAGCCCATAGAAATCAATTTAACGACGGTACAGTTATTTGATTTAGTGGAGGCCATTGACCAATTTGTTGCCGATAGTCAGACGTTACCAAACTTAAGCTTACAATTAAAACCCCTATCCCGTCGTTATCGTCCCCCGGATGAACCGTTAGCACAGCGAGCCATTCCTGCTACTTTAGGGATTGCTAGTTTAGTGGTAGCAGCCTTTGCATTGTTCTTTATTCCCTCCCCTGAAGTCGAAGAACCGGAACCGGATTTATCGGCACCTCCGACGGAAACTGCACCCCTAGGACAACCTTCTTCGGAAACTCCTCCTCAACAGTGATCAGTGATCAGTAACCAGTGATCAATTATCAGGGAATAGGGAACAAGAAAGACAATTTCTCTGTTCCCCTCAAGAATTATTAACTATTCACTAATAAGGGTTTGGTTTCTGATTCTCCTGCTTGTTGTAAACGTTTACCCATTTCATAGCTACCTAAAGCGATGAGTCCCCATTGACTGAGTATGGGGAAGATGACTGACATTAGAGTTAATGTGTCGAGATAACGGTTAAAAGCAGCCAGACTAAAAATGGTAAATAACCAAGGAGTGGCAATTTCGTGGGGAGTTAGTTGTAAAATGGCGAAGACAATGGGAGGAACCACCATTAACACACTAATAACGGCAGTAGCGATTAAAGTGGGTTTGGGTAGTTTCAATAAAAGAATTCTTTGACTCAATAGGGCATAAATCATTAAGAGATTCAGGCTGATAAAGAGTCCTAATAAAACACTACAAGCATCATTTAGGGGTGCTATCAGGATCGCAGGGATAAGATAGGCAAACAGAATGGCTAAATTGAGAGCGATCGCCAGGGTTGAAGGGCTTTTTTCTCCTAAGATTAAATCTCGTAGGAGAGAACGACGATTTTGAGGGGTTTGGTGACGATATCTTGCCCAATCAAATAAGGTTTGACGGTGAGGACTCAAAGCAACCATTAATAAGCAAGCAAAGATAATCATAAACATTTGTAAGACAATCAGATTATCAAAAATATGATATTCAAATCTTCCGCGACGGCCTGATTGAAAAACAAATCCTGTGACGATAATAATGAAACTTGCTGAGATTCCATAACTATCAAGTTTGCTGATCCAAGTAGCGTTTGGATTACGAAAACGACGGTTTAATGCTTGCTGTATCCAATAAGTCCAAAGGCAATAATTAGCAAAAATAAAGCTAATTCCTAAGAATGAATTTTGCCAAAATTGTTTACCATACCAAGCAAACTGATGTAGGGTTTCGTAGTCAAGTTCGGCAGTTTTAACGGGAATATAACTGGACTCAACTAAATAAGCTAAAATTGTTCCCGGATAAAACAACATAAACCAATCTAGAGGAGTGTGGGAAATAAAATCATGGGAAGATAAGACAACACTTGTGGTCATAAAGATAAACATTAAAACCAGTCCGCTTCCGAGAAAAGATTGAAATCCTCCTAACTTTGAACTCACCAAAGCAAAGAATAAAGACAGACTATAGAAAAAGCCACAACTGATTATAATTCCTCCATAATAGGCAAGCATTAAACTAGGAGAAATATGGGCTTGAAATCCAGCCATTAGATGTAAGGGGAATAAAAGCAAACACAGAAAGTAAATAATAGAAGGAACTCCTAACATTTTTCCTAATAGAATATTGTTAGAAGACCGTGGGGTTAAGCGAATAAAGTTTAATGTTCCTTTATTTTCTTCTTTGGATAAATCTGCAATCAGTAAATAAGTTCCTGCCACTAATAAAATAAATAAACCAGTGACACTGAGAACTTTAAAGATATCTAACCACCAAAGTTGCCAATTAATGACCCAATTTCCTACTAAATCTTGAATACAATATAGTTGATTATAGGGAGGGTAAGAATTCTCTGGTGGTGTAGCGGTACAATAGCGACTATATTGAAATGGAGGCGCATCTATGGTATTCGGATCGATGGGAAGTTGTCCACTGAAACTTAATAGTAATAAACTTTGAAGACTAATAGCAATAACAGCAGCAATGGATAAATTACGAAGTTTGAAACGTCCTTTTACTTCCCTTAATAATTGGGGATTCCAGTCCCCGAATTTATCAATATAGGTCAACAGCATTGACTTATTCCTCCTAGATTTTGGTGTGAGTTAATGACATCAATTATGATGCTTGTTTATGGTCTAAATTAAGAAAAATAGACTCTAAATCTTCTTGAGTGCAGTGAAATTCAGCGATAGGAATTCCCTGATAAATGAGATGTTTTAAGAGTTCGGCACTTTCTTCGTCTCCTCCGGCAAAGTTCACTCGTAAACTATTTTGATGAGAAATAATTTCCCATTCTTCTACTTGAGAGAAGCCTTTTAATTCTTGTTGTAATTGGGTTAAATCTCCCAATGTTTTGATGATAATTTGTTGATGAGATAATCGTTCATAGAGGTCTTTTAATGAGGTACTTTCGACTAAAGATCCTAGTTCCATAATACCAACAGAGGTACATAATTCTGCTAAATCACTTAACACATGGGAAGAAATTAAAACCGTCATTCCCACACTTTGCAAAATTTTGATCACTTGCCTAAACTGCATTCTAGCAATGGGATCTAACCCGGAAACCGGTTCATCTAATAATAGTAAAAGAGGATCATGTAAGATCGTTCTAGCTAAACTTAATCGTTGTTTCATTCCCCGTGAAAGGGTTTTAATATTACTATCTTTTTTACTGGTTAATTGGACTAATTCTAGAACCTCTTGAATACGACGACGACGATGGGGTAATTTGACGTGATACAGTCTCGCAAAATAATCTAAATAATCCCAAACATTGAGGTCTTCATATAAAGGGAAATCATCAGGAAGATAGCCTAATTTTTGCTTGAGACGGGGGTGACTATTATCCGTTAAAAGGCGATCGCCATAAATATGAATTTCCCCGGTGGTGGGTTCTTCAACAGCGGCCAACATTCGCATTAAGGTGGTTTTGCCGGCACCATTGGGGCCAATTAAACCGTAGACTTCTCCGGCTTTTACCTCTAATTCTAGCTTATTGACCGCAACATGGCGTTCAAATTGCTTGGTTAGGTTAGAGGTGGCGATCGCTAATTCTGGGGCTATCATAATTCAGTTATCAGTAAGCAGTTATCAGTGACCAGTGACCCGTTTTCAGTTAACTTTAAATGAGTTATAGGATTTAGTTAATATAGTAAGCTTAGCCTTTGGTTGGGGAAAATGACCACATCACGATGACAGTAAAAAAATTGCCTTATGATAAAACAATATAGAATTCTTTAAAGATAGACCTTGACTTTAACATCAGCTTATCTACTCGTTTCTCACGGAAGTCGTGATCCCCGGCCAAAAATTGCTTTAGAACGTTTATCCTATTTGGTAGAAGAACAACTGCAATTTTATAGCGAAAAAAAACCCAATCCCGATAAAAACAACCATTGTGCGGTATTATCTCCTGTAACGATGGTAAAAACAGCGTCTTTGGAATTATCTGACCTTTCTTTATCCGAGAAAATTGAACAATTCGCCACTCAACTAGAAGCAGTCGACATTAACACCCTAAAAGTGGTTCCTTTATTTCTCTTACCAGGGGTTCATGTTAAAGAAGATATCCCCAGAGAAATCAGAACCGCACAAGAAAAAATAGGTCATAAAATAAACATAGAATGCTGTCCCTATTTGGGGAGTTATAAAGGGTTAGTTAAGATTATGGATCGTCAGTTCTCAACCCATCCCCAAGACGCTAGAATTATTATCGCTCATGGCAGTCGTCGTCAAGGGGGAAATAGTTCGGTTGAAGCGATCGCTTCTCAATTAAATGCTGAAGTGGCTTATTGGAGTATCAAACCCAGTTTATCAGACCAAGTTAATGCTTTAGTCAAACAAGGGAAAAAACAGATTACTATTGTGCCTTATTTTCTCTTCACAGGAGGCATTACTACGGTTATTAAAGAACAAGTTCAACAATTACAAGACAGTTTACCCCAGATTCAACTTAACTTAGGACAACCGTTAGGCGCAACCCCAGAACTGGCTCAATTGATGGTTAGTCACTTGATAGATAAATAACTGATCACTGAATAATAGAGGAAAGAATAAACTATGACGCAAAAAATAACCCAAACTTGTTTAGGAAAAGTGTATTTAGTGGGGGCAGGACCGGGTGATCCAGGGTTAATGACCTTAAAAGGTAAAACGTTGCTTGAATACGCTGATGTTGTGGTTTATGACGCGCTGGTAAGCCCTCCGATCCTGGATATGATCGGTGAGAATGCCATTAAAATCGATGCTGGAAAACGTCGGGGTCGTCATTCTAAGTTACAAGCAGAAACCACGGAAATTTTAATCGAGAAAGCGCGACAGTATCCTGTGGTGGTTCGTCTCAAAGGGGGTGATCCCTTCGTTTTTGGAAGGGGAGGGGAAGAAATGGAAGACTTGGTAAAAGCAGGTATTCCCGTGGAAGTGGTACCCGGAATTACTTCTGGTATTGCGGCCCCTGCTTATGCAGGTATTCCTCTGACTCATCGCGGTTATAGTTCTTCGGTTACCTTTGTGACGGGCCACGAAGCAGCGGGAAAATATCGACCGGAAGTTAATTGGACTGCGATCGCCCAAGGATCAGAAACCATTGTTATTTATATGGGGGTTCATAACCTCAGTAATATTGTTACAGCATTGCAAGAAGGTGGGTTAACAACTGAGACTCCTATCGCTTTAGTTCGTTGGGGAACGCGACCGGAACAAGAACAGTTAATAGGGACATTAGCAACCATTATTGAACAGGTCGAAACAACGAATTTTGAAGCCCCGGCGATCGCTATTATTGGTCAAGTGGTTGAGTTAAATTCAAGATTAGTCGGTTATGGTGGAGTTGGAGAATAAGGTGATTAAAATGAATACTAAATTGTTAGATTCTTTAGTTGAAATTATTCATTCTTTAACAGAAGATGAACAAAAGACACTGTTAGAAAAATTACTAAATTCTGTCCCTAATGAACAAGCAGAAAAGTCACCTTTAACTGATTTAGAAAATGAGTCTTTTGTGGGAATGTGGCAAGATAGAGAAGAGTTAGCCAATAGTTCTCAATGGGTTCGTCAGTTAAGACGACAAGAATGGGGTGGATAAAATGGTTCACAAAATTTTAGTTGATACTGATATATTAATTGATGTTAGTCGAAATATTTCCACGGCGGTTAATCGAGTCAAGACGGAAGAAAAGAAAGCTAAACTTTCTATTAGTGTGATTACTAATATGGAATTAATTATCGGTTGTCGTAATAAGATAGAGTTACAGAAGCTGAATAAGTTTCTTTCCCGATTTTATATCCTTGATCTCAATGAATTAATCTCAAGAAAAGCATTAAAACTTCTCAGTGAATATCGTCTCAGTCATGGGTTGTTGATTCCCGATGCTTTCATTGCGTCTTCTGCTATTATTTTCAATATACCGTTATTGACTAAAAATCAAAGCGATTATCGATTTATTTCTGAAGTTAACTTATTACCTTATCCTTAGTAGTCATTCCGAGGAACATGGGAATTGCTATATTAAGATAATTCTGAAGGATTAACCCCTAAACTTCTTAACTTTTCTTCTAGTTTTTTAGCCTTTTCTTCAGCTTGTAAGGCTCTTTCTTCAGCTTGTAAAGCCTTTTCTTCGGGAGTAAAATATCGTTTACCCTCTTGATCGTACCAATATAACCATTCTCTTTCAACTCCTTGATAAACGCCGATTTCTCTACCAATACCTAAACCGATTTCTGATAACCAAATTGGTTCCCCTTCTAATAATTCGTATTGTTGATTATTTAATTGATACACTTCTAAACGGGGTTTTCTCTTTCGTAAAGGGTTATAAATCACATAATATAAAACCCCCATAGTTGCATAATCTTCTTTTTTTTGCGTATATTCTCCCCGTCTCGTTTGAGAAACCACTTCTAAAACCATTTTAGGGATAACTTGTTCATCCCATAAGACATAAGATAGGCGTAAATCTGAATCAATAATACGGGGAACGCCAATACTTAAAAAACCATCGGGTACAATAACATCAGTGGGTTGTTGAGGATTATAATAAATACCCATATCCACCCCAAAATACCAGTCCATTCTGTCTGACCAAATTAATGCCAGAATATCTTTGAGAACATGGGGAATTAAGTCTTGTAGTTCGTTATCCACGGGTGTATCATCAGAATCTGGTAACTCTTCAGCAGAAGGTAAACAATGACGGGATTATAGTTTAATAACATTGAATTAATGTAGTCTAAACTGCTCTACAATGATAAAAAAGGTGGGCTGTACCCACCTAAAAAATCGAAAAAGTTTTTTTAAGCTTCTTCTTCGTAATATTCCGCTTGCTTTTGTTTTTGAGGAATATTTACAGGACGAGGGTTATAGGGTTCGGGTTCAATATCATCGTCCCAAACATCCCCTTGAACCTCATCATATTCGTATTCTTTTTCTCGTAGGGGAGGTTCATAGGACACCGGTTCTTCCCGTCGGGTTTCTCCCCAGTTATCCTCTTCATACTCATCCTCGTATTCTTCATAACGAATGGACTCCTCTCTTCGTCTGGGGGGAGGGGGAGTAATGGGTTGTTCCCAGGTGTCTTCGTCCCAACGTTCTTCCATGACGGGTTGTTTCACTTGTACAGGAGTTCTGACGGGAACACCGGTTCCTAATTGATTTTCAGGTCTAGCGGTTGGGGGAGAATAGATATAGTCTTCGTCTTCTGTTTCCCAAGGCGGACGACCTATGCCTAATCGTTCTAACACACCGACGGTTAACTGGGTTAAGCGTTCTTCGGCCCCTTCAAAGACAATGAGACGGTTAGGACCACTGCTAACCACTTCCTCCATAGAAATTTCATAGGTACTGAGGACTTGATCAGGAATTTGGGGATAACCTAGAGAAGCGATAACGATAGACAAAACTTGACCGGTAGCTAGATCAAATTGAAAGTCTCTGACTCGGCCCAAGGGTTCTCCTGCTTCTGTGATCACTTCAGAATTGATAACAGGAGAGTACATATCAACGTCGACGGTTTCGATCGCATCTTCGTTGTCGACTAAAATGACATCACCGATCTGCCGAATACTGCTAATGTACATATATTGGGGCATACCTGACAAGGAAAGCATATTATCCCGTAGTCCCAGGGCAACCACTTCCCGTTGATCGATATCCACTAAAATGTCTTTAACAACCCCTAACTTTTTACCTCCTTCACGGGTAATGACTTGTGTATTAATAAATTCGTTACGTAGTCGTATGTTATCTGTGGTCATTGTGTCTTAGGTAGATTTTGGCTTTCTAGCAATAGAAAAATTAAATAACAGGTCGTTTGGTCTAATGATCAAGCTTAATGTCTAATGATAGCTTAATCTCAGGTTCCAAAGGGTTTAGTCATTAATTTTACGGAGTTTAATCATATTAAGGTTTTCTCGGAGTTGCTCTTAGACTTTCAATGACTTTTGAGTAACTCCTATGTTCCATTTTAACTAATCTATTGACATTTGCCGAAATCCATTATTACTGAAGAGTGACCCGTTATAAGTGATTCGTGTCTAATGTTGCACCACCAAAGTAGAACAAGGTGCATGATGAATGACATAGTTACTCACACTCCCTAATAACAGTTCTGATAAGCCACGACGACCCCGACGACCGACTACAATTAAATCGGCTTGCCATTTTTTAGCTAACGTGCAGATTTGTTTCCCTGGGTCTCCATACATATAGTCTGACTCTGCTTTAATGCCTTGATTAATTGCCTGTTGGGTTAACCGTTTCAGCCAAATTTGTAGTTCTTCTAAACTCTCTTGGATTAATTTTTCTTCTAACTCGATCATTTCTTGATTATAAATTGCTCCATAGCCTGTCATTTCTGAGTAAATGGGTAAGTCCATGGTTTCTCTGAGATTTTCCTGAATAACCGTTAAAATCATCAACTGGCTACCTTGAGCTTTTGCTATGTTTAACGCAGTTTCAAAGACCTCTTGGCTGCTATCTCCTTCTTCTATGGCCACTAAAATTTTCCCATACTTGGGCGCAACTGTCTTAGTTTCTAAAGTTGCTGAATTAAGGACTTCTCGACTTTCAACTTGGTTGGTCATAGCCCCCCCTTATTATTATCTTTTCTTATATTTATAGCTTGACATAGTTTTCTTAATGTGCATCAATTTTGATAGAAAAGTTAATATATTGTCGGTCTATAAAGCATGAATAATTAGTTTAGTTTAACGGTTCAATTGCTCAAACATAAAATACTCAGAACTAAAATTTAATGATTATGGCTCAATCTTCTATTACTGTTACTATTAAGCTATTTGCTATTTATCAAGAAGTCTATGGTGTTTCTGAGTTAATCCGAGAGTTTCCTCCAGAAACAACGGTTAGGGAGGTTTTATCTAAGATTATTGAAGAACATCCCGAATTGAAAAAATGGCAAAAAATTACTCGTTTTTCGGTTAATTTTAAATTCGTAGAACCTGATACTAAGTTAAAAGAGGGAGATGAATTAGTCTTTATTCCTCCTGTCAGTGGTGGTTAATCAATTAAAATTACTAGGGGTTTAATAATATTAAGCCCCTACCGTAGTTCTATGACTAAATATGTTTAATTAGTATAGGGCTATCATTAATTCTTGTTGGTATTTTTTGGTTAACGGGTGAGTTTTTCCTAATAGATTAAAAATAGAAATCATGGCTTTTCTCGCCGCATCATTTTTATATTGACGGTGGTTTTCTACCATAGTTAAAAATATCTTTAAAGCGTCTTCATAGTTTTCGCTTAATGTATATTTTGCTCCTTGGGAAAATTGTTGATCTAACTCGTTATCTCCGTCGATTGTAGCCATTTGTTTAAACTCAATTAAACTTTTCATTCCTTGGGCTTTTGCATAATATTCTTTTTGTTCAACTCCGATAGTTGATAACATTTTCTCAGCATCTTCTAGACGATTAAGACGGATTAAAAAGTTAGCGGCTTCAATAATCAATTGAGGGTTATTAGGATATTGAGAAAATAACTCATCTAGTAGTTTTTTGGCTTTAGCTGCGTCTTTTTCTGCCATCGCTTGACGCATTTCTTCTATTTTTCGATCTAACTCAGAGGTTAAATTATATTGTTTCAGTAAGTCGCTAATTTCTTCTTCGGGTAAAACCCCAACAAACCCTTGATTAATCTTTCCTTGAAAAGCAATTTTTACATCAGGAACCCCTTCGACAGCGAACTGTTGAGCTAAATTAGGATGAGCATCAATGTCAATGGTTGCTAAAATAAAATCATATTCTTGTAATAATTTTTCGAGGATTGGTTTTAACAGTTTACAAGGACCACACCAAGTGGCAAAAAAATCAATAACCACTGGTTTATGATAAGAATTTTCAATAACTTCTTTTTGAAAGTTACTAGGATCAACAACAACAGCGTAACCCATAATTTAAACTCCTTGATAATAGATGCTCCTAAAATGTCGACATAAAATTGTTTTGATTTTTCGTAATTTGAGCAAATAATCGCAACGTGATGAAATCCTTTAATCGTCATAACTTAATAGGTTTGATTGTAACTGAGAATTAAGCCTATTGCTTATTCCCTATGGTTTTCTTTAACAAGTTAATTTTACCGATGGATGGTCTATTGCCTATGACCTATGGGCTTTATTGAGAATGAGCGATTATTCTCATAAACTGTAAAGGAATGTAACAAAAGATGTTAAGGTGTATTGCAAAATTGACTAATTTTCGCAGATTGGCTCCATAAAATGAAAAGTCCATGATACGATGCAATCCGTAATCCCTTCTGGAAATTAGGAGAATAGCCTTGGTTTTACGGGTAGCTGTTGTCGGTTCAGGGCCGGCCGGATCTTCCGCCGCCGAAACATTAGCAAAAGCTGGCATAGAAACATATTTATTTGAAAGAAAATTAGATAACGCGAAACCTTGTGGGGGAGCCATTCCCTTATGTATGGTAAGCGAATTTGATTTACCTCCCGAAATTATTGACCGACGGGTGCGGAAGATGAAAATGATCTCCCCATCCAATATTGAAGTTGATATTAATCTCGATCGCCAGGACGAATATATCGGAATGTGTCGTCGAGAAGTGCTTGACGGGTTTTTACGCGATCGCGCTGCCAAGTTGGGGGCAAATCTGATTAATGGAACGGTTTATCAACTAGATATTCCTAAAACAAGCAACGGTGCTTATACCCTCCATTATGCGGATCATTCCAACGGTAACGCCCAAGGGGAAAAGAAAACCCTGCAAGTGGATGTAGTTATCGGTGCCGATGGGGCTAACTCTCGCATTGCCAAAGCCATTGATGCAGGGGACTATAACTATGCGATCGCTTTCCAAGAGCGCATCCGCTTACCCCAGGACAAAATGGCCTACTATGAAGACCTAGCGGAGATGTATGTCGGGAAAGATGTTTCCCCCGACTTCTACGCTTGGGTATTCCCCAAATACGACCATGTGGCCGTAGGAACGGGAACCATGAAGGTTAATAAAACCCTGATCAAAGACTTACAAGCCGGTATTCGCGCCCGTGCAGCCCGCAGACTCGAAGGGGGTGAGATTATTAAAGTAGAAGCTCATCCTATCCCCGAACATCCCCGTCCCCGTCGTGTCGTGGGTCGTGTGGCCCTCGTAGGAGACGCAGCCGGAACCGTTACTAAGTCTTCTGGGGAAGGTATCTATTTCGCTGCTAAATCAGCCCGTATGTGTGCTGAAACCATCGTGGAAATGAGCAACGCCGGTCAGCGCATTCCCACCGAAGATGATTTAAAAGTTTATCTCAAGCGTTGGGATAAGCAATATGGTATGACTTACCTAGTATTAGACATCCTACAACGGGTATTCTATCGTACCGATGCCACCCGTGAGGCGTTTGTCGAAATGTGTGCGGATAAGGATGTACAACGGATGACCTTTGATAGTTATCTCTATAAAACTGTTGTCCCGGCTAACCCCTTAGTACAAATGAAAATTACCGCTAAAACTATCGGTAGTTTACTGCGAGGCAACGCTTTAGCCCCATAGTATTTTTATCTGATTAAGTCAAGTGTTAGGGTGAGTAAAACTCACCCGTTTTTTTTTGGATTAAAATGTTAACTATCGTGCTAGGCAATGGGGAATGGGGGATAAATAGGCAAGGGTTCTCCCCCTATTCATGAAGTCAGAAGTCAGAAGTGTGAAGTTCCTACTTCTGACTTCGAGCGAAGCGATAAAAGGGGGAGTTAGAGGGGGTGGCAATAGGCAATAGGTAAACTCACATCTTGCACCTCAGCTATATTCTTATAATACTGACTGCTGAACGCTGAATACTGAATGCTTACATTGTTGAGTTTTTCTGTAAGGCGTGCAAGATGTCAGTAAACGTAAGTGTGTGTGAGAAGTGTGGGAAGAAAATTAACATTGTTCTCCCTCTGCTCCCTACTCCCCTGCTCCCCTGCCCCCTACACCCTACTCCCTACTCCCTACTCCCCACTCCTCTCAGACTCACTCAACTCAACTAAAATATTCATATACCCAATTGAAAACTGCTATTAGGACTCTTTCATGTCATCGCCCAGGGAACACTCAATTTCTATTCAAATCACTCGAAAAACGGCTATCGCTGAATTATTAGAAGGGTGGCAATATTGGCTAGATTTAGGGTTAATTTCTGAACAGAGAGTTTCTACTAGACTTATCAGTAATAATGATTCATTTCAAGTTGATTTTAAAACGACTCTAACTATTAGTAATTTAATTCAACAATTACAACGTTTACAAGAGGTTGATTCTTTTTCTGAAGAGACACTATTTAATTTAACAGTTAACATTTCAGCAACTAACCCCAGGGTATTACAAGGATTAGATCGTTGGTTAACGTTAGGATTACTGGATAATCAACAGGTTAAAAATATTGCACACAAAGAGTTAAGTTGTCAGATTCCTGAGATCGTATTGCAACCGGCCGCCCCTGTTAAACCCCCCTCAACTCCTTCTTTATCTGTTTCTAACTCTAAGGTTTTAAAGGTTCCTAAACGACGGAGAAATACCCCCACCATTGCACAAATGGTTCAATCTTTAATGGCAGAATTAAGTGTCATTTGGTTGCTGTTATTAGGGGTGTTTATGGTGGTGGTTTCTTCGGGAGTCATAGCAGCAAGTTGGTGGGAAACATTCCCGGCAGTTTTACAATATGGCATCCTCTGGTTATATACATTGGGGTTTGGGGTAGCGAGTTGGTGGACCGGAAAACAAGCTAATTTACGATTAACAACCCAAGCGTTACGAATTGTTACTTTATTATTAGTTCCTATTAATTTTTTGGCCATGGATAGTTTTCCCCTCTGGCATACTTTTTTAGGGTTAATCGGAATGTTGATAGGCAGTCTATCTTTGACTCTATTAACGATTACTTTTTTTAAAAATAACTCCCAATCTCGCTCTAATTCTTTACCGTTATTCAATCATTTAGGGTTAACTTATTTACACTGGGGATGGACGTTACCAGGAATTCCGATAATGGCCACTTATATAGGGGTTATTGGGACAACAATTATTACTTTAATTTCTCCTAAAAATACTCAAAATAATAATAATAAATTTTTGCCTTTTAGTTTAACAGAAGGGATTATTATTTATGCTTTAATTATTCTCTTGGTTAGGGCTATTTTTGTTACTCAAGTGAATGTGTTTAACTTGGGTTTAGCTATTGGTTTATGTGGGTGGTTAATGGGATGGCGATCGCCTCCAAAAACCCCTTGGAAATGGTTGGGTAGTGCGACGTTAACTCTGGGATGGTTATTATCTGTTTTTGTGGTTCCGGCGCAAGCGATCGCTATTAGTTTATTGGCTATAGTTTGGTTAGGCAAACGGTTAAAAACCTCTGGTTCACGACGGGATCTTATCTTAATTTTTCTCATCAGTTTACAAGTTCATTGGTTAATCATTCGTTTACCAATACTTCAAACTGTCTGGACTAATATTATTGATTTTACTAACACGAATAATTATCCTTTTGTTTTAAGTAGTGTTGGTCTCTTTCCTCTCTTATTACTTATAGTTTTAGGAAGACATTTTTTTATAGATTCACATCAAGGTAAACTCTATAACTTTAGTAGTCAATTAATTTTTATATTTGGATTTATTTTAACAGGAGTTAGTTTAATTAACCCCTTAATTAGAACAATTAATTTGATATTATCCAGTGTAACTTTAGCTTACGAAATACAATATAAATTAAAACATAATCGACGTTTTTTTATCAAACCGTTAGCATTATTAACTCATATGAGTTTATTATTAAGTCTAGCTTCTATAATTAATTATTATTTACCTGAGCTTTCTGTTAATATTTGGTCGCTGATATGTTTGGGGTTAATGATTGGTGAATTATTACTATCTTTAATTACTTTAAATAACGAATCTTTTATTAAGTTGATCAATAATAATTCTTGGAATCTAGGATTAATTTTAACCATAATATCTTATGGTTTATTGTGGTTTAAATTACCGATTAATTCACCATTTTGGGGTTTGAGTTGGTTAATTGTTCCTACTCTTTTAACGGCGATCGCAACTTGGTATTTACCAAAAAGAAAACTAGCCAGCGAATTAAGTATTATTGGGATAGGTTTAACACAAGCATTAACGGTTTACTTCCCAGAAACTAGATTAATAGGGTTAATAGTGGGAACGGTTTTGATGATTGTTAATACTCGATATTTACGTCATTTATATTCGGTTATTATTACGGTTAGTTTGGGATTAATATCTATTTTATTCTATTTATATATTCTCAATTTATCAACTTCTTTATGGATACTTTCAGGAGTTATTATTACACTGCTTTTATGGTTTATTCGTCATGTGTTGAGTGAAAATACATCAGACTTGACTTTTGTTTATGGTCAAGTTTTTGATGGTTATGCTTACTTTTTGTCTTTAATTATTTTAATTAGATTATTTGATATTGCTTTAGTCTATACTTCGACAACCAATGTTTTAATCTCTTCTGTTATCTTAATGGGAAGTGCAACTTATCGTAGTTGGCAACCCTCATCTATCAGAAATCAATTACCATTATGGTACAGCGTATTAGTGTTAGCAGTTGTCCCTCTTCCTGCCTTATCATTATCATCATGGGGATGGGTGGAATTAGCCATTGCTACTATTTTAATGGTAGTGCAAACACAGATTTTTAAACAGCTTAATGTAGCTTTTATTACCATTGGTTTTTTTCTAGGATTAATGGTGGTTATTATAGAAGATAATGGCATTAAATATGGAGAGCAATTTTGGCTAACTTGGTTATTATTATCATCAATTATTACTTTTGTATTTTGGCTAATTTATCATCTTATTGACTATTATCAATTGACTAGCATTAATTATTATAAAAAAGCCTTAGATTTATGGGGAATGACTTTATGTACATTAACAGTAGTAACGATTTCTATTCTTAGATTATCAACGAATTATCTTTTAAATAATGATCTTTTTTTGCTGCTCACCCTTAATATAATTATGATCAGTATGGCTTATCGGAGTTGGCAAAATACAGGTAAAAAGATTTTTTTATGGTCAAGTGTTATTGTCATTTTAATTGTACAGTTGTTACCCCCTAATTTTTTAACAGCGAGAATTATAACATCAGCAATAGGAACGTTATTACTCTTTCTTTATAGTTATTTTTTACCTTATTTTTTTACGGCATTTATAACAATTGGTATGCTTATCCTTTGTCGTTCTTTTATTCTCTTAAAAGTGATAGAAATGACTAGCTTACCGATAATTCCTATCTGGATAGTCAGCGATAGTATTTCTTTAATGATTCTCTGGTTAGTTGGGAATTATTTAACAGAAAAAACCCAACCTTTAGTTAAAATTTATGCCAAAGTGGTGGACATCTGGGGAATAATTTTATGTGGGGTTATGTTAACAAGTTTAACATTACATTCTATTGCTATTTATTTAAACTATATTAATCCTTCTATTCCCGTCATCATCGGTATCGGTATTTTATGTTTAGCTATTTTTTATCGGACTAGAAAACAGCCTAATAATTTGATGTTTTATACCTTGGGATGGACATTAGAATTATTGACTATTAATATTACAACTAAGGTGAGTCAGTCTTTAATATTATTAGCTTTTATCAATATTCTTTTAGGAATTTTATTTCAATTAATTGGAGAATGGTGGCACAAAAGAACAGGAAAAACGCAATTTTTAAGTAGTTTACATATTCTACCGCTTTTATATGGAGCATTAGGAACCGCATTAAGATGGAATTTCTTTAATCATTTTACGGGTTTAATTTCTCTAGGTTTAGCTGTAATTATTATCGGGGTTGGACGGAGAAAACAGCAGTTTAAACCCCTCCTTTATTTAGCCCTTGCTATTATTTCTTATTCTGCTTATGAACTATTATTTTATCAGATTGTAGACTTATCTTGGGGAGATAAATATTTAAGCATGGCAGCATTAGCAACAGGAATAATGTATGGCTATCGCCTCGCTTCTCCTTGGTTATCTTCTTATCTTCATTTAACTGCCAGAGAGTTAAAAATTGTTGCTCATTTACATTGGATTTTAGGCAGTATTTCCCTAGGATTATCTTTATTATATCCGGTTCAATCACAACAATTAATTGGCTTAACTTCTAGTCTATTTTTAACTCAATATGCTATTTTAGAAGGACGGAATTTCTTAGATAAAAGACAAGGAGAAATTTGGGTTTATCTAGGCTTCTTAGAAGCAGCAGGAACCGCAATCTATGGAATTTTAAGTTTCCCTTCTGTTCTATTATCTAATATCATAGGCTCGATTCTTTCCTTATTAAGTATAATAATTTATACTCTGCCTTGGAGACAATGGGGATGGTCAAAACGACCTTGGAATCAATTAGCTTATATACTACCCTTAGTTGGAGTAATAAGTAGCTTTAATTTTATTACTTTGCTGATTAGTTCCATTGCCTATGGGATTCTTTCTAAACTATCCTCTAAACCCCGTTTATTTTATCCCAGTTTAGTTTTACTTAATATTGCTATCTATAAAAATATCCTTATAGTTGATCAACTATCCCCCTTATTATATTCGAGTATATGGTGTCTATCTCTGTTATCAATTATTGTTTTTGAACCCTATTGTCAAAGAGAAGAAGGAAAATTAATCAGACATTGGCTTCGTCTTATCGGAACAGGACTTTTATGTACAGTTTCCTTTTTATATTATAGAGAACCTGGTATTATTCCAGGGTTATTAGGACTGACTTTAATTGTGGCAGGTTTAGGGTTAAAAACTCGTGGGTTTTTGTTTAGTGGAACTCTGACATTTGTTATCACGGTTTTTTATCAATTAGTCATTGTTAGTTTGACTTATCCTCTGTTAAAATGGATGATAGGTTTACTTTTAGGATTAATCTTTATTTGGATGGCTGCTAATTTTGAAAATAGACGCAGTCAAATTAGTACCCTAATTAATCAGTGGATGCAAGAATTTGAAACATGGGATTAATATAATTATTATCAGGCAACTAATTGACAAGCTATAATAGATAATAGATAATTAATAGTGATTGGAATTAAGTTTATAAGTAATGGCTAAAAGTTCTCTGAGAAATGATATTAATGTAACTCCAATTCCCTCTTGGTTAAAAAAACCCATAGGGAAAGCCAGTGAACTTTCTACCGTTCAAAAAATTATAAAAACTCGTAATATTCATACCATTTGTGAAGAAGGCCGTTGTCCCAATCGAGGAGAATGTTACAGTAAGAAAACAGCCACCTTTCTATTAATGGGGCAAACCTGCACCCGTTCTTGTGCTTTTTGTCAAGTGGATAAAGGTCATGCACCCATGGCCTTAGACCCCGACGAACCCCAAAAAGTGGCAGAATCGGTTAAATTATTAGGATTAACCTACGTTGTCCTGACCTCCGTTGCCAGAGATGATTTAGAAGACGGTGGATCCCAATGGTTCGTTAAAACCATGAGAGCTATTCGTACCCTTAACCCCCACACCGATATAGAAATCTTAACCCCAGACTTTTGGGGAGGGAAAGGAGGTCAAAAAAGTCAAAAAGAACGAATTAGAACCGTTGTAGGGGCAAAACCGGCTTGCTACAACCATAATCTCGAAACGGTGCAACGTCTGCAAGGTCCAGTGAGACGAGGGGCAAAATACGAGCGATCGCTTGACGTGCTACGATGGGTTAAAGAAATCGACCCAACTATACCCACAAAATCAGGGTTAATGTTAGGTCACGGGGAAACAGAAACAGAAATTATCACCACGTTAAAGGATTTAAGACGGGTGAAATGCGATCGCCTAACCTTAGGGCAGTATATGCGTCCTTCTTTAGCCCATCTTCCAGTGCAGAAATATTGGACCCCTGAAGAATTTGAAAACTTAGGAGAGATCGCTCGTTCTCTCGGTTTCTCTCATGTTCGTTCCGGTCCATTGGTTCGGAGTTCCTATCATGCAGGAGAAGCGTAGATTCGAGCATTAAACTAATATAAAATTTCTATCTCTAAATTTATGACTAATCTTGCTGAGTATAAAAACATTTTGACTGATTTAATCGCTAAAAACCGCGATCGCGTTGACTATTTAGCCATTCGCCTCGAAACCTCCCAAGGCACCAGCATCATGCTACGAGGAGACAAGATAGACACCCTCAGTGAAGGCATTTCTACAGGAGGACAAGTTAGAGCCTGTTATAAAGGGGGATGGGGGTTTGCGACGTTTAACCAATTATCCACCTTACCCCAACGCATTGAAGAAGCGATCGCCTCAGCTAAAATTATCGGGGATGACGAGACGATTTTAGCTGACATTGCACCTATCCAAACCACTTGTCATTTACCCTTAACCGGACGAGATCCCAGACAAGTTCCCCTGGCCGAAAAAAAGGCACTGTGTGACCACTACAACGCCATTCTACGGGGGTTAAACGACCAAATTACCACCACCGTCGTGCGCTATGGAGACAGCAACCAGAGCATCATTTTAGCCACCTCAGAAGGGACATTAATTGAGCAATCTTGGGCGGATCTTGAAATGCGTTTTTCGGCCACTGCGAGAAATGGGGACACGGTACAAACGGGACGAGAAACCACTGGATCACGGCGCGGTTATGATGATCTGTTGGGACTGGATGAACAGGTAGAAGGGGCGGCCAAACGTGCTGTCAATGCCTTGGTTTTGCCCCCCGTAAAAGGCGATCGCTATACAGTAGTGATCGACCCCATTTTAACAGGGTTGTTCGTTCATGAGGCATTTGGCCACCTCTCAGAAGCGGATATGTTATACGAAAACCCTGATTTTTTGGAGGTTATGAGTTTCGGGCGAAAATTCGGCCCCGATACCCTACAAATTTTTGACGGGGCTGCCCCAGAAGGTCATCGAGGTAGTTATTATTATGATGATGAAGGGGTACCTGCAACCACTACCCAATTAATCAAAGATGGTGTGATGGTAGGGCGTTTACATTCCCGTGAAACTGCAGGAAAATTAGAGGAGAAACCCACAGGAAATGCTCGCTGTTTAAATTATCATTATCCTCCAATTGTTCGTATGACAAATACATGGATTGAACGAGGAAATACGCCCGTTAAGGATTTATTTTCAGGAATAAAAGAAGGGGTTTATGCGAAAAATTGGTTAGGGGGAATGACTAATGGTGAGATGTTTACCTTTAGTGCCGGTGAAGCTTGGATGATAAGAAATGGCCAGATTTGTGAACCGGTAAGAGATGTTACTTTATCGGGGAATGTGTTTAAAACTTTGGCAAATATTGAAGGCATCGGAGATGATTTTTATTGGGATGAATCAGGAGGTTGTGGTAAAGGGGGACAAAGTGGTTTAGCTGTGGGTTGTGGAGGACCGAGTTTAAGAATTAAAGATGTAGTGATTGGGGGAGAAGTTTAATGAAGTCAGAAGTCAGAAGTCAGAAGTCAGAAGTTTAATTAATGTGTTAAATTCTCGAATAATTTTGGGCATATTATCAATACATTCTATTTTGGCTTAGTAATCATGCTCATTAATGAGAATTGCTGAATTTAAGAATTTAATGAGGGAACTCATAAATAGGCTTCGATTCTAATAGCAATTCTATTTCGAGGGTAATCCCGTCTAAAACCATAAGAGACTCTTGGGAGTCCCTAGTATCCTGACAAATTAAATGAGCCTGGGCAAATAAAGCTGTTAATCTTTCTTCGCGCGTACAAGGAAGATCCTCTTTAAGTTGTTCTTTAGCTTGTCTAAGGAGAACGTCAAATTGAAGTTCTGATAATTTCCAGAAATTTCTAGCCTGAACTTTGATCTGGTCATTTCTCAACCCTGCTGCCATCCAATTAATAATGTTATTAATTTTGAAGGCTCGAAGCTTTAATTTTGAATTAATTTTCTCACGATGTTGACTCTCCAATTTGATTAGCTCCTTCAAAAATTAACGAAATATTCTTAAATCAGGAGTTTCCTAGCCAGGAGTTCTTTACTCCATTTCGGCTCTATTTCACAGAATTGGTATTAATAATTCAACAACTTTTTTCCTGATTTGCCTGTTCTGATTTCTTTTTCAATGACTCAAGTTCTGTTTTAACTCTATGATCAATAACTCACTTTATTAAGTCAAAAATGATACCAACGTTATGACTGTTACATTAATCAATTTATTTTGATATTTTGTGACATAATTATTATTATTCTTTACATCTCTATATTAATCCTTATTTTTAAATACCTAACTTTTACCATGAGTCTTATCATAAATCTTAACTGATAATTCTAATAATATTAGAAGTTTAATGAAATTTAATAAAATTAGTCATCTCTATCTTGTCCTAGTTTGTAGGGTGGACAAATTAGAAAAATAACTCAATTTTCATCTTGGTAGGAAATAATATTGAATTTTTGATCATATCTCTCATGAATTAGTATTGCCCACCTTATATTTTATTATCTCGCCATGTAAAAATGATTTTTTCTTCTGCTTGTCTAAATTCAATATTAAACTTATCAAAAATAACTTCTCTCCCTAATAATGATTGTTCTGTATCCGTTGGTGTTTGTAACCAAGCAACAGGTGCAATTAATTGATGATGATCAATGGTGAGTTCTACATTACGCAAAACATATTCTACATTTCCTCCAATGGTTTCAGCGACTAAAATCGACTCTGCATCTGCTAATTGATAACCTAAATCTTGACCCATTTTATACGATATTAAGCTAACTTCTGCCCCAGAATCAACTAACATAGTTGTCTTAATTTTAATTTGATTATGTTTTGATTTTACTAAATAGTTGGGTTGCCAATTATGACGAACGACAGAACGAAATTGAATCGGTAAAATTTGGATTGAATAATGCTTGCGAGGAACCAAATAAATAACAAAAGTTTGATGAGTTGCTTCTGCTTCTTCTAAAACAGGTTGTAACTTTTCACCATGAGCAACTATACCCTTTTCATTATAAGCAATATATTGATCCTTATATAAATCAAGAACCCTCTCACGATTATTATTTAACCATCTTAATATAGCTTGAGCTTGCTCTTGAGAAATAGAATCAGTCATTTTTATCTTATCCTCTATGCTATTATTATCAATCTACCTCCATAATAAATGTAAAATAGATAAGTAGGTTATTTTTCCCCTCATGTCTTATGATACAAACAGTCCCCGTAACTATTCCTGAAAATCGAGTCATTCTTAATCAGATAACCTGGGAAACCTTTCAGCAACTTCTCCAAGAATTAGGTAATAATCGTTCAAGTCTTTTAGCCTATAATGAAGGAATGCTAGAAATTATGACCCCATTAGGAGAACATGAACATAGTAAATGTTTTATTTCTGATTTAATTGCAATTATTGCTGATGAAATGAACTTAAATATCAAAAAAATGGGGTCACTGACGTTAAAAAAAGAGACCATAAAAAAAGGAGTTGAACCGGATGCTTGTTATTATCTCAAAAATGAACCCCTTGTAAGACATAAACAGGATATTAGACTAGATTTTGATCCACCACCTGATTTAATTCTAGAAATTGATATGAGTAATAGTTCTCTCAATAAGTTACCCATTTATGCTGTTTTAGGCGTTACTGAGATTTGGCGATACAATGGAAATAATTTAACGGGTTTTGTTCTCAATAATGATAGTCAATATTATGAAGAATCTAAATATAGTTTAACATTTTCTTGGTTAGAATTGTCGCAACTTATACCCTTTCTTCAACAAAGTTTAAGGGATGGTGAAACAAAAACCCTGCGAGATTTTCGTCAATGGGTTCGCCATTTTACTTAATTATAGTGTTAAACTTTTTTCTACTCTTTCTATATCTAAATCCGAAAAATAATCGATCGCCCAATTAGAGAGTCTTTGCATAAAGTGATAAGGATAAGTATTTGCAATTCCTACCACTTGCATTTTAGCCCGTTTTGCTGCTTCAATTCCTGCTGGTGTATCTTCAATGACTAAACAACTTTCGGGGGTTAATTCTAAGGTATTATCTAATTCATTAAACCTTTCAACCGCTAATAAATAACCGTCCGGTTCTGGTTTACTTCTAGGAATTTCATCACCGCCAACAATCACCTCAAAATAGTTTAAGATATCCGCTTTTTCTAAAATAAATTTAACCTCAGATGCGATGGTACCGGTGACTAATCCAATTCTTAAATTATGCTGTTGTAAATGGGTTAAAAAATCTTTTAATTCGGGATAAATAGGAAGTTCATCTAAAGCCTCTATTTTTTGACGATAAGCGGTAGTTTTGGCTTCAATTAAATTATCTAAATACTCATCAGATACCATTCTTCCGCGACGGGATAAAACATCTAATAAACAAGCGCGATCGCTTCTCCCTAAACACAAGTCTTGATATTCCGAAGCATCAGGACGTAAGTTTTCTCCTAATAAAATATCATTGATCAATTCGTGATGAATATCTTCATCATTAATAATCACCCCATTAAAATCAAAAATAACTGCTTTTAACATCTCATTGTTATCACTCATATTAACTATCTCTGACTGCTTTCTAGTATAGTATCAATCATAGAATTGACTTCTCCAGGGTTTAAAAACGCCTGGATTCTAAGCGGTTAAGCTTCAATGGGCTGAAGCCACATTTCCGCTTGCTTACGATATGATCGAGATAGTCCATCAAGCTCATAGCGTTTAGGAACAGTCAAACATTCCTTAACCACCCTGGCTAGGTTTATTCCTAGCTGTGTGGCTACCTTTTTTTAACAGATTTGCTGCTGCCTGAATATCAGCGTTTACTAACCAGCCTTTAGCTGTTTTATATAATCCACGCTTAAATCGTTTCCCTGAAAACTTATACCCTTTGGGTTTTTCACCATAATTCGGGACTAAATCATCATCAAGGAAACTGGCTTTTGAGCTATACGCTTCATCAATTTCAGTAAAGATAATTCCTACTGATTCAGCTAATTGTTGAATACGATTTTTAAGTCTTGCCGTTGGAATTTGTACAAAGTTTTGATTATTAGTTTTCCCTATATTAATTGACTCTTTTTGTCTATCATTCCAACCAAAAACAATGTTACCAATTTGATGTTTTAAGCAGTAATTAATGACAAACCTTGCTGCTTTATTAATAGCGTCTCTCATTTGACAGTTACGCCTGTGAGTGACCTGCTCTAATTTATCATCCCAGTAATCTTGGGATTTTCCCTGTTTATACTTAGCGACAAAGCGATTATATCTCTGATTAATTGACTTAATTCTTCTACCATTGACAATAAAAGATTTACCTTTGGTTGTTACAGAACTAAGCCAATTGTCAACCCCATGATCAATGGCAAGAGCATGAGAATAATCAAGGTTAGAAGCTTTGACCAACTGAGTTTTATAGACATATTCTGCCCATAATTTACCATTTTGAGGAACAATTTCTTATCTCTGCTATATCTAAGAATTGAAAATTAGCTCCACTAGGAATAATAACTGATGGGTTTTCTAATTCTTTTCTTTGAGAATTGGCGATAGGCAAATGACAAATTCTGATCTGTGGTTCATAACGAATGTTTTGAGAAGTAAAAGCAACTTGATAAAGCCCTTTTTTTGCGATAATTAGGGATTTTAGGTTTGTCTTTTAATTCTCCATTAAACCACATTGGTAAAAGCTTGTTATATCCTTTTATGGCTTCTACTACTGACTTAATAGTCTGTTGTCCTTGTTGACCTCCTATTGCCTGATAATGGACGTTATCTTTAAAATCTTTACATAATTGAGCATAACTAACTTTAATCCGTCTTAAACGAGGACTTCTTCTGTAATTATCATTGTTATCAAACCAAGTTTTGTAATTACAGTTTTCAAAGTAATCTTGACGAATTGAAAATAAAACAGAGTTATATAGTTTATTTGATTGCTCACAACACCATAAAAAGGTAAGCGTGAGCCTCATCATCTATATTACCTGTTAATAAGATTTTCTTGAGTTTGGTAATTCATGTTATGATTATAGCGTTTTGCAATGGCATTGCCAATATGGTCAAGAAAAACTTTACAATTAGATTAAGTGATAAAAGATTAGCTAAACTAAGACTTTATGCACAACAAAAAAGATAAGACTATGACACAAGTTTTGG
>NZ_PRLH01000158.1 GCF_003013815.1 Cyanothece sp. BG0011 | reverse complement strand
CACCTGATTTAATTCTAGAAATTGATATGAGTAATAGTTCTCTCAATAAGTTACCCATTATGCTGTTTTAGGCGTTACTGAGATTTGGCGATACAATGGAAATAATTTAACGGGTTTTGTTCTCAATAATGATAGTCAATATTATGAAGAATCTAAATATAGTTTAACATTTTCTTGGTTAGAATTGTCGCAACTTATACCCTTTCTTCAACAAAGTTTAAGGGATGGTGAAACAAAAACCCTGCGAGATTTTCGTCAATGGGTTCGCCATTTTACTTAATTATAGTGTTAAACTTTTTTTCTACTCTTTCTATATCTAAATCCGAAAAATAATCGATCGCCCAATTAGAGAGTCTTTGCATAAAGTGATAAGGATAAGTATTTGCAATTCCTACCACTTGCATTTTAGCCCGTTTTGCTGCTTCAATTCCTGCTGGTGTATCTTCAATGACTAAACAACTTTCGGGGGTTAATTCTAAGGTATTATCTAATTCATTAAACCTTTCAACCGCTAATAAATAACCGTCCGGTTCTGGTTTACTTCTAGGAATTTCATCACCGCCAACAATCACCTCAAAATAGTTTAAGATATCCGCTTTTTCTAAAATAAATTTAACCTCAGATGCGATGGTACCGGTGACTAATCCAATTCTTAAATTATGCTGTTGTAAATGGGTTAAAAAATCTTTTAATTCGGGATAAAATAGGAAGTTCATCTAAAGCCTCTATTTTTTGACGATAAGCGGTAGTTTTGGCTTCAATTAAATTATCTAAATACTCATCAGATACCATTCTTCCGCGACGGGATAAAACATCTAATAAACAAGCGCGATCGCTTCTCCCTAAACACAAGTCTTGATATTCCGAAGCATCAGGACGTAAGTTTTCTCCTAATAAAATATCATTGATCAATTCGTGATGAATATCTTCATCATTAATAATCACCCCATTAAAATCAAAAATAACTGCTTTTAACATCTCATTGTTATCACTCATATTAACTATCTCTGACTGCTTCTAGTATAGTATCAATCATAGAATGACTTCTCCAGGTTTAAAAACGCCTGGATTCTAAGCGGTTAAGCTTCAATGGGCTGAAGCCACATTTCCGCTTGCTTACGATATGATCGAGATAGTCCATCAAGCTCATAGCGTTTAGGAACAGTCAAACATTCCTTAACCACCCTGGCTAGGTTTATTCCTAGCTGTGTGGCTACCTTTTTTAACAGATTTGCTGCTGCCTGAATATCAGCGTTTACTAACCAGCCTTTAGCTGTTTTATATAATCCACGCTTAAATCGTTTCCCTGAAAACTTATACCCTTTGGGTTTTTCACCATAATTCGGGACTAAATCATCATCAAGGAAACTGGCTTTTGAGCTATACGCTTCATCAATTTCAGTAAAGATAATTCCTACTGATTCAGCTAATTGTTGAATACGATTTTTAAGTCTTGCCGTTGGAATTTGTACAAAGTTTTGATTATTAGTTTTCCCTATATTAATTGACTCTTTTTGTCTATCATTCCAACCAAAAACAATGTTACCAATTTGATGTTTTAAGCAGTAATTAATGACAAACCTTGCTGCTTTATTAATAGCGTCTCTCATTTGACAGTTACGCCTGTGAGTGACCTGCTCTAATTTATCATCCCAGTAATCTTGGGATTTTCCCTGTTTATACTTAGCGACAAAGCGATTATATCTCTGATTAATTGACTTAATTCTTCTACCATTGACAATAAAAGATTTACCTTTGGTTGTTACAGAACTAAGCCAATTGTCAACCCCCATGATCAATGGCAAGAGCATGAGATAATCAAGGTTAGAAGCTTTGACCAACTGAGTTTTATAGACATATTCTGCCCATAATTTACCATTTTGAGGAACAATTCTTATCTCTGCTATATCTAAGAATTGAAAATTAGCTCCACTAGGAATAATAACTGATGGGTTTTCTAATTCTTTTCTTTGAGAATTGGCGATAGGCAAATGACAATTCTGATCTGTGGTTCATAACGAATGTTTTGAGAAGTAAAAGCAACTTGATAAAGCCCTTTTTTGCGATAATTAGGGATTTTAGGTTTGTCTTTTAATTCTCCATTAAACCACATTGGTAAAAGCTTGTTATATCCTTTTATGGCTTCTACTACTGACTTAATAGTCTGTTGTCCTTGTTGACCTCCTATTGCCTGATAATGGACGTTATCTTTAAAATCTTTACATAATTGAGCATAACTAACTTTAATCCGTCTTAAACGAGGACTTCTTCTGTAATTATCATTGTTATCAAACCAAGTTTTGTAATTACAGTTTTCAAAGTAATCTTGACGAATTGAAAATAAAACAGAGTTATATAGTTTATTTGATTGCTCACAACACCATAAAAGGTAAGCGTGAGCCTCATCATCTATATTACCTGTTAATAAGATTTTCTGAGTTTGGTAATTCATGTTATGATTATAGCGTTTTGCAATGGCATTGCCAATATGGTCAAGAAAAACTTTACAATTAGATTAAGTGATAAAAGATTAGCTAAACTAAGACTTTATGCACAACAAAAAGATAAGACTATGACACAAGTTTTGGAAGAGTGCATCGATAAACTTAGATTGGATACGGGAGGTTAAAACCTCCGTTCGCTCCACTGCCACCCTTTAAAAGAAGGTGGCTATTTCTCGCTCACAATTCTTTTGGGTATTATGAAATTCCACTTTTTCACCATCTTCACAGGGAACTAAGGTTTGAATGAGGAAGTCTTCAATTTCGTTGTGTTCATTGGCTACAATTACCCTTGCTGTGTGACCCTTTTGTAACACTTCTTGGCGATCGCAGTTTTCATAGGCATAAATAATCAATAAATCTCCTGGTTGACACAATAAAGCCGCCCCACCATTGGGACAAATCTCCCCTTTTCCTGCTTCTCCTGGGATCACGTAGGTAGAAAATCGATTACCGTTATTTAAGTTCACAATATCTACTTCTTCGAGGGCAAGATGCCGACTTTATCCAGTAAGATTGGATCGATCGTGATACTACCGACATAATCGATATTCGCTTCACTCACCTGTACTCGGTGCAACTTAGCGTGCATTAATCGAATCGTTCCCATATCGTTGATTAAACTAATTCTATTTCTATCGTGACATATTTTGATGTCTGATGACAGACTGTTACACACAAAAACTCGTTAATTAATAATGATTTATTATTAGTTAATGATTAATGATCCATGATTCAAGAAAACCCTAGTCAAAATTGAGGGATTCCGTTAAGATGCAACTGTTGTCAGTGAAACTGAGATGAATGAAGGAAGAAAATAAAACAGGTTGGTTAATGTTGATTCCGGCCTTAGCGGTACTGGCTTTTGTGTTTGCTTATCCCATTGGACGGGCTTTTTGGTTAAGTTTATTCACTGAAAATTTAGGAACTCAATTACAACCGGTTTTTTCAGGGTTGACTAACTATATTCGTATGGCAGGAGATGGCCGTTTTTGGCAATCCATGTGGAATACTTGGGTATTTACAGGGGTCAGTGTTTTTCTCGAATTAGTGTTAGGAATGGTGGTGGCTTTAGTCTTAAATCAAGCCTTTTTTGGTCGAGGGACAGTGAGAACTATTTCTATGATTCCTTGGGCATTACCCACTGCCATTATGGGGTTAGCTTGGGCTTGGATTTTTAATGATCAATATGGGGTAGTTAATGATATTTTACAACGGTTAGGCATCATCAATGTAGAAATTAATTGGTTAGGTGATCCCACTTTAGCAATGATAGCGTTAATTGTGGCAGATGTTTGGAAAACCACCCCCTTTATTAGCATTATTTTATTAGCCGGTTTACAATCCATTCCCAAAGATTTATATGAGGCCCACTCCCTCGATGGGGCTAGCCCCTGGCAGAGTTTTTATCAAATAACTTTACCCTTAATTATGCCGCAAGTTTTAATTGCTTTATTGTTTAGATTTGCCCAAGCGTTCGGTATTTTTGACCTGGTTCAAGTAATGACAGGAGGGGGTCCAGCCGGGGCAACGGAAACCGTTTCTATTTATATTTATTCAACGGTGATGAGATACTTAGACTTTGGTTATGGGGCGGCCTTGGTGGTGATTACCTTTCTATTATTAATTGCTGCGGTTGCTTTAACGGCCTTATTATTAAATCAAGTTAGAAAAAGTGGACAAGGAAGCTTATTTTAATGGCTCATAACTGGGTAATTATCTTAATGTCTAGGAGGTTTAATGATGAATCAAAAAAAAATAATTCTTTATCTCGGTGTTTTCTTTGTGGTTATCTTTTTTATCGCTCCCATTATCTGGCAGATTCTCACCTCCATTAAAACCAATGAAGCGATTTCGGCGATTCCTAATGTTTATATTCCTAAAACTATCACCTTTGAACATTATATTGAACTATTTCGCCGTCGACCCTTTGGACTTTATATTTTTAATAGTGCCTTAGTTTCTATTGTTTCGACAGCAATTTGCTTAGTGATTGGTTCCCCGGCTGCTTACGTATTAGCCAGATTAAAAATTCCTGGAAAAAACATTATTTTAGGGTTAGTTTTAATTGTTTCTTTATTTCCCTATGTTTTATTATTTTTAGGCCTATTAGAAGTGATCAAATTATTTGGATTGGGTAATAACTATTTAGCCTTAATTATTCCCTATACAGGAATTAATTTACCCTTGACTATTTTAGTGATGCGTAGTTTCTTTGAACAACTGCCCAAAGACTTAGAAGATGCGGCCCGGGTGGACGGTTATAAAATGATTCCCATGCTACTACAAATCCTATTACCCATGACCCTTCCGGCCTTAGTGACAACGGGAATTTTAACCTTTATTTTTGCTTGGAATGAATACATTTTTGCCCTCACTTTTATTACCCGTGAAACCATGAAAACCATACCCGTGGCCACCGCTCAAATTGGAGGAGCCACCATCTTTGAAATTCCCTATGGACCCATTGCAGCGGCCACGGTTTTAGGAACTTTTCCCCTGGTGTTATTAGTCTTATTCTTCCAGAGAAGAATTGTGGAAGGATTAACTGCAGGAGCCGTTAAAGGGTAAAATCAGCCGAGTTCGGAGTTAGGGGTTCGGAGTTCGGAGTTCTGTTGTTTTTAACTTAACATTGACTCGGTTTTCTCAAATTACCTGACTTTGATCTTAGGTTAAAATAAATAACTAAATAAACAGAATAAAGCCTAAAATATCTATTAGATTTTAGTATGTGAGGAGGTTGAAAAATGTTGGACTTATTAGCTTTCACTTTAGCAAACCTGTTAGGAAAAACACCCCCATCTATCGAAGTCGTTCCCATCGTCGCTTGGCAAGAGGCAAAAGTGTTTGATGTTCCCACCCAATCTGATCCCGTGGTAGAAAGGATTATCGGTGATTATTTGAAAAATTTAGCTTCTTTAGGGGTTTCTACTGATAAACAAGGAATTTGGCTGCAATCAGACTGGGCTTATTTAGGGGATCATCAGGCAAAAACCCTTTATCGGCCGCCTCTTTAACTAAAATTGCCACCTCATTAGCTGCCTTAGAAATCTGGGGAACCGAACATCGTTTTGAGACCCAATTTTTAACCCTTGGAACCCTAGAAAATGGAGTCTTGAAAGGGGATTTAATCATCAAAGGAAGCGGAGATCCCTTATTTGTCTGGGAAGAAGCGATCGCCGTAGGCAACAAACTCAATGAACTGGGGATAAAAGAAGTCACCGGCAACCTGATTATTGTAGATAATTTTGCCATGAACTTTAAAAGCGATCGCCAAACCTCTGGACAACTCTTACAACTGGCCTTTAATTCTCGTCGTTGGACTCCTATCATTCAACAGCAATATCAAAAGTTACCCCCCAACACCCCCAAACCGCAAATTACCATTCAAGGAACGGTCAAAGTTGAAAATCAGGTGCCTGAAACGGCGAAAACCTTGCTCACCCATCAATCCTTAACCATGGCTGAACTCCTCAAACAAATGAATATTTATAGTAATAATGTCATGTCCGAGATGATTGCTGACTCGGTGGGTGGGGCTGCGGTTGTCTCAGAAATGGCCGCTAAAGCAGCTAAAGTGGATTCTCAAGAAGTCCAATTGATCAATGGATCGGGGTTAGGGGTCGAAAATCGGATTTCTCCTCGGGCCTCAGTCGGAATGTTAAAAGCCATCGAAGAAAAATTACAAGATAATCCCTTAAGTGTGGCCGACTTATTTCCCATGGGGGGAAGAGATACCACCGGAACAGTTCAATGGCGAAATCTGCCCGATGGTGTTGCCGTTAAAACGGGAACCTTAGCCCAAGTCAGTGCTTTAGCCGGGGTTATCCCCACCAAAGAACGGGGGCCAGTATGGTTTGCCATTATTAATCATGGGCCAAATGTTGATCGTTTCCGCGTCGAACAGGACCGCTTGTTACAAAAGTTAGCCAATCATTGGAACTTAACCCCAGTTGTATCTCCAGTGAAAGCCACCCAACCGGTCAAATTAGGCGATCCCAAGCGGAATTTAACTCAAGAAAGCTAACTGGATAGTTGCGAGACCTTGTAAGGTGACATACTTCTGCTGTTAGGCGAGAAGCTTCCTGGGCTGAACGTGCCATTACTGGTCTTATTTATTCATATCTCCCAAGGCGTAAATTTCGGGATGCCCTCCCGTATGGTGCTAGAATAGCACATTACATCCTAAAGCGATGCAGCGCGGTCTTGGTGGTTCCCAGCAAGGAGCGACTGCATCAAGACGGACGGGGTGTTAGACCCTTGATTTTTTGATAAAACAAATGATCGGTTGAAGCCAATGGCTATTAAACGCAATCAAAATCCTCAGCAACGCAACACCAGCCATGATACCAATGACAAGGAACTGCTCATCACCCAACCAACCACTCAAGAAAAAGATAATTTAGAAGAGAGTATCCGTCCCCATTCCTTTGATGAATATATAGGACAACAAGACCTTAAAGCGGTTTTATCCATTGTCATCGAAGCGGCCAAAACTCGCAATGAACCGATGGATCATCTTCTACTTTACGGACCCCCTGGCCTGGGAAAAACCACCATTTCCTTGATTTTAGCCTCAGCAATGGGGGTCAATTGTAAAATTACGGCCGCCCCGGCTTTAGAACGACCCAGAGATATTACAGGACTGTTGGTTAACTTAAAACCAGGGGATATCCTCTTTATTGATGAAATTCATCGATTGAACCGTTTAACCGAAGAATTGCTCTATCCTGCCATGGAAGATTATCGCCTGGAGATTACCATCGGGAAAGGGCAAGCCGCCAGAACCCGTCGTATTCCCCTACCTAGATTTACTTTAGTAGGCGCAACCACCAAAGTGGGAGCTTTAACCTCTCCTTTACGCGATCGCTTTGGCCTCATTCAACGGTTAAAGTTCTATGAACCCGAAGAATTAGCCTTAATTATTAAACGAACGGCTAAATTATTAAAAACTTCGATTACTGAACCAGGGGCCTTAGAAATTGGTCGCAGGTCCAGGGGAACCCCTCGTATTGCCAACCGTTTACTAAGAAGAGTGAGAGATTATATACAAGTCAAAAAATTTGACACCATTACCCAAGAATTAGCAGCCCAAGCCTTAGATATTTATCAAGTTGATCCTCAAGGGTTAGACTGGACCGATCGCCTTATTTTAGACACCATGATCACCCAGTTTAACGGGGGACCGGTGGGACTCGAAGCCGTAGCAGCCGCCACAGGGGAAGACGCAAAAACCATTGAAGAAGTGTATGAACCCTATTTATTACAAATTGGTTATCTTAACCGGACTCCCAGAGGAAGAGTGGTAACCCCTACTGCTTATCAACATTTAGGGAAAACGGGAGAAGAACAGTTATCTATTTTCAGTGATCAGTGAACAGTTATCAGTGATCAGTAATTTCTTGTAATTGAGATCACAGCCATAAGAACAAGGCCGAAATATCATAGGTTGAAAACTTTTTAATTTAGATTGATGTGACAAATCTTCGATGAAACTGACATATAATATCATCATTTCTGCTCCTCATATTGTTATTCCTCAAACCTATTGGAATCCTTTATTAGGAGAGGTGTTACGGGATGCTGATTTAATTACAGACGCACAATTACAGACAGCATTAAGAGATAAACAAGACTATAAACATCAAAAAATTGGTGAAATTTTAGCATTGAGGGGTTGGTTAAAACAAGAAACCGTTAATTTTTTTGCAGAAGAATGGGCAAACTGTTTACAACAAGGGGCAAAATATCCCATCGGTGAATATTTAAAACAAGCTGCATTATTAGATCAAGAAGATATTGAAAATATCTTAGATTTACAACAAGACCTTAAGATGAAGTTTGGAGAAATTGCCGTTAGTCAAGGATTATTGAGACAAAAAACTGTAGATTTCTTTCTTAATCATCTTTTTTGTCATCCTTCTCAAGATACTTTATTTATGGTTTAGGGTTAATAAAAAACCTCCTTAAATGTAGGAGGTTTTTCTAATGAAATAGGATTGTAGATTAACTATTTTTCGGTTCAACTAAGTTATCTAGACCATCGATCACTTTGGCTGAGATAATTTTATCTTTTTTGGTAAGGTCTTCTAACACATCTTTACCCTCAACTAGATAGCCAAAAACAGAATAACGACCATCCATTAAATTAAAGCCAGGAGGGGTCAATTCGCTGTCGAATTTAAAGAAGAAAAATTGTGATGATCCCCCATTGGGATCTAAACTGGGACGGGCTAAGGCCACAGCCCCATAAGCGTTAAAGGGAAGCACTAATTCAGGTAAATAAATGCCCATTTCTTCGAGAGTAGCCCCATAAATGGGTTTTTCATCCTCTTTAACTCGTACTTCTAAGGGAATAGCCCGATATTCTCCTGTTTCTGGATCAATAAACCCTTCTTCTTTCCCTGGAGGATTACCGGTTTGTATAGCAAAACTATCTTCTAGATCGATAAAGGATAACCCATCATAAAAACCCCGTTGAACGAGATCGACGAAGTTTCCTCCGTTGATGGGTGCATTGTAACCGTCAACCACAATGGTGAGATCCCCTTTAGTGGTTTCTATTTCGACGGTGGCCCGTCCTTTTAACTGGGGTAAGTCGGCGTATTCTTCAGGGATGTCAAAGGGAAAGCCTTCCACCATCAAGCTTTCAATTTCACCAATATTATCGAGAACATAGCGTCTTTTAAGCCAAACCTGTTCTTTATCTTTATTTTCCACCGCTTCTTGCAGTTCTCTGACCCCTGTTTTAATATTCTCTAAAAGGGTTTCGGCTTGGGGTTGGCGATCACTGTTTACCCCTTTGAGAATGTCATCGCTGCGTAACGTGAGAACAAACGAGGCCCGTTTCACATCTTTGACGATGGGGGGCCAGCGTTTTCCTCTGAGATGATTAGAAATATCTTCGATCGCGTCTTGAACTTTGCGAATGGGTTCGTTATCAATGGGTAAGGCGTACCTTAAAATAGCTTCGGGGTCGGTAATGGCATTTCCTTGGGCTAAAACGCTAATTAATACCGAATCTGTAGCGAATGGATTGGGCGTTGCCCCACATAAATTGATAGATAGGGTCATTACTATCATAGCGACGATGGTTTTTTTGCACCAATGTTTCAGTCGCGATCGGACATCAGACCAAAAACTTTGTTTTAATTTCATTAACTTTAAGGATGAGGATGAATGATCATTTTCACTGTTTTTATTTACCATAATTTGAGGTCTTATTGATACCCCCTATTGTATGAAGTCTTCATCGGTTTACTATAAAATAATAGTGATTGCATTTTTAGGAAGTTAAATCATGGCAAGGGGTCTCTTTTGGTTATCTTTATTAGTGGTTTTTTTTATTTTAGCTTGGAGTGGTTGGAATGAATATCAAAAGTTAGAAGCTTATCGTCAATGGGCCGAAAATTTTGATCAAGCTAAGTATGATATTTATGCCATCATTGGTGTTAAAGGGAAAGAAATTACTTGGGGAAAGCCCGGTCGTTCTATTCCTGATACTTTACCTAAATTTTTGTTAACCGATGTTGACAAAATAGACTTATTAGTCAATGATAAATCTGTTGATTTAGGGAACTTACCTAATAAAGGTAAACCGGTTATACAGTTTAATTTTAGCCATCAAGATCAAGGTTCAATTAAAATTCCTTTTACGGAAATTGATTTAGCAGCTAAATGGGTCAAATATTTAGAGAATCTGAGAAAGGTTTAACATTTAATTTCATTAAGGTGGTGTGTTTTCTATGAGTGTAAAATTGATGATTACCCTGTTAAGTTTAACCTGGTTTTTTCTAGGTTGTATTAACTCGAAACAAGGAATAAATAACGCTGAAAATAATTGTCCATCTCCTCCAGCATCACCCCCTAAGTTTAAAGTTAAAAATGAGGGAGACTTTTTTGAGAAGTTAAGAACCTTAAATATTGAACTTTCTGAGAATATAATAACGTTTCAAACGCCAGATTATGATTTTATTTTTTGTGATGATAATGGAAGTTTTATAACACAAAGAGGAAATTATCAACATGAGGACAAACCGACAAAAAATTACGAAGACGCGATTCAAGAATTAGTTGATCCCCCTTATAAAACCATTAATTGGCAAGATAAAGCTTATCAATATCGAGTGATTCTCGATCCTAATCCCTTTCCTGATTTTGAGGTAGAACCTGAAAAAGTTGTTTTAGAATTAATCACGCCAGAAGCAGAACAGCCACAAAAACAGACTTTATATACATTAGAACAGGTCAAAAAGCAAGAAGCCGGTATTCAATTGGGAGTCCCCAAAGTTACCGCTAGTGTGATTCATAATAATCAATTTTATTGGTCAGTTTCGTCAGAACAAGGAGAAGGAAACGGGGGAATTGCTACCATTGTTAACTACGATCCTCAAGGTAATAAAATTAATATGATTCAGCCTTCTCAGATAGCAAAGCAACAAATTAATGATTTAAAAATTAGTAATAATGATCCTGATACTATAGTGTGGTTAGCCACACAAACCAGTGGAGAAGGGAACCCTTATTTACCAGGAATGGGACTGGTTTCTTATAATCTGAATAGTCAATCCTTGAAGTCTTATCATGCCAGAAATAGTGAATTAGTTGGTATTATTCCCCATAAATTAATGATAGAAAAGGATAATATATGGGTAGCAACTGGTAATGGAATCTGTCAAATAAAATGGCAAACAATAGAACAAGAAGATAGTTGGAAATGTTGGCAATTTAAGTTAGAAGCTGAACTTCCCTCAGAAGGATTAAACCTTTATCCTAGCTTATTAAATTCTAGCTCAGAAACCACTATCAATGCTGAGGAAAACAACAAAAATATTGAGGTTTTATGGTGGTCTCCTCAAGATTATGGAGGAGAAAAAGGCCGTTATGAAGTTGTTTATAATTCTGCTTTTTCAGTGACTTTAGAGGATAAAGGGGCAATGGCTTGGAAAGAAATCTATAATAAAGACTATAAAGTCCATTCGTGGGAAGCCATGGTTTATTGGCCGGGGAAAGATTGGTTATGGAATGGCAATAAGTTTATTCGTCCGTTTGATGGGGTATTATTAAATTATTTTGGGGGAGGACCGGGGGGTATTAGTAGCTGGAAAAACCCGGAAAAACAACGACCTGAAATTTATGCCATCAGAGGAGATTTAGAGTTAATCAACCTCACAAAAAATTCTACGGATGTTAAGTATTATTCAGGGTGGGTTGATGATAATTTATTAGAGCCTTATCTTACGATTGTTCCTAGGCAACAGCCGAAAAATATGGAACCCAATCCCCTTAAAAAGTTTACCCAAAATGAATAAATAGAAAGAATTAAATCGAGCAAATAGTTAATTTTTGTAACAGTTAAAAAATCTAATCGAAATTGATCCAGTAAACTATAGGTAAGACAGAAAACGATGGTTGAATCCCCTTTTTCTGTTAACTCATCTTTTGTCAATGGGAAGTGAGTTCAACAAAACCTAAACATAACTGAGAACCCAAAGATTAACACACCTTCCATTGAGAGAAGTTGAAACTCAACATTGATAGAAAATCGGAGTTTCAAACATGGTTAATCTTGGCACTCAAACAACAGCTTTTTTTCATCCCTCTCAATCTAATTCCTTTCTTTCTCCTCAAGCCAATTATCTAGGCAATACTACCTTAGAAAAAGATAGCGAAGAAGCCATCATTCGTCCCACCTATGACTTAGAAAAATTAGGAATTCATAATATCGGTCGAGTTTATCGCAATTTACCGGTTGCCCAATTAGTTGAACACGCTTTAATTAGGGGAGAAGGAACCCTAGTAGATAATGGTGCGTTATTAGTAGAAACTGGTCAATATACGGGTCGTTCTCCTAAAGATCGCTTTATTGTTAAAGAGTCCAGTAGTGAGGAAGAAATTGACTGGAATCAACATAATGTTCCCATTTCCGAAGCCAAATTTAACCAATTATATGAAAAGGTTCTTGCCTATTTACAAGGAAGAGACATCTATCTTTTTGATGGTTATGTCGGGGCCGATACCAATTATCGGTGTGGGGTTCGCATTATTAATGAATTAGCCTCACAAAACCTCTTTGTGCATCAATTATTTATTCGACCTTCATCGGAAGAATTAAACAACCATCAAGCAGATTTTACCGTCATTGCTGTGCCAGGATTACACGGAGATCCCGAAAAGGATAATATTCGTAGTGAAGCCTTTATCGTAGTTCATTTACAAAAAAGATTAGTGATTATTGGCGGTTCTCGGTACTCAGGAGAGATAAAGAAATCCGTCTTTTTAATGATGAATTACTTCATGACCAAACGAGATGTCCTGCCCATGCACGGTGCTGCTAATATTGATAAACGAGGTCATACTAACCTCTTTTTCGGCCTCTCAGGAACGGGAAAAACCACCCTTTCTGCTGACCCGGACTGTCGTTTAATTGGGGATGATGAACACGGTTGGTCAGAGTCTGGAATTTTCAATTTTGAAGGGGGATGTTACGCCAAAACGATACGATTATCCCAAGAAAACGAACCACAAATCTGGGCTGCCATTAAGTTTGGAACCCTCTTAGAAAATGTCATTATTGACCCCGAAACTCAAATTCCCGACTACGATGATGGTCGGTTAACGGAAAATACCCGCGCTGCTTATCCCTTGCGCTACATTCCCAACTGTTGCCCTTCTGCGAGGGGAAACCATCCGAAAACCATCTTTTTCTTAACGGCCGATGCGTTTGGGGTGTTACCTCCCATCGCCAAATTGACCAAAGAACAGGCCATGTATCATTTCCTAGCCGGATACACCAGTAAACTGGCCGGAACGGAACGGGATATTACCGCCCCTCAAGCTACGTTTTCCGCTTGTTTTGGTCAATGTTTCTTCCCTTTATCTCCGACGGTGTATGCCCAGATGCTAGGAAAACGACTGGACCAACATCATGAAACCAATGTCTTTCTGATTAACACTGGTTGGTCTGGGGGTCCCTATGGGGTGGGTCATCGCATTGCCATTAAACATACGAGGGCAATGGTAACAGCCGCGTTAAACGGACAATTAGATCACGTTAACTATCATCCCCATCCTATATTTAAGGTGTTGGTTCCTGAAAAAGTAACCGGGGTTCCCCATCGTATTCTTGACCCTCAAAATACGTGGCAGGATGCCGAAGCTTATCAACAACAAGCGTTAGAATTAGCTCATCGTTTCGAGAGCAATTTTAAACAATTTGAGGATGTTCCGTCGGCCATTATGGCGGCTGGTCCAGGGGTGGGTTAGATTCTGAGACAGGGTGTAGGGAGACAAGATATGATACCAAATCCGTATCTCAAAACTCACTATAGATTTGTCTCTCCCTGCTCCCCTGCCCCTACCCCCCCTGCCCCTAACCCCCCCTGCCCCTAACCCCCCCTGCCCCCCTTATAAAGGGGGGTGTGGGGGGTGTGGGGGGTGTGGGGGGTGTGGGGGGTGTGGGGGGTGTGGGGGGTGTGGGGTGTAAGAAATCAGTCTCAGTAGATCGAAAACTTACTTGTTTGGGCTGCAAGGGAGACGAGCGACCCCGGTCGGGTTCCCCGACAAGCGTGAACGCGCGAGGAGTGGGGAGAAGGGGAGATTATTTTAAAGTATTTTAGAGTAAATAAAAGTTCAAAAGGTTATAAATCTGTAAGAATCTCAATCAGATTCCCTAATTTTTTATTTTTATTCTATTTTCTTTCTCCTCCGCTCCGGTCTCCCTGCTCCCCCGCAATCCTAACTAGGATCTTTGCGATCTACTTAGTCTATGGACTTTGTAACAATAAAGGTAATTTATTCTCTCCCCCGCCAATAATAATCACCTTAGAATTTTCCGACTCCGCTAATTTTTGGGTGGCTTCTATGGCTTTTAATTTAATTAATTGTTCTGTCAACCCTTGAGATAATAATCGTTGGGAGTCGGCTACCCCTTGGGCTTCAATTTTTTGACGAGTGGCTTCTTGTTGGGCTTTTTCTAATTCAAATGCGATCGCTTGTCGTTCTTTTTCATTAATAAATTGTTGTTTTTGACTGGCTTGTTGGGCTTCTAATTTTTCTTCGATCGCCTTTTGAATCGCTTGGGGTAAAATGACATTTCTCAATAAGCTTTCATCCACAATAAACCCCAAGGGTTCTAAACTTTTATTGAGTTCGTTTCTTAATTTGTCCGCCACAATGGCCCTTTTTTCTCCATAAATATCTCGGGCATCATAACTGGCGGTAATTTGACGAATAATTGAGCGAAAGCGAGGGATTAAAATCTCTTCTTCTTCTGTGCCAATGGTTTGATAAACCGTAGACGCTTGTTGAGGATTAATTTTATATTGTAAACTCACATCTAATTTTAAATTTAACCCTTCTTTTGAAGTGGCATCAACGGTTTCTTTGATATCTTGTAAACGAGTGGAAAATTTGGTGACTTTTGCCAAAGGACTAATTAAATGGATACCCGAGTTTAACGGTTGTTCCTGAACCTTGCCAAAGGTTTCTACCACTCCCACCTCTCCGGCAGGAAGAACCACTAAAAAGCGAAATATAATCTGATAAATAGCCGAAAACGCTGCCAAAGATCCAATTAAAAAGGCAATGGCTTTGACTTTATTTTGATGGGTTTCTCCCCCTAAACCGGTATTCCGAAAAGTAATTAAAAAAGCAACTAAGGCCGTAATTAAAGAAACAATAACAGACATTTTAAGCTCCAGCAATTAACAACATATAGTGCTACGCACGCCTGGAATGGGGAAGGGGCAAGGGTTCTCCTCCTCACCAAAGGGGGATTTAGAGGGGGTGTTAGGAGTGGTCGGGGTTTAATAATATTAAACCCCTACGGAATGCAGAAGGCTCAAAAGAAGTTTTAATGGAGAAAATGACGCATTTTGGTTAATACCATTACTAACCCTAATTCGTTGGCTGCAGCGATTGAGTCTTTATCCCGTAACGAGCCTCCCGGTTGCACGATCGCGGTTATTCCTGCCGCCGCCGCCGTCCGTACGGAGTCGTCAAAGGGGAAGAAACCATCACTCGCCAGGTATCCCCCCTTAGCGGCCTCTCCCGCTTCTTCTAGGGCGATTTTCACTGCACCCACGCGATTCATTTGCCCGGCACCGATACCCAGGGTGGTGCGATTTTTGGTGATCACGATGGCATTGGATTTAACGTGCTTGGCGACTTTCCAAGCAAATAATAACTCGGCCAGTTGTTCGGGGGTGGGTTGTTTTTCCGTGACGATTTCCCAGTTATCCGGCACATCCACCGCGTCATCGGAGTCTTGCACCAATAATCCCCCTGCGATCGCTTTAACGGTTTGTTTGGGCCCTTGGGTTAAATCGGGCAATAACAGGACTCTCACCTTCGCTTTTTTAGCGATAATCTCCTTAGCCTCTTCGGTGCAATCGGGAGTGACCACGCATTCTAAGAAGGTTTTAGTTAATTTTTCGGCCGTTGCCCCGTCTAATGGTTGATTTAAGGCCACAATGCCTCCAAAGGCCGAAATGGAGTCAGCGTTAAAGGCTTGTTCGTAGGCATCGGCTAAACTGTCGGCCACGGCTACGCCACAGGGGTTGGTATGTTTAAGAACCGCTGCAGCTGGTTCTTTGGGGTCAAATTCAGCAATAATCCGTCTAGCGGCTTCTAAATCCACTAAATTATTGTAACTGAGTTCTTTTCCTTGCAATTGCTTCGCTGCTGTCCAGCCGGTGCCTTGGGTTCCCCGTTGGTACCACGTGGCGTTTTGGTGGGGGTTTTCTCCATATCGGAGGGTTTGAAAGGCGGTGCCGGAAACGGTGTAACGACTGGGTAAGGGGGTGGTTTCTTCGGTAGACAGATTAGCCAAATAATCTGTAATGGCCCCATCATAGGCATGGGTGAGGGCGAAGGTTTCCCCGGCCATGGTTTGCCGAAAGGCTAAAGAGGTTTCTCCGTTGTGATCTCGTAATTCTTGTAAGTAGCGATCGTAATATTTGGGGTTGGATAAAACGGTCACATGGGCGAAGTTTTTGGCCGAGGCGCGGAGTAGCGTGGGGCCACCAATATCAATGTTTTCAATGGCTTGAGCTAGGGTAACATCCGGTTTAGCGATGGTTGCTTCAAAGGGATAAAGATTGACCACCACTAAGTCAATGGGACGAATATCATTACTGTTCATATCCTCCACATCTTGGGGGAGATCGCGACGGGATAAAATACCGCCATGAATGCGAGGGTGGAGGGTTTTCACCCTTCCCCCTAAAATTTCAGGAGACCCCGTATAATCACTTACTTTAGTAACGGTGAGTCCGGCTGCTTGTAGGGTTTTGGCCGTTCCTCCACTACTGATTAATTCAAAACCAAATTCATTGACTAATTGACGGGCTAATTCAACAATTCCTGTTTTATCCGATACACTCAGTAGGGCTAACCGTGCCATTGGGTAATTATCTCTCAAGTAAACATCCAATTATTTTTATTATCCTACGAGTCCGCCTATCCTAAGCTAAAACAAATGTTAAAAGAGTTCTTGGGGAGACTGTTGGTTAAATGATTGCATCGGGTCTAATATTAGCGATGATCATCGGAAAAATCACCCACATAAGAAAAAAATTTGAGCCAAGGTATCGAAAAAGATCAGGGTTTGGGGTATGATTGGGGTCATTAATAATGTTTTAATCTATTGAAGTAAAACACAGAGGGTAAGACGCAGTGATTAGAGTAGCAATCAACGGGTTCGGACGTATCGGACGCAACTTTTTACGGTGTTGGTTAGGCCGGGAAAATACAGAGTTAGAAGTAGTCGGCATTAATGATACTTCTGATCCCAGAACTAATGCTCACCTGCTCAGATACGATTCCATGCTCGGTATATTGGATGCTGACATTGAGGCAGATGAAAACTCCCTAACCGTTAATGGCAAAACCATTAAGTGTGTTTCCGATCGCAATCCTTTAAACCTACCTTGGTCAGAATGGAATGTCGATTTGATTATTGAATCCACTGGGGTTTTTGTCACGGAAGAGGGTGCATCTAAACACCTCGTTGCCGGTGCGAAAAAGGTCTTAATTACTGCTCCTGGAAAAGGCGGTAACGTAGGAACCTATGTGGTTGGAGTGAACCACCAAGACTATGATCATGATAAGCATAATGTCATTAGTAATGCCAGTTGTACCACCAACTGTTTAGCACCGGTGGTTAAAGTTCTCAATGATAACTTTGGTATCATTAAAGGCACCATGACCACGACCCACAGTTACACCGGAGATCAACGGATTTTGGATGCTTCCCACCGTGATCTTCGTCGGGCGCGGGCTGCTGCGGTTAATATCGTTCCTACCTCCACTGGAGCAGCTAAAGCGGTGGCTTTAGTGATTCCTGAAATGAAAGGTAAATTAAATGGTATTGCGATGCGAGTCCCCACTCCTAATGTGTCTGTGGTTGACTTAGTGGCACAAGTGGAAAAAAGCACCATTGCAGAACAAGTTAATGAAGTGATGAAGAGTGCTTCTGAAGGCTCTATGAAAGGGATTATCGGCTATAACGATTTACCTTTAGTGTCTTGTGACTATCGAGGCACGGATGTGTCTTCTATCGTTGATGCCAGCTTAACCATGGTTATGGGTGGCGATATGGTTAAAATTGTTGCTTGGTACGACAATGAATGGGGTTATTCTCAACGGGTTGTTGACTTAGCTGAAGTGGTTGCTAATAACTGGAAATAATGTAACCGAACCCTTTAACTTAAAGAAGTTTAGCCCCCGACTGAGTTCGGGGGTTTTTTGGTTTTATAGTGCTACGCACTGGGGAATGGGCAACCCCCCCTGCCCCCCTTAGTAAGGGGGGGAAAGGCAACAGGCAAGGGTTCTCCCCCTTGTGTGAGGGGGAGTTAGAGGGGGTGGCAAAGGTAAGTGTGTGTGAGAAGTGTGGGAAGACAATTAATATTTTTCTCCCTATGCTCCCTACTCCCTGCTCCGGCGCTCCCTGCTCCCTTGCAGTCTCAACTAGGGTTTTGAGCTTAACCCAGTAGCGGAGGCGATAGGCATACGCCAACCTCTCCCAAAGGCTTGAGTCGTCACTTTCAATGATAAAGGTGCTTGTTGTCGTTTAAACTCGGCACGACGGAGTAAGTTGAAAATTTTCCTAACAACAGTTGGCTCAAATCCTGCTTGACAAAGTTGCTCAAAGGATTCATGAGCATTAATATGTCTCTCTAAAATTTCGTCAAGTATTTCATAGGGGGGTAAGGAATCTTGATCAATTTGATCGGGTTTTAATTCAGCACTGGGGGGTTTAGTTAAAATATTATTGGGAATGATTTCTTCGTGACGATTTAACCAATGACACAGGGAAAAAACACGGGTTTTCGGTACATCGGCAATGACGGCTAACCCTCCATTCATATCACCATATAAGGTGCAGTAACCGACAGCCATTTCTGATTTATTGCCCGTTGATAATAATAAGTAACCGAACTTGTTGGCTAAAGCCATTAATAAGTTACCGCGAATCCGCGCTTGTAAATTTTCTTCGGCGGTGCCAAATTCTGTCCCTGAAAAGAAAGGATCGAGGATTTGATCGTAGGTATTCATAATGTTACCAATGGGTAAAATATGGGAATTGATGCCTAAATTTTTGACTAAGTTTTCAGCATCTTTGATAGAATGCTCGGAACTATAAGGAGAGGGCATTAATACCCCGAGAACATTTTTTGCTCCTATTGCTTCTGATGCGATCGCAGCGACTAAGGCTGAGTCAATTCCACCACTTAACCCTAAAATAACTTTAGTAAATCTGCATTTTTTGGCATAATCTCTTAGTCCTAAGACTAAGGCAGAAAAGAGTTCTTCTTCTTCCACTAGAGGTAAATAATTAATCGGTTTTAAAGGTATTTTTCCCTGTTTTAAATCGAATTCAAGGATTTTAAAATCCTCTCTAAAGCTGTTAGCTTCTAAAACAATATTTCCTTTTTCATTGACGACAAAACTATTACCATCAAAAATCAAGTCGTCATTGCCTCCAATTTGATTAACATAAATAATCGGAACTTGATAATTATAACTACTTGATTGTAACATCTGGGTTCGTAGTTTTGGCTTATGGAGATGATAGGGAGAAGCGGATAAATTAACCACTAAATTGATATTACTATTAACTAATTCTTCGAGGGGATTTTGTTGATAAGAGCGTTTTTTCCAAAACTTTTCATCATTCCATAAATCCTCACAAATGGTAACTCCAATTTTGATAATTTCTTCAGAATGATGATTAAGAGAGAGTTGAAAACAATTTAATTCTTTGCCAGGTTCAAAATATCGATCTTCATCAAAAACGTCATAAGTGGGTAATAACCATTTATGAAAAACTTGTTTTATTTCTCCGTTTTCTAACAAAGCAACACTATTAAAAAGGGGTTTTTCTCCTTTGATCTTTGCTGTTTCATTAGGGGTCACCGTACCCACTAAAACAGCTATTTGAGGGGGGAATTGTTGGGCTAATTCTTGTAATTTGATGGTTAAAGATTCAACAAAATTAGGATAAAGTAAGAGATCACGGGGAGGATAACCACATAAAGAAAGTTCTGGGGTTAATAATAATCGGACATTTTCTTTAACCGCTTTTTGAGCAACGTCTAGGATTTTTTGGGCATTATTAGTAATATCGCCAATGGTGGGATTAAGTTGAGCGATCGCTATTTTCATTATGGTTTCTTTTGAGTCAATTAATAGGCAGAAATTAAGAGATTAAGCTGTCTATTTCAAGTCACTTAATCTCTAGTTAATTATTTATTTTTTTGTTGAAATTGGTTAATTAATTTGGGGGATAATTGATAATTTTCACAAGATAAGTCTGCTGCTCTAAAGTTTAGCTTTTTAAGAACTTTATAATGTTGTAAAGAGGTGTCTAAATCTACTAAACCTACTCTAGGGGTTAACTGTTCAAATTGAGTGGATAGTAAGCTAGAAAAGACACAACCGGTAATATTAAAAGGCTGACGATGGAGATAGTTATGACGTTGCTTATCGGTCATAATTTTTTGAAGATTATTAGGTAAATAAATCAACCGTTCGATAGCTTGAGAAGGGCGTAAAATGCCTCCTTCTGTAAATAAGATATCTTGATCAGTTTCTAATCGTTTGATCGCTTTTTCAACGGAAAAACAATGGGGCGCAGAATCATCAACAATTAAGGTTTGAGGATTCAATTTATTAACGTCTAAAATATCAGCTACATTAGTAGCGCCCACAATTAAACTAGATTGATAGATTTCTTGGGGAACTTCTGTTTTGGAGAGGATCAGATGAACATCTCCTTTAAAGTTAAATTGATTGATTATTTCTTGTTTAATTGCTTCTAACTGATCCAATTTATCGTAGACATCACACAGTATAATTTCTTGAGGATGGGGTAAGGTTTTTAACATTAAACGAAGGGTACTAATTCCCACTGAACCTAACCCTAAAAATCCTATTTTTTCCTGTGTAATATTCCGATTAGCGTCTCGTAAAATGTTCTCAATGGATAACACGACAGTGGCACTTGTGGTTCCGTGTCCGGTGGTAATTGGGGGTAAATCTTGACGGTGAGAAATGGCTTGAGTAATAGCTGTTCCATAATCGGTTGCTGATGGTAATAGACCGGTTAAAGAGACGGTTTTTGCTCCTATTTGTTTTGCGAGATCTAGGGCTTCAATAATTGTATTAACTGTCTGATTTTGATCCTCATAAAGCTGATAAACAAATTGGGGTAAAGAGATTAAGGCAATGCGTCCTAATGGGGTTTGAAAGATGGTGCTAATAATAGGAAGATTATCAGAAAATTCTTCGATTAAAGTTTGCGGAGTCCAGCCTAATTCTTCGAGTCGATTAAAGTCAGGGGTAGGAAAATAAGTCAGGGCAGCAGAGTCAATCGGGTCAATTTTACCCGTCATTAATAAGGTTAATAAGGAACGATGTTCGACCTTAATAAAAGGAGAAAGTTGTAATTTAGGCTTAGATTGAGTAACTTGATTCATGGGTTGAGACGGTTTAGATTTTTGTTGTAAAATGGGGCTAAATTTAGCAACAGTGGGCTGTAGGAATAGGGATTTAACGGAAAGATCACAATTCATGGCCATGGACATTTTTGACACTAATTGAATGGCCTGTAAAGAATGACCCCCCAGAGTAAAAAAGTTATCATGAATACCAATGCTTTCAAGCCCTAATACTGCTGCCCAAATGTCACACAGTTGGGCTTCTATTTCGTTTCTGGGGGCAACAAATTCGACTTTATTTTGAATCTGGGGATCGGGTAATTTCTGGCGATCAATTTTGCCGTTTTTGGTGAGGGGAAGGGCTTTTAATTGAACATAGTTAGAGGGGATCATGTAGTCGGGTAATTTTGTCTGTAAAAATTCTCGCCACTGATCTGATTCTGATGTGGTTTTTTTCGGGACAATATAAGCAATTAAACGTTCATCTTTGGCGATAACTACCGCTTGAGTAATTTGGGGATTTTCTAATAAGGTTGCTTCAATTTCTCCTAATTCAATGCGAAATCCATGAATTTTCACTTGATTATCTAATCTGCCC
>NZ_PRLH01000096.1 GCF_003013815.1 Cyanothece sp. BG0011 | reverse complement strand
TGGTACTAACTGGCGTGTAGGGCAAACTACACCGAGGCAGACTCCCTGTGTCCCAAGGATTAATTTGACTGAGCGAGAATGTTTAACCCTTCGGCTACGCGGAAACTGAGCGGATCGAGTGAGCCTCGCCGAACTCCTTTCAAAGCTCAGGGTTAACATCGAGCTTGCGCTGAGCAATGTCGAAGTGCGAAGTCGAAATGTTAATGTTATTTTTCCACCCTATAGATTACCACTTCTGGGTCATTGGGGAAATGGGTTACTTTGGTTTTGTTATCGAATCTCTCAACTCTCGAAAAAAGACATTAATATAATTATTTTATAATTAATCCTTAATAATTAATATTGATTGATTATAGAATGATAGCTTATTCGCCATTGCTTAAACCATTCTTTGAGGAAATAATTGAGGGCGAAAAGCCCTCCTTCACAGGATTAATAGGCTAAGGTTTCTAGGGTTTCTCTCAGATAGGAACGCACTTGTTGATCGAGGGATTCTCCATCAGCGTCTTTGTCTTGTTGGGCCTGCCATTGTTGAAACCCTGAACAATCAGCGATCGCTTGTTGTAGATTTTCCCAAACTTCTGCTTCTGCTTGAGGGTTGGCTGTCATAGTTGAGTTGGTCATCGGTGTTTTCTATCTCGTCAACATCACTGCTTTCTAGCATAACTCAGGTCATTTTCTCCTTGCTGATACCGATTACACAATTCTGAAGAAATTATGTAGTTGTTTCGGTCACATTTGATGTTGAGTTGAGAGTAGGAATTAAAAAGATTTTATTCACTCGTAATCCGATGACAGTAAAATGACTGCTAACTTGATCTAAGGGAATCGGTTCGGTCGCTAACCAGGTTTTTTCTGAGGTGGATAATATTCCTAAAACACTGACCGGAACTTGCACAAATAGGTTACACAATAAGAAGGCTATTGCTGCGATCGCTAATCCTAAGATACGCCATTGGGGTAATATAGATGCGGTCACCGCTGCAAAGGGGGCTAATTGATAGAGTAACCCACCGATTCCTAGTAATCCGATGGCTGTTATACTATGAAAGATTTTATTTTTTCGGGTTTTCAAAAGGCGCAATAGTTTTCTTTGTTCTTCTGTTAAACTACTGGGTCTGACAGCTAAGAAAAGAAGGCTAAAAAAGTCAAAGGGTTTTGTCCATTGCATCCAGAGAATAGGGATAACTCCTATGACCCCAACGAGAACTAATTCTGCCCAATAAAATGGCCAAGGATCACTCACGGCGAATCCTATCCACATGACAATTAATAATAAAGGGGTAAGGGCTAAACCCGCTACATGAATCCATAAAAAGGGTTCAAGACGAAAATTATTCATAGGTTTCGTTTCTTGATAAACTAAATAATTGTTATTAATGATGATGTTTATGATACCAAATCTTTATTCATCTGTATCCTTTCGGAAACAAGACTTAATTAAGGGATTATTGATGATCTTTTTTTGTGTCGTTTTAACCGCTTGTCAAAGCAAGGCGGTTCCTCTAGAATTTGCTCCTGATGGTAAAATTGTCAAGCAAGCGATCGCCCTTCAACTGAGTCAACGTTTAAACCCCTTAAGTGAACAGTTAAAGACCCAAAAACCTCAGTTAGATATTAGCAATATTAATGTCAAAAAAATAGACCCTGTTACTATTAGTAATCTTCCCAGTTATCATCTAACCGGAACCTACAATTTAAAACTTATTTTACCCAGTCAAAAAGTTAAACAAAATCAAAACAAATTTGATGTTTATCTACAACGCCAAGCAGAAGGTAAAACCTGGCGACTGTTGAGTAAAGATAACAAAACCTCTGATCAAGACTCTGTCTGGAAAAGCTATTTGATCATGAATAATTAATCATGATCTAGCTTTTAAAAGTTATAAACTCATTACCCAATCTTTAATTAAACTGTTAACTTTTTCGGGAATTTCATCATGGGGACAATGGCCGGCTTCTAAATAATATTCTCTTAAATTAGGATAATATTGACGGTATTTTTTGCCTCTTTCTTGCGCATTCATCCAAGGATCTTTTTCTCCCCATAACATTAGTAATGGATGAGGTAATTGTGTTAATAAGTTATCGACGGTTTCCCCTTGGGGAGTTTTGAACACTGAGGCAAACACTTGCGCTGCCCCCACATCACAAGACGGACGATAAATATCATTAACTAACTGTTCTGTCACCGCTTCTTTATTGTAATAAACTTTGTTCAACGTTTTACGAATCGTTCCAGGACGACGCATATATTGAAACAATAAATAACTTGCCCAAGGTTGTAATAAAATAGAGCGAGTTATTTTTTGGACTCTTTTAGGTTTAGTTACTTTTTGGGTATCACTAAACGGTCCTGCACTATTGAGTAAAATCAGTCCTTTAGCGGTTTCTGGACATTGAGCCGCCACACAAAGGGAAGCATAACCCCCTAAAGAATTACCTGCTAAAATAACAGGTTGACCGATAATTTCTGTGATAAAAGCTTTTAATTGATCGCGCCAAAGATCCCCACTATATTGTAATTTGGGTTTAGCAGAGCGGCCAAACCCTAATAAGTCAATCGCCCAAACTTCAAAATCTTCTTGTAATTGAGCAATATTTTTCTGCCAATGATCAGTAGATGCGCCAAACCCGTGTATTAATAGTAAAGGATGACGGTTAGGCTGTTTTTTTCCAGCTTGGACATAATAAATGTTATGGCCTTGCCATTGCCAATATTGTCCACGAGAGGGAGACTGAGAAGAAAGATCAGCTATTTGCATGGCGATCGCACTTTGTAAAGGAATATTAATCTCCTTTTTAGTGTAACGGGTGAGGATTCAAATTAACAAGGTTGGTCAATCAGAATGTAGAATTTAGAATGTAGAATTTAGAATTACCTCCACCTCAAGTTGGAGGCTTGAAACAAGGAAAACTCGCCATCCCTCGACCGCTTTTCATCCCCTTGAAATAGGAGACTTGGAATCCTTTTTTTCGGTCAGTTCATTCAATCGTTCAAAAATTGAACTAAATGGGTCAATTTATCCCAAGCAGCCCCACTATTAAGGATATCTTTAGCGGTTGCGATGGCTTGTTGATGATCTTGCCAAGGAACAATCTGACCCAGTTGCAGAGCTAACGCAGCATTTAACGCCACTGCATCCTGTTGAGCTTGGGTTCCTTTTCCTTGTAACACCTTGGTTAAAATCGTGGCATTTTCCTCCACATTGCCCCCTTTTAAAGCCGTTAAAGGAACAGAAGTTAACCCTAATGCTTTGGGGTCAATTTCTCCCAAACTGACCTCACCCTTGTTTAAAAACGCCACATCGGTTACATCGCCTAACCCTGCTTCGTCGAGGGTTTCACGGCCATGTAACACCATGGCTTGAGAAATTCCCAATTGATTTAACGCTTCGGCCATGGGACGAATAAATTGAGGATGATAAACCCCAATCATTTGACCGGTGGGACGTAAAGGGTTGACCAAGGGACCTAATAAATTAAAGATAGTACGCACTTTTAACGTTTTCCGTAACGGGGCCACGTGCTTCATAGCAGGGTGCCAACCGGGGGCGAATAAGAAAGTAATCCCCACAGTTTCCAAGGCTTCGGCGACTTTTTGGGGGTTAGCTGAGAGTTTAACCCCTAAATATTCTAAAACATCAGCAGAACCGACTTTACTTGAAGCGGAGCGGTTGCCATGTTTAGCCACTTTCACCCCGGCCGCTGCCGCAATAAAGGCCACCGCCGTGGAAATATTAAAGGTTGAGGCCCCATCCCCTCCGGTGCCACAGGTATCGATAACAGGGACATCATGGGAGATGGGTTGATCTTGCCTTGACTGTTGTTGCAACACTTGGGCCATTCCCGCGAGTTCATCGGCCGAGACTCCTTTTGCTTGAAGGGTGACTAAAATAGCCCCGGATAAGACTGGGGGAATGGCTTCGTTTAACCACCCTTGCATCAGTTGAGAGGCTTGGGTTTGGGATAAAGACTGACCATCAAGCAGTTGTTGTAATAAGCTTTGTGTAAATTCTAAAGAATCTTGAGTGACCATTAACTATTTAAACGTAGAAAGATTAGGACATGAAAATATTAGCAAACTAAACGGGAATACTGAGCATAGAGAGTCAATATTGATCCCCATGACACCAGCGCACAAGTCCCGAAGAAGTATTGCAGTCACAGAGACTGGAAAACGGAAACTCAGAGAAGCTCAAAAGCGAAAGGGTGGTAAACGTATCACCTATGAAGACATCGAAGAAAAGTTAGAGTTTCAGGTGTCTCGTAGTACCATTGAAAGATTTTTTCGGGGAAAAGCAGTGGAACTTGAGAATGCAATGAGCATTGTCGAGGTGTTGGGGTTGGACTTGCAAGAGGTGGTTGACGTGGCTCAGTATCAAAACCTGATTTTAGGGTAACCAGGGATATTGCCGAAAATTAGGGGGACGCTTCTCTAAAAAGGCTTGTTTTCCTTCTGCTCCTTCTTCTGTCATATAGTAGAGTAAGGTGGCATTCCCTGCTAACTCTTGTAACCCGGCTTGTCCGTCGCAGTCAGCATTAAAAGCAGCTTTGAGACAACGAATGGCAATGGGACTCTTGGCTAAGATTTCTGTTGCCCATTGAACCCCTTCTGCTTCTAATTGGTCTACGGGAACGATACAATTGACTAACCCCATGTCTAAGGCTTGTTGTGCGTTATACTGACGACAGAGAAACCAGATTTCTCTGGCTTTTTTTTGTCCGACAATACGGGCTAAATAACTGGCTCCAAACCCACCGTCAAAACTACCCACTTTTGGGCCGGTTTGTCCAAAAATGGCGTTATCGGCAGCAATGGTGAGGTCACAGATTAAATGTAAGACATGGCCGCCACCGATGGCATATCCGGCCACTAGGGCAATCACCACTTTAGGCAGCGATCGGATTAATCGTTGTAAGTCTAGCACATTTAAACGAGGAACCCCGGCATCGTCTACATATCCGGCTTGGCCCCGGACACTTTGGTCCCCACCGGAACAAAAGGCGTATTTTCCATCGGTATGAGGTCCGGCCCCGGTGAGTAAAATGACCCCAATGTTACTATCTTCCCTCGCATCACAAAAGGCATCATATAATTCAAAGACGGTTTTTGGGCGGAAAGCGTTGCGTTTGTGGGGACGGTTAATGGTAATTTTGGCCATACCATCAGCTTTATGATACAAAATATCTTCGTAAGTTTTGGCAATTTGCCAGGTTATTTCCATCGGTTAAGGCAACATAAGCATCAATAGTCTATTAAACCATGATCTGATTCCCAATTAACTATTATATATACAAATTATTGCTTCCTTCTTGATAAGAGATGAATATAAATTAAACTCAAAAATAGGTTTTAACCCCTGAAAAAACCTTCTCTTGAAATGGACTGGATTTTACCTCAATCTGCTAGGGTATACTAAGTAATACGCAATTAACTCAGTTGTAAAATTATTAGATGACTGGGTGGTTATTCCAGCAGCTAATCTAACTTTACTGACTGGATTTTTAATTTGTTGGTTAACAATTTGGGGATTTTTTAAGTTTTATTGGGTCATTACAAAGTTAGTTATGACGGTTAGCTTAATTACTTTTGGTACTATTTGGTTAGGTCCTTGGACGAATGCGGTGACGGCTATTTCTGATACGGAAAGATTACAAGCATTGAATAATCCTTTATTTATGTTTGATACTAAAGCTCTGATTATTGGTGGTTCAATTCAAATTTTTAGTCTAATTTTTATCTTTATCATTTCCTTTGAGAAACCCTGGGGAAGACGAGATATTAAAGGATAAAATTAATTTTAATACTTCAGATAATTAGGAAAATAAAACTATCTTTTTATTTTTTAGCTAATAGAAAAACAAAGCGATCACAAAATTCTAAATCAGAGACATTTTTATAGTTTTCTCTCATTTCTTGTAACCCATTATTAAGTTCTTCATCGTCAAATCTCGATAATAAGGACATATATCTATTTCTTACCATGTTAAAATACTTTTCTTTGGAGATAGAAACATGATAATCTATAAAGTTTACTGTGGTTTTAAAGCCAATTTTTTCACAAAGATTAACTAAATTATTGTAGTGAGGTTGTACGGACTCATACACCGATAATGCTTGTTGAAATAAGGGATATTCAATGGTAGGAGGAAGTAAAATAATTAATAAGATTCCTTGGTCATGTAATCGATTAAATAATCCTGTTAAAAGTTTCTCTTTATCATTAATATGATGGATCATTTCTTTGATTAAAATTTTATCATAGTTTCCTGGCTCATGGGCAAATTCTATGGCATCTTTAACTACTGTTTGATAATAACTATTATTTGGTGTTTTTTCGAGCATTTTATCAGACGGATCGACACAAATTATTTTATTTTCTAGGTTTATTTGTGTTCTAATTGCCTTACTATAAATCCCGGTTCCACATCCCAAGTCTACTAAAACATCTGTTAGTTTTAACTGTAAATTTTCAATGATTGCTTGAGTCAAAAAATAAATAAACTCAGAAGAATTCGCCCAAAAATCGTCATACTGATTAGCTAATTTTTGATAATGCTCTTGAATTGAATATTTCATAAGATCACCTCTCTAAAATTATTAATGGGTTTAGCAATGCTAAACCCCTACAAGTTCTTAACCAAACTATCATTAATGAGATAACTATTAACGACCTAAAGCCTCTTTAATTATATCAACTAAGCTGGTTCCTCCCCAAATAGCCACCATAATAATAGAAGTAGAAAGAACAGCAGCCAGACAACAAATAACCAAGCCGCCTAAACTAATAAAGCCATCATCTTCTTGAAGACCAAAAGCCGTTACAAAAATACCGATCGCAGGTAAAGTATTGGTTCCAGGAATAGGAATCATCATCGAAATTGACATTAAAGCGATCGCAACTCCAATAATAATTCTGCCGGGAACACTAGCACAAATATAAGTCATTCTCGGACGGGTTAAGGACTCAATTCGTTGTAACCAAGGATTTCCTTTTTTAATAAAAGCTTGAACCGTTTTTAACTTCATTGAACCTTTCATCATCCTTTCAGGAAGCCAAGGAATTTTTGCTCCAGCAATGAGTTGGATGGCTAACAAAAACATTAAAATTCCAAAAGGAATGGAATAACCAGGTGCCGGAACTGGTAGAGCAGAAGGTAAGGCTAAAATTACAAATAAAAAGCCAAAAACTCGTTCTCCAGCTAACTCTAAAATATCAATTAATTTTACATCCGAGGAACGTTCCTCTTGAAAAAAATAACGATTTAATTCTACGGATAATTTTGCCATAAGGGTGTTGTTGAGAAATTTTTAAAAAGATTGAAGATCAATATACCACATAAAAAAAGGGGTAGGAATGACCTACCCGAAATTTATAAAAGACTTGAGATAGCTTGCCCTTTATCGATGGAATGACTAAGATTAGGTTCCCACAGTCCAAGAATTGATATATTCGTCTTGTTCAGGGGTTAAAGTATCAATTTCAATGCCCATTGCTTTGAGTTTTAAGCTGGCAATTTCTTGATCGAGTTCTTTAGGAATATTGTAAATACCGGGTTCTAATTTACCTTTATTTTGCACTAAATATTCACAAGCGAGCGCTTGGTTAGCGAAACTCATATCCATTACCGCGCTAGGATGTCCTTCAGCAGCGGCCAAGTTAATTAAACGGCCTTCACCTAAGACAACAATCGCCTTACCACTGGGTAGGGTATATTTTTGGGTAAAGTTACGAACTTCTTTGACTTCAGTGGCTTTTGCCCCTAAAGATTTTAAGTCAATTTCAATATCAAAGTGACCGGAGTTACAAACCATGGCACCGTCTTTCATCACTTCAAAATGTTCGGGACGGATAACGTGCTTATTACCAGTTACCGTAACAAAAACATCCCCTTGCTTAGCAGCTTCGGCCATGGGCATGACGCGGAAACCGTCCATAGCAGCTTCAATGGCTCTGACGGGGTCAATTTCAGTCACAATAACATTAGCACCGAGGCCACGGGCCCGCATGGCGACCCCTTTACCACACCAACCATAACCAGCCACTACAGCCACTTTACCCGCTAAGAGAACGTTGGTAGCGCGGATAATACCATCCAGGGTAGATTGACCGGTTCCGTAGCGGTTATCAAAGAAGTGCTTAGTATCAGCATCGTTAACATTCATGGCGGGGAAGGTAAGAACCCCATCCTTTAACATTGCTACTAAACGAACAATACCGGTAGTGGTTTCTTCGGTGGTACCGATAATGTCTTCCATCTGATGTTGACGCTCTTTGATCAAAGTCGCAACCACATCACTACCATCGTCAATGATAATATTGGGGCGATGATCTAAAGCCGTTTGTACATGACGGTGATAAGTCGCGTTATCTTCCCCTTTGATAGCATAGACAGGAATATCATAATCAGCCACTAAACAAGCAGCCACATCGTCTTGAGTCGATAAGGGGTTACTGGCGATGAGTAACGCATCTGCTCCCCCGGCTTTAAGGGCGATCGCTAAATTAGCGGTTTCGGTGGTAACGTGACAACAAGCGGTGATACGAATACCCTCGAAAGGCTTTTCTTTACTAAACCGTTCTTGAAGTTGGCGGACAACGGGCATTTCCCGGGCAGCCCATTCAATGCGTTGTCTTCCTTGAGCAGCCAGATTTATATCTTTAATGTCGTATTTCGCTTTAGTTGGAGTTGCAACCATAGGAGAAGTTGTCCTTAATCAAAATGATGTGCTAAGAGGCCAGTTTAACTTAATTTTACATTTTTACGAACCTTTGGCTATTTAGTGAACTGTTCACTGATTGTAGAAATTTATCAAGCTCTTGCAGTAACATAAGTTTACAAAGCCTATCAGAATTAGCTCGATGAAATCCCCAAAAACCTCTCATCAAGGACAGGGTTGGTCCCTGGATGAACGTGACCCCAAATTTATAGAACAGCTGATGCCTTACTGGAAATGGTTTTATGACCACTATTTTCGGGTCAAAACCGATGGCTGGCATCATATCCCCTCCCATGGTCCAGTGTTATTAGTGGGGTCTCATAACGGGGGGTTAGCTTCTCCTGATACGTCGATGATGATGTACGACTGGTTTCGTCGTTTTGGCACTGAAAGGTTATGTTATGGGTTAATGCACCAGTCTGCTTGGAAAATGAGTTCCCCTGTCACCCGGTTAGCCGCTAAAGCGGGGGCAGTTCAGGCCCACCCTAAAATGGGCATTGCCGCCCTGAGACAAGGGGCTGGGGTGTTAGTTTATCCAGGAGGCGCACAAGATGTATTTCGCCCCTACAAGGATCGTCATAAAATCGAATTAGCGGGGCGCAAAGGCTTCATTAAACTGGCGTTACGGGAAAAAGTGACTATCATTCCCCTGATTTCAGTGGGGTCCCACGAAACTTTATTTATCGTGGGTGACTGTTATGAACAAGTCAAAATGCTGCATCAATGGGGACTACCTTGGATCGAAGATACTGATCCCGAAGTTTTTCCTATTTATCTCGGTTTACCTTGGGGGATTGGTATTGGACCGGCCCCTAATTTTCCCCTGCCTATACCGATTCATACCCGTGTTTGTCGGCCCATTGTTTTTGAACGCTATGGAAGAGAGGCCGCCCGCGATCGCACTTATGTGGATGCTTGTTATGATTTAGTGGCCACCAAAATGCAGGAAGCTTTAGATCAATTGGTGATTGATAGTGGAAAGGAATAAGGAAACTCAGTCGATCAAAAAGTTGCTTGTTTGGGTTGCATGGGAGCGTCGGAGCAGGGAGAAGGGGAGATTATTTCAAAGTTTTTTAGGGTAAATGTAGACTCGTCGCCTTATTAATCTCTCAATTTCTCGTTTATAATCATTAAGTTTTTTAAGATGAAATAGAAATAAAAAATGATACAAATTATCTCTCTCCCTGCTCCCCCACTCCCTGCTCCCATGCAGTCTTGACTAGCAATATAGATGAAATGATAAAAAGCTGAGTTAAGCCAAAGCACTTTCGCTACCTGAGTCACTCATAAACAAACAAGATGAACCGGTCATATGAATTGTTTTGTGAACAAAATTAAAATCAGGAACAGACTGTAAGCCAATAAAGTCCATATCTCCTTGAGGGGTTTTGCCGATACAATTGGGAAATTCGCCGACAATAATTAAGCTGTTAGCGGTGGTGGGAATACGGCACAAATCTCTTAAACTATTAATATAATTTTCAGCTTCTTTTCTATCTTCTTCTTGGGGAATGACTGAAATAATATTTAATTGCGCTTTCCAGGCTTTTGATAATCGCAACGCCATTAAAATTGCTAAGTCTGTATTGCCTTTTTCTAATCGTTCAATCATGGGTAAATCTTCTAACTGAGGTCGAATCCACAAATTAATGACTTCCATTCTTCCTAACCCTGCATTGGGATGTAATCCTAATAGCATGACCCCGACTTCTAGCTGTTTGGCTTCGTTGAAAACGGGTAATAATTGCTCCCAATCACTGGCTTGATCAGGAAATCTTAAAAAGAGAATATTGGGACGAAAAAAGGCACTTTGTAAGGCTTGTAATGCCGTGATAATCCCTTCACTTTCTAGCTTCACTTTCATCACGGAAATGGTGGTTAATAGTTTATGATGACGAAAGGACCTGGCTAATTCTCTAAGCTGTAAAGATAAGGTTTCTCCTTGATTATTGGTGACAATTCCTAAGAGTTGTAAAAAGCCTTCGGGTTGGGATAAATCTAATAAAAGGCGAAATTCTCCTAGTAACTGTGAACCGTCTTCAATGGGGACTAAAAAGGTGGGTTTCCAGGCTCGAACATTGGTTAAATCTAGTTGGATAACTTTCATAGCTGACCATTGAGCGATCGCGGTAAAAATTCCACTTCTAACGTCAGCCGGACGCTTGGCTTTGGGTAAACTTACTAACCTTAAATAAATAGCCAAAACAATAGCAATGGCCACTAAACTTAGGAAGGGACGAATGACTAACATGGCTAAGATACAGCCTAAAATTCCATACAAAGGCACAATGATAGGAACTTTAAAGGTCGGTCGAAAGTTCATCAACCCTAAACTAGATTCGACTAACACCACCAGGTTGATAGTGGCATACGTTAGGAGGAAAAATAGGGTAATTAAAGGAGCGATCGCATTTAAGTCTCTTAATAATAATGCGAGTAAAACAATCCCGGCACTCACTAATAAAGCGCGACGAGGTTCTCCATTTTTTGACAGTTTGGCTAACCCCTGGCCCCAAGGGATTACCCCATCTTTGGCTAAGGCGGTTAAAATACGAGGCGCGCCCACTAAAGAGGACAAAGAAGCACTAAACGTTGCTGCTAACAACCCCATTAAGACTAAGGGTTGCCATCGGGCTTTTTCTACTAAAATGGTATAGTTATTAATCAGTTCTTGAGGGGGAGCAGCACGGGCAACCCACCAACATAAAATGACATAAATAATGGTACTTAAGGCAATGGCTGAGAGGGTTCCAATGGGAATATTTTTACGGCTATTTTCTAGTTCTCCCGACATATTAACCCCTGACATAATTCCTGTGGTTGCCGGGAAAAAGACCGCAAAAACACCCCAGAAATTAATATTAGGAAAATCTCCCCAATCTTGCCAGGTTTGATTACTATGCCAAGTCAGAGAACTGGAAAAAATAGAGATTAAAGATAAAATGATTAAAATTAAAACTAAATATTGAACCCGAAAGGCAAAACCAGCACTAATATAAGCAATTATAAAAATGATTGAAAAAATAGTAAAATCAATGACTAAAGGGGAATGTTCAGGAAATAAAAATAACCATCCTTCTCGAAACCCAAAGATATACATGGCAGCAGCTAAGGCTTGAGAAACAAATAAAGGAACCCCCACACTTCCCCCAATTTCTAACCCTAACGACTTAGAAATCATCGCATAAGGTCCCCCTTCTCCCATGCGTGTATTGGTGGCAATCGAAGCAATAGAAAGCCCTGTCGCTACGGTAATACTCACCGATAAGAGGACAATGGTTAACCCTCCCCATAAACCAGCATTACCCACCACCCAACCGATTCTTAGGTACATAATTGCCCCTAAAATAGTTAGTAATGTGGGCTTAAATACTCCTTCAAAGGTGTTATACTTTTTACGGGGAGAAGGGGCAGTATTAAAAGGGAATGGGTTAATAAATTTTAAAGTTTTCTTGATTTTCCAAGGCATAATTAAAAAGAATATTCTTCTTCTTTTATTGTAATGCCTATAGTTTGAAATGACGGGAATTGTAACTTAGTTTTATACACTTAATTTAAGGGCATTAACAGGAACTTCATCCCAAGAGTCTACGGTTCTTAAACTCGCTACCCATCCTTCTTTTTTTTGGTCTTCTGTGAGGTTATTGACCCAGGTTTGATGGCAATCTTCTGCTGCAGTTTGATCGCAGCAAGCAATACAAGAATAGACGATTCCAGAGGGATCAATTTGTTCGTTTACCCAAATAGTCATAATATTGGATGATTGTCTTAGCTATGGTTTTTATATTCTTTATTATAGCTGAAAATTGACCCTTTATAAGTTAAAAAATATAAATTAGTTTTAAAATGATAAAATAATCAGTAGTCATTAACAACTATTTCTTTAGGCATATTAGTTAACGTTAAAAACAGGGGAACCATCACAATGAGAAAACTCTATTTTTTATTACCAGGAACCGGAAAAAAGTTTGCTTGTGGGGGACTATTTGCAGAGTTAAAAGCTTTTGAGTTAGCTAAACAAGTTTGTCCCTCTGAAATCGTTATCTATCGTCAAAAAGAAACAGACAATCTTTTTTTAGATGATGTTTTAAAACAAAACAATTTAGAGGATGTTATTTTTGTGATTAGTTGGGGCTTTGATGTTCCTAAACTGGCTAAAAAATTAAAGTCTTATAACGTTATTTATCATGCTCATAGTGCAGGATATGGCTTTAATTTACCGTCTAGTATTCCTATTATAACTGTTAGTCGTAATACCCTAGGTTATTGGGGTCAAAAATCTCCTAATAGTTTAATCTATTATTTACCTAATGAAATCTCTGATGAGTTTAATAACTTAAATATAGAAAGAGATATTGATGTTTTAATTCAAGAAAGAAAATCCTCCGATTATTTGGTAAAGCAACTGGTTCCTGCTTTAAAAAATCAATGTAATCTTGTGCTTATTGATCATTTTGTCGATGATTTATCTAAGTTATTTAATCGGTCTAAAGTTTATCTTTATGACTCAGCAGAATATTGGGCGCAACAGCGTGTTAGTGAAGGGTTTGGACTACAACCAATGGAAGCTTTAGCTTGTGGTTGTCAAGTTTTTTCTAGTATTAATGGGGGACTATCTGATTATTTAGATCCAGGATTTAATTGTTATAAAATTGCTGGTTATTCAACTGAGTATGATGTTAAACGGATTTTAAAAGCTATTAATTCACCGCAAAGATTAACGTTATCTCCTCAGATTTTAGCAGAATATAGAAGTGAAAATATTATCCAACGATTAGAAACTATTTTAGAAGAAATTAACTTCTTTTTTGATCATAAACCACAACTCAAAGGAGATATTCAGGATTTAACTAAACTCAAAATGGTTCAGTTATTCCTCAGAAAAGTTCAGAAAAAAATCTTTTCTAAATCAAACTTATAAAATAGGAGATAACAATTGCCATCCTTTGATAAAATTACCTTGCATCAGTTTAGAAATACCTTCTAATGCTTTGAATTCTTGAATATTAGGCTGCATTTCAAGGGCAGGTTTTAACGCTTTTTCTGCTGCATTGGGTTGCCAATTATATAAATACACAAAAGCAAGATAAGCATGGTGATAGGGGTTGTTGGGGGCAATATTAATCAGTTGTTTTAAAGCTGCGATCGCTTCTTGGGGATCTTCTTGTAATACTTGAGATAATACTAACCCATAAGTCCAGTTTAACTGATGGTTTTGAGGATAGTGATCTAAGCGATATTTTAGGGCTATTTCTATTTGTTTAAGATAGTCTTGAATGGGATCATATTGATTAAAACGGCCAACTTTACTAAAGATAGTATCTAACCCTGATATTCCTTCCCCTAAATTAATAGAAACATTGCGCAATTGAGTTCCTAAATCTAATTGAGGAGAGGGTAAAGAATTCAGGCTATTATTAATAGTTAAAGTGACATCAGGTACAGGTATTAAATAACTTTCATTCGTCTGACGATTAAGATACATTACCCTAAGACTATAGTTACCGTTTTTGATAGTTTGTGTAGGCAACATTGCCATCGTTTCCGTCACTTTAAACCCTTGATTATCAGGGAAGTTTCCCCATAACATTCCTTCCCCAATTCCATGATCATGTATCCAAGCAACTTGATAATTATTATTATTGATTCCTTCAGGATACCAAGATAATAACACTAAACCATTTTGTAATTCTTGCCAATTTCCTGACCATTCATAAGTAATAGGAATAGGATAATTAGAAGAAGCTTGTTGAGGAATAATCACTCTATCTAAGCGAATTTTATCAACAGATTTAGTAATTGGTTGAATTTTAACCGATGCTTGTTTGCGATGATATAATTTAACTAAACTTTGATCCGGCATTTTCCAGGTTTCAATCAGATTAAAGTCTGGATTATTGTTTAAAGTGTCAGCAAATTTTAATTGATTTTCCCTAGCAAAACCATTGTCTCCAGTTTTGCTTAAAAACCAATCAAAAGAAACACTATCTTGTTCAATATATTCTTCTTTATTTCCTAATTCTCTTCCATAAACCTGAAAATTAGCTAACTGACCATAATAATTAATCGTGTTATGATTAATGTTATCAGTGTTAGCAATAACTCCTAAATTTACGATTTGATAAGGTGTAGTTTCTTGTGCCGTTTCAATTATATCTTTAACAGGAATTTCTTGACCTAAAGAGGGACGAAAAGCGACACCAGGACTTAAGAATAAAGAAAATTTTTCTGTTCTAGGAATGGGAAATAAATTAGTAATCATTACGACAATAGCTAACAATACAGTTATCCATCGAACCGGTTGCCATTTTCCTCGCCATCGGGTTAAACCATAGCCTAAAAACACAGCTAAAATAGGCAGATAAGACATAATATAGCGAGTATCTTTATTAAAAATGGCTGAACAAATTAAATAAGATCCAACAAAATAAACCCCTAACCATTTCATGCTTTCGATGACTTTTTTATTCTCAATATTATCTTTATCTTTTGGAAATTTACCTAATAAATGTAACAATAATCCCACCCCAGGAACTAATAACAATACCCAACCGACAGCTAAAGGTAAATCTTGCCAATAATAAGTCCAAGCAGCTATAGTATTAAGAGGGGGATCACCTTCATAAGTTGCAGGAATAGCATTGGAGTTTTGGACTGTACTAAATAAATAAATCCAGTTCGTTCGATACCAAGGAAACCACAGTAAACTAGAAACAAGAAAACTTACCCATAATTGTAGAATTCTCTCCCATTTTTTTTGCCATAAATAACTAATTGCTAACCAAACTAAAGGAGTAAACAGGAAAAACATAACACTTTGTTTGGTTAATAAAGCAAGTCCCCAACCAACCCCAAAAATTATTGTCCATAACCATTGTTTTTGTCTATTATTTTCATATTTCCATACCGTTAAACAGCAAAAACAAGCAACAGTTAATACCATTAAAGGGGTGTCAAGTAAAAACTGTAAACGGGTTTGATATAAACGGGGAAATAATAGAGTTAACCCTGCACTCCATAACCCAACTTTAGGATTCAATAAGGTTTTGCCAATGATATAAACTGAAACAATTAAAATTCCGTTGTATAATAAATTTGATAAGAGAGCTTGATCATTTCCTAAGCCAAAAATCTTTTGAAAAAATGCCCCAATAATGTAAGTTATAGGAGGGTATTTTGTTGATAACATCCAAAAACTACGCCACCATTCTCCATTAAAGATTTCAGGAGAATTTAAACTATAATAATATTGTAGAGACTTGGTTAAATGATTACTCTGATCCCAAGCAGGGAGAGAGTGATCTAAACTTAACCATAAGCGATCGCATAGATTACTTCCTAACCATATTAATCCTAAAATTATCCAAATACGAACTTGAGAGGCAGAGAATTTTTTACGTAACATAGGGAATGGTTATAATTAAAATTTTAGATTATAATCTACTCAATTATAGACGAAAGCTTAGATATAATTGTTCTGTTCAGGATCAACTCTCTTACATTAATCATTATTTATGAATAAAATTAAGTTATTTTTTCTTGTTTCTCTTATTTTCTTCCCTTTTTTCAAGGTTATAGCACAAACTAAAATTATTGATCATAAAAATGAAGATAATTTACCTATTTTAGTTAGTAATTTCTCCTCAACAGAGATTGAAACCATAGCGCAAAAAATTGCTAATGCTTACTTAAACAAGCGAATTATTACAGAATTTAACGATAACTTGACATCGGAACAAGCACAAATTATCCAAGAAAAAGTTATTAATATTTTAAGTTCTTCTCAAGGTGAATTAATTGGTTATAAAGCAGCATTAACGAATCCAAAAGCACAAGAAACCTTTAACGTTAATCAACCCTTATTAGGAATATTATTAGAAAATATGTTATTACCCTCAGGAACAAAAGTTCCTGGTAAGTTTGGGGCAAAACCCATGATAGAAGGTGATTTAATGGTAAGAGTCGCCAGTGAAAAAATTAATGACGCAACCACACCCGAAGAAACCTTACAATATTTAGATGCAGTAATACCTTTTCTAGAATTACCTGATTTAGTTTATGATCAAAACATCAAAGTTAATGGTGAAATGTTGACCGCAATTAATGCAGGTGCAAGATTAGGGGTTGTCGGTGATGTTATAGCGTTAAATCAAGAAACAAACACAAATAATAGTCTTAAAAATATTTCTGTCACCTTAATAGATGAGTCAGGAGAAATCATTGTTCAAGGGAATAGTAATGCTTTATTAGGTGATCCTTTAAATGTCGTATTTTGGATCAAAGAAAGATTAAAATCTCAAAATAAAACCTTGAAAAAAGGTGATTTATTATCATTAGGAAGTATCACACCCTTGATACCAGTAGAAGCAGGAAAAATGATTTTAGCTGAATATGAAGGATTACCCAAAAGTGAAACACAAACAATTATTGTTACTTTTGAATAAAATTATCTGAATTATGATAAAAAATAACCGAAATTCAGTTTGTAGGGTGGGCAAAAGGAGATAATTTTTCGCTCAATTAAGAATTGATTAATCCTTGCCCACCTTAGAAATGATAATGGTGGGCAAAATTAACCATTAAGTGTCCTTATTCTTTACATTAAGCATTTGCCCACCCTACAGACTGGGAAAACAGGATCGCTAATAACGAAACCCTTGATGTCATAGCTGTTCCCGTTTCTTGGACAACACCTATTAACTAACATCTGATAAAATAGATTAAGTTGTAAAGATTAACTATGAATAAAAATAATTGTAATCCAGTTCTATTAGTCCACGGAATTTATAATACATCAGCTAAATTTAATACCATGACAACCTATTTGACTAATTTAGGTTGGTCGGTTCATCGTTTATCCCTTAAACCTAATAATGGTGATGGTCATTTAGAACATTTAGCCCAACAAGTTCATGATTATATTCACAACAATTTTGACCCTAAACAACCCATTGATTTAATTGGGTTTAGTATGGGAGGATTAGTCACTCGCTATTATTTACAACGTTTAGGAGGAGTGGAAAAAGTTCAACGTTATATTAATATTTCTGCCCCCAATAATGGAACGATTACTGCTTACGCATTACCCAACCCAGGAATTAAGCAAATGCGTCCTAATAGTCAATTTTTACAAGACTTAAATAAGGATTTAGAAACGACTTTAACTAAGATTGATGTTACCGTAATTTGGACTCCTTTTGATTTGATGATTTTTCCTGCATCCAGTTCTAAAATAGACATAGGAGAAGAGATAAAGTTACCTGTTTTAATCCATGAACAAATGGTAACTAATCAGAAACTTCTAAAAACCATTTCTCATACCCTTTCTAAACCCCTGAAAATCAACAAAATATCCGCTAAACTGTAAAAAAAGAAACTTATTGTAACGATGGATTCTAAGTTAGAACAAGTTAAACTAAAATATCAACAAGGACAAGCATTATTAGACCGGGGACAATATCGGACTAGCGTCAAAACTCTCGAAGAAGCAAAATCGTTAGTTAACCCGTCTTCAAAGTTAGGAGGAGAGGTTCAACTGTCTCTAGTCACCGCATATCAAGGAATAGATAAGATGGATGATGCGATCGCCCTTTGTGAAGAATTAACCCGTCATCCTAACTTAGGGATTCGTCAACAAAGTCAACGGATATTATACATTCTTAAAGCACCTCAGTTAAAGCGTCCTGAAGCATGGATGACGAAAATTCCTGTAACGACCTCAGAAGATAACCCAACCCCTCGCTATGTGCAAGCAAAACCAGCGACTAAACCCATTAAAAAAACATCCCTCGACTTAGAAGATATTAGTCAAATGGATACCAAAGATAATGGGTTTATTGGGTTAGCGTTAGGGTTATTTATTATCATTATTGGTGGGTTAATTTGGTTAAGTTAAGGGTTATTACTTCTTAGCTTTTTTGGGGTTCTAATGATTCAATTATCCCCAATAATTCCCGTTCAAAAGTAACTTGAGATCGGTTAGTTTTTCCGCCAATATAACAATGTTCATCTTCTTGTAAGACCCAAATTTGAGAATGAGATACATAACTCATGATCACACCCATCATTAATAAACCAAAACCAGTATACACAAAAGGAATACCCGGATCGGCTTTAATTTGTAATCCTGTGCTACCAATTAATTGATAAATTTTTAGTTTGACTCCGTTAATTTCTAAGATCATTCCAGGTCTTACCGCACTGTAAAGATCCCCTTTTTGATCATAAACCATCATCGTGCCTTGTAGGTCTTTGGCTAATAAAGAAACCCCTTCACTTAAATCGGGTTTTGTGGGTATCCAGGTTCCCCAAATTCGACCGTTTCCATTGGTATCTAACGGGGCCATGGGAAGCTGGAAAATGGGACTATTATTAACTTGTGCTTGAACTCCTGCAATTCCCCAATCAGTTTGATAAAAAGTAACACCATTATAACGTAAAGGTTCATTAACATAGATTGTTTTCTGCTTTAATTCTTCCCCATCATTATTAATCACAGAAAGGTCAGAATAAAACTGATCAATGGTTCCATCGGGAGTGTAATCAATCCAAAATCGATTGACTCGAATTCCCCAATCTGTCGGGATTTGTGGTTGAGATAAGGGACCTGCTTCGATAATATTATTAACCTTAAAATTAGTGCCACTGGGTACCATTGCTTGGGCTAAAAATCCTGTTAATGCGCCCCAAATCGCACCCCCTAATATGATTAACATGGCAGCATGAACCACAATCGGCCCTATTTTTCCGATGATTCCTTTTCTAGCATAAATTGCCTTATTTTCTTGAAAGGTTTTATAACCTTTCTGCTCTAAAATATCGTTTACAGAATTTATGTCTTCAATGTCTAATTCTGTGCTTAAGGCTAACTTTTGAAACTGCCGAGGTTTCTGGTAAAAATTCCATTTTCTCGCTGCTTTTAACGCCGGAAATTGACGGGTAAAGGTACAAGCGGTTAAGCTAGTGCCAAACAGCACTAATAGGGATAAAAACCACCAGGTTGTATAAACATGGTTGAGTCCTAAAATTAAGATAACTTTCCAGCTTAAAAAGCCAAATAAGGCCGGATCTTCGGGATAGTTTTGTTGATAAAAAGGTATACTTTCACCTTGTTCGATGATAGTTCCACTAATACTAAATAAAGCGATCGCTAATAAGAGAACAATGGCTAAACGAAGATCAGCAACGATTTTAATCAGTTGTCTAAATCCTTGTTTCGGTAAGGATAGATTGTCAGGGGTTTGAGGAGTATCAGATATTGTCATAATAAACACCTTATCTTACTTTCATTATAAAGCGATCGCTGGTTAGTTGCGATCTTTATTTTATCTTGTTTTTCACCACCATCTTTCCTTGAAAATAGTGTCATTCTTAATATTTTTTTAAGCTGAAATTGTCACAAAATTGCTGGTTAATTTTGACTTGACATGATATTATATACATAATGGAAAAGGTTTGCGCCTGTTATCTCTCTTAATAAGTAGAAAAAGCAAGGTGAAACGACTATCATCATCTTCATAAGTTAAGACAAGTTATTTAAGGGTAAGCGAGATAATAAAGAAAACATCCCGAATACAATTAAGAAAACCCCACTAACGGGATTAATCCAAGTAGACCAACGACGTAATTCTAACAACTTTTTCAGAGTAGCGGTAAAGGTTCCTGCTAAGATTAAAGGAAGAACATAACCCACCGTATAAGCTAATAATAAGACTCCTCCTAAAATTAAGTCTTGTTTAGTAGCAACCCACCCTAATAATGTCGCTAAAACTGGGGTACTGCAAGGAGAAGCAACTAAACCGAAAGTTAACCCTAAAGAATAGGAACGAATTCCGGGGGGAAGCTCATCAGAAATCCAATTTGTTTCTCCTAAAGAGGGAAATTGAAAAGAAATAACCTCTAGGAGATTTAACCCCATTAAAATAGCAACCACACTAACAAAAATTGGTAATCCTACGCCAATTTGTCCATAAACTTTTCCTAAAGATGCTGCTAGAATACCCAACCCGGCTAAAGTCGTAGCTAACCCCAAAGAAAACCAAGTCGATTGACGCATTCCTTGCAATTTTCCTTGAGATTCATAACCCCCAATGTAAGCAATGGTAATGGGTAACATCGACAGCATACAAGGAGTTAAACTGGTTAATAATCCTGCTAAAAAAATGATAGCAACACTAATCAAACTAAGATGATCAAGTTCTAGAGAAACTAAGCGATTAGCAAATTGTTGAAGATGATAAAGTTGAGTTTGTAAAGCATCAAGCATAATCAAAAACGATGACAATAGAGTGACTTATATTTGATTATAACTTAATTCTCTTGACCTTGACTGGTATGGGATTGGATATTAGCCAAAAAATGACCAATCAAATATAAAGAACCTGCTATAACAATGATTTGGTCAGATGGTTGATGATTGATTGCTTTTTCTAGAGCAGAAAAAACGTCTTTTTCCTTATTAATTGCTGTTAATTGCGGACATATTTCCTCTGCTAATCTTGCTAAATTATCAGGGTTTTCTGTACTGTGATCAGGGACAGGAACTAAATATAAAATATCATTTTTTTTCAATAATTCTTGAAAGACTTTATCATGTTCTTTGGTCGATAACATTCCCATAATCCAAATAACAGACTTATCCAAAGTGTCAACATAATGACGTAACATTTTAGCGGCAGCCGGATTATGGGCTCCATCGATTAAAATAGAACAATTTTGCCATTTTATCCATTGTATTCTCCCCAACCATTGAGTCTTTTTAATACCCTGTTTAATCTGCTCATCGGTAATATTCCAACCTATTTCCTGTAATAATTTTATGGTTTCGATGGCTAACGCAGAATTATTTAACTGCATTTTCCCGAGTAAAGGTAAGGGATACTCAATATTTTTATAGATAGCAGAATTATTATTAATTGGGTGGGCAGCTTCGACCCAAATAGAAGGACAATTTAAAGCGTTAATTTGAGACTCAAAAACCGATTTAACTTCATCAGGAACTTGACCCATAATAACCGGACAGTGTGACTTAAAGATCCCTGCTTTTTCGCCAGCAATATCTTTGACTGTTGGTCCTAAACGTTGCCAGTGTTCTCGACTCAGAGACGTTATGACTGTCACTAAAGGATTAGAACAAACATTAGTGGCATCTAAACGACCCCCTAACCCCACTTCGATAATAGCAATATCCACTTTTTTCTGAGCAAAATAAAGAAAAGCGGCTGCTGTAATAATTTCAAATTGTGTCGGACTATCGTGAGTAATATCAAGAGAATTTTGTATTTTCAGTAAAATAGATTCAAGTTCAACTTCTGAAATGGGTTGATTATTCAGACAAATTCTTTCCGTCCAATCAATTAAATGGGGAGATGTATAACGCCCCACTTGATAACCAGCTTCAGTCAAAATGGAAGATAAATAGGCACAAACCGAACCCTTGCCATTGGTTCCCCCCACATGAATGATCGGGATGTTTTGCTGAGGATTATTCAGTTGATTTAATAAACTTTTAATCCGTTCTAACCCCAGATGAACACCAAACCGTTGAAAGCTTTGTAAAATAGCACTAATACTCATCAATACTTAATACCAAGTCAAAGAACTGTTATGAATTAATGTAAATTATGAGCCATGACCTATTCCTTATGTAATAATTTTCTAACATAGAGTGGTCAACTGACAAAAATTAACGCTAGACTAATACGTAACTCATACTCACAGTGCCAGCATAGCGGACAAATACTTATAGATAGTAACGTCAATAACCTAACAATTTTAGGTTTGATCGTTAGAAAAACTAATAACAGACCTTTTTAGACAAAAGTTAAAGTTATCTATCTACCAATCCAAAAAAGCTGTGTATAATGGGATGATGAGTGAGGCTATAAACTCTGTAGTCAATCTAATGGTGTGAGGAAAGCTGAAAATGCTGAAATTATTATGGAAAACCTTGCTGGTTAGTCCAGCATTCGTGGGAGTTGTACTAGCATCTAGCCATGCTGCTGCTGAAAGTACAGCCCAGTCTGAGTTTGAATTTAATCAAAGTGCAACCCAAGGGGTAGAACTTGCCCAAGCACAAGACGAATTATTAGAAAAGCTTGAAAATTACAGCCAAGAAGGTAACTCTAACAGTAACGATCAGGTTACCAGTGTGAGTGAATTGCGGGATGTTTCCCCCACTGACTGGGCTTACGAAGCATTAAGAAGCTTAGTTGAGCGTTACGGTTGTATCGTTGGTTATCCTGACCGTACGTTCCGAGGCAACCGCGCCACCTCCCGTTGGGAATTCGCTGCAGGTTTAAACGCTTGTTTAAACACCATGGAACGTTTAATCCAAGAAAACGTTGCGGTACTGCGGGAAGACATCGAAAAGCTCAAGCGTTTAATGCAAGAATTTGAAGCGGAACTCGCTGCATTAGGGGCGCGGGTCGATAACTTAGAAGGTCGGGTTGCCTTCTTAGAAGATCACCAATTCTCCACTACCACCAAGTTAGTCGGTGAAGTGATCATGGCGGCAACGGCCGCTGGTGGAAGTCGTTCTTCTGAAGACAACCAGGCCGTGCTACAAGACCGGGTTCGCTTAAGCTTCAACACCAGTTTCAGTGGGGAAGACCTCTTAGTTACCCGTTTATCTGCCAGTACAGGTACAGGAACTGACCGTTTTACATTAAACGAGCCTAACCTACGAGTTATCAACCCTGCCACCGGTCAACCCATTGGTATTGCCTTTGAAGAAAATACCTTAATTAACCCCACCGCAACTCAAACCTTTAACATTGGGCCTCGTCGGAACGAACAAGACAACGACGTAACCATTGACTGGGTTGGTTACTACGCGCCCATTGAACCTTTAAACAACTTCAAAATTGATACCTACATCACCGCTTGGGGTGGACGTTGGCACCACTTCGTCCCTACCTTAAACCCCTTCTTCGAGGACTTTGACGGCGGTAAAGGTTCTTTGAGTACCTTCGCTCAACGTAACCCCATCTACCGTATCGGTGGTGGTGCTGGTGCTGGTATGAGCTTCCAGGTTGGGTTCTTAGAAAGTTTACTCGGTCCGACCTCTGTTAGCTTTGGTTACTTAGCAGGAACCGCTAACGATCCTTGTCTCAACGGTGGTGGACAAAACCCCGATGGTAGCATCCGTGGTTGTCAAAACAGTAATGCCGACAACCCTGCTACTCCCGGATTTGAATATGCAGAAAGTGATGGCGGTAACGGCTTATTCAACGGTAACTATGGTGCTTTAGCACAAGTTAATACTAACCTCTTCGACGTGGTTAATATCGCTTTCACCTACGTTCACGCTTACCATAAACCTGATGCGCCTATCTTCGGTTCTGGTATTCCTTTCGGACCTGGAGAAGTCGGTACTTCCTTTGCTAACTTCTCTCGTTCTGAGTTAAATAACGCCTTTGCTGCTGGTTCTATCGGTGCTCCCGGAACCAGTACCCCAGCATATAACAGCGAAGCTAACGACCAAGGATTACTTCCTGTTAACCCCTTCGATATCGGTGGTAAAGTCACCAACAGTTATGGTGGTGAATTCACCTGGCGTGTCGCTGAATGGATGAACTTCAGTGCCTTTGGTTCTTTCACTAACGTTCGTTTCATCGGTCGTGGTTTAAGTGCTGAAGTTTGGACCGGTGGTGGTGGTTTCGCCTTCCCCGATCTCTTCAAAGAAGGAAACCTCTTAGGTATCTTTGCAGGGGTTCAACCCTATCATGGTGGTCGTAACCGTCCTACCACAGCCGACTTCTTTGAACTTCCCAGTCGTAACCCTGTGACGGCTGAAGTCTTCTATCGTTATCAAGTGACTGATAACATTTCTATTACTCCTGGTGTTATCTGGATCGCTAACCCCGACCAATTTGTTAACATCCAGGGTGCTGACGACGAAGTCATTGGAACCGTTCGCGGAACCTTCTCCTTCTAAAGTTTGATAACCCTAGTTTGATCTAAGCTCAAGTATTAGTTAACCCTGTTATATACAGGGTTTTTTCTTTTATATAACATTACGTGCTAGGGAAGGCCAGAATACAGGGATTAGGGAACAAGCAACAGTATGCTGTAACTAGGTTTGAGGAATTAGAAATGTCTTAACTGTAATGCTATTCTATTCATTAATCCAATTTATAGTTATTTTCTTACCTTTAACCTGGTTAACATCAATTCTTGCACTATCCATATAAGTGTGAGCACCAAAAGTTTTAGCCTTCCAAAATTCTATTTTTCCACCGGCTAAACGAGAATTTTGAATATCTGACGTACAACTTAGACGAGAATCATCTTGTGTGACAATTAAATTAATGAGTTTTCCTTGACCATCTAAGATTTTTAGGCCTTTCCACCAAGAAACATTGTGAGATGCCTGTAAACAAAATTGTGTAACATTTGAATTCTGTAAAGGTTGTACCGTAGAGGAAAGTTGGTTGCCATCAACCCGAAAATAACTATTTAAGAGTAAATACTCTGCTTCTATAGCATTAACTATCATCGTTGTCCCTAACAGAGACGCTAAACTAAAACCAAGACTAAATACGGCATGACTTACTTTAGAATTTCCTTTCATGATGCGTTAACCACCTAATAGATTGATTACACTGTTAACTATATTGAATGATTCAGTCCATGTCAGTCCCATAAATAAGGGAATCTCAACAATTGAATCGTATAAAATTAGGGAAATAAAGCTAAACTGTTGTTAATTATGTTATTAAGTCCTCATCAAAGAGAAAAATTTGACCCCAGTAACGATCAAGATTTTTATGCCTCTCCTCGTTTTGTCACCCATGTTGATGAAGGATTTATCGATCAATTAACGAATCTTTATCGAGAACGTTTAAAACCCGGCACACGCATTTTAGACTTAATGAGTAGTTGGGTGTCTCATCTTCCCGATGAGATGGAATTTGACCATGTAGAAGGTCATGGAATGAACCAAGAAGAGTTGGCCAAAAATCCTCGCCTTGATCATTATTTTCTGCAAAATCTGAATGATAATCCGAAATTACCTTTAGATGATAATGATTTTGATGCGGTTTTGATTGCCGTTTCGGTTCAATATTTACAATATCCTGAAGCGATTTTTTCAGAAATTCAGCGCATTCTTAAACCTGGTGGCATCGTGATGGTTAGTTTTTCTAATCGAATGTTTTATCAAAAAGCCATTTCTGCTTGGCGTGATGGCACTGATGCCATGAGACTTCAGTTAGTTAAAAATTATTTTAGGTCGGTGTCAGGGTTTAGTAAACCAGAAGTGGTCATGAATGTATCGCCGCTGCCTAGCTTTTTACAAATGTTAGGAATGATGGGAGCCGATCCATTTTATGCTGTTATTTCCCATAAACTGACATCATAAATTAAGTAGATCACAAAGATCCTAGTTAGGATTGCGGGGGAGCTCCGGAGACCGGAGCGGAGGAGAAAGAAAATAGAATAAAAATAAAAAATTAGGGAATATGATTGAGATTCTTAGAGATTTATAACCTTTTGAACTTTTATTTACTCTAAAATACTTTAAAACAATCTCCCCTTCTCCCCACTCCTCGCGCGTTCACGCTTGTCGGGGAACCCGACCGGGGTCGCTCGTCTCCCTTGCAGCCCAAACAAGTAAGTTTTCGATCTACTGAAATTGGTTTTTGGTGCAATTAAGCCATTGCACCCTATTGTCTCATCAACCAATCATATTAATGATTGTGGCTACCCATTGATGTTGAGCAAACCGTAGTGAAAAAGTAATTAATAACAACGTAAAAAAGGCCAAGGTACAATAACCCCAACGAGGCGATCGCGACAGGGTAACCCCTAAGGCAATGGATAAAGAAACAATACCATAAGCTAAACGATTTAAGGATATGGTTCCCCCGGAGGCTAATAATAGCCCCAACGCACATAACCCATAAACATAGACCACCAAACTTAAGCGTTGACGAGAACACCATAATAGTACCAGTCCCCCCAATACAGACAAGGTGTTTAAGAGAGGATCACCGCTTAACAGCCATAAGAAGAAGCCTAAACTGTATAAACTATAGTCAAAATACGGTTGAGGAATAGCAGCACGATAATGCCATAATCCGTAAGCAATGGCCATAATTAAGAGAAATAAAAAGGGATGCCAAGGATCGGCAATGGTTCCCGCAGCCCAATTTTTGCCCCCAATGGTAATTTCTGCCAACATTCGACCCCATCCTTCCCAGTCAATTCCTTGTTTCCGTTGCCACTCCGTATGCTGTACAGTAATAAAGGCAATGGGATCATTAAAATGAAACCAACAGTATAAACTGTATAAAAAGGTGCCTCCTCCACTGAGCAAACCTGCAACATAAGCCATTAAGGGCAGCTTTTTTTGCCAAGCAACCCACAAAAAAGTTGGAATTAACGCCAGTCCAGTAATACGAGTCGCTGTCGCTAATATTCCCCACACCATGGTTTGAGTATATTTTTTACTTTCAAAGCTAAATAACGCTAAACTACTGAATAGTAAAAAAACTCCTTCTGTATAGATAACTGTGCCAAAAATAGATAAGGGACACCAAGCTAAAGTAGCCACAACCCAACGAGCAACAAAAGGCGAATTCGTTTGTTTAATCCATCTATAAACAACAAATAAGGTCAGAAAAAAGGCAGTATTATTAACGAGAATACCCACCAAATTAGCCGATAAGCCTAGGGTCATTCCTAATCGAATTAATAAGGGAAACAAGGGAAAAAAAGCCACATTCGCTCCGGGTTCTGACCCTGAATTATCATAACTATTGGCTGCAATTTGTTGATATAAAGGACTATCCCAAGCTGAAAAGACTTCCCATCCAAAATTAACCCCACTTTGCTCTGATGGCACCGATACCAAAGGAGCGATCGCCATCATGGTCACAATGATAATTGTTCGACTCAATACACCCATTAAGAGAACAAAATACCATTCATTTTGTAATATTTTACTCAAAAAATATCCCATTATTCTATAATTGTATAAATCCATAACTATAATATGTCATACTTTTACCCAGTTTTTAGGTGGAAACCCATCAAACCCCAGAAAGTTCCTCAATATGGTAAAGCGGTTAAAAGCAAGGTTGAGTTTGACTGATTTTTCTATTATATTTAGTGAACTGGATTAATTAAATATTATTATGTCTCTTGTGTTTTCTAATCCCCTTAGTCCTGTTAGTTGGATCAAAAAGAATCTTTTTAGCAGTTGGTTTAATAGTTTTCTAACTCTTCTTAGTCTTCTTATTATTTCTTGGGTTGGCTCTGGATTAATTTCTTGGATATTTTTTCAGGCGCAATGGCAAGTGATCAGTGCAAATTTACGCTTATTTTTTGTTGGACAATATCCAGCTAATTTACTATGGAGAGCTTGGACAAGTTTAGCTATTATTATTAGTTTATTGGGTTTTTCTTGGGGGATTTTATCGAAGAAAAATCAGTTATTTACCTTTGTTAATTTAGCCATTTTGGGTCTAATCGCCTTAATATTAGCCTGGTTAGCTATTCCCATTAGTTTAGTTTCCAGTGCAAAATTATTAGGAATTTTATTGTTATTCGTTATTTTTGCTTTTTCAGGTAAACAACTTATTCAAAGATTCCCTAATTTTAAAAGTTGGTTATCGTTACTCTGGGCTATCACTTTCTTTCTCTTATTAGGATTATTACAAGGGGCTTTCTTTTTACGGAATGTACGATTAGATGATTTTAGCGGTTTAATTTTAACGATTTTTGTCGCTACCGTCAGCATTATTTTATCTTTTCCTTTTGGAGTCTTATTAGCATTAGGAAGACAAAGTGATTTATTAATGATTCGCTGGTTATCCATTGCCTATATCGAGTTAATTCGGGGTTTACCGTTAATCGGTATTTTATTTATGGCACAGGTCATGTTACCCTTGATTTTACCCCAAGAAATGCGAATTCAACGGGTTATTCGAGCCATTGCCGGCTTTACTTTATTTAGTGCGGCTTACCTAGCAGAAAATGTCAGAGGGGGTTTACAATCTATTCCTAAAGGGCAAAGTGAAGCAGCCAAAGCATTAGGATTAAATCCTTTTTTTGTCTTAATTTTAGTGGTTTTACCTCAAGCCTTAAGAGTGGTTATCCCTACTATTGTCGGTCAATTTATTAGTTTATTTAAAGATACTTCTTTATTAGCAATTGTCGGATTAGTGGATTTATTAGGAATCTCTCAATCTATTTTAGCTAATCCCAAATTTATTGGAACTTATGGAGAAGTTTATATCTTTGTTGCTGCTATTTATTGGGTCTTTTGTTATTCGATGTCTTTAATGAGTCGTCAAATCGAAAAAACTTGAACTCACATCTTCCACCTCCCTCCATCCCCCACACCCCCCACACCCCCCACACCCCCCACACCCCCCTTTATAAGGGGGGCAGGGGGGGTAGGGGCAGGGGGGGTAGGGGCAGGGGGGGTTAGGGGCAGGGGGGGTAGGGGCAGGGGGGGTAGGAACGGCGAACAGGGTTGAAAATAACCACAAAAGGTGGGCATTGCCCACCCTACGAGTTTAATAATAATTACCCACTTTTCGGTGATGAATGGCGGTTAACCCATCGGGGTTAGAAACCCGTCCATTGGTGACTTTACTGTAAACAATCCAATGATCACTACATTCCATGCGACTGACAACTTCGCATTCTAAATAAGCTAAGGCATCCACTAAAATGGGTGATCCATTCTTACCCGTTTGCACATTAATGCCTTCAAAGCGATCGGCCCCAGGGGGAAATCGTTTGAGAAAATGCTTCATTAAGGGTTGATATTTTCCTTCTTCAAGGATGTTTAACACAAAACTATCACCCACCTGCATTAAAGATTCGATCGCCCGATCTTTAGCCACGGCAACGGTAAACCCTGGAGGTTCAAAACTCGCTTGTGTCACCCAGGAAGCTAACATCGCCCCGTTCAGTTCTCCTTTATTTGCAGTTAGGATATATAAACCCCCACTAATACGACCGATCGCTTTATCTAAGTCGCTATCTAAGGACTTCCGTTGCTTCACTTTGCGATCTTGGCTTAAGGTTTGTCCTAAGTCAACCCCTGCTTCTTCACAGAGTTGATAAATGGCTTCACTAGGAGTATCTTTAACCCGAATGGAGTTAAACCCTTTACTTAAACCGGCTTCTCGAAACTTGGTTAATAGGGGATCGATGGGTTCGTCATTTCCTCCATAAGATTCAAACATCCCGATATACTGCTTATCTTTGGCTGCAGCAATAATGGTTCCAAGGTTACTGGTAGTTTCTTTGTTGTGGGAACCTTCTAAGGGAGGCATCCCAATAACTAAACCGGCCGAACGACTGACGATCTCGTTAACATCTTGGGTATCAGCCGATTTTAGATCCACCATTTCTACTGCCACACCAGTTTTGGTGATACCCTTAGCAATGGCTTGGGAAAGGCGATCGCTGTATCCGTAGTCTGACACATAGAACACGGCAACACTTTTATCGGCTTTGCTTTGTTCCTCGCTCCAGGTACGATAACGTTCCACTAACTCATGGAGATTATAACGTAATAATGGGCCATGACCATTGGCCACGGTAGAAATGGTTCCTAACTTATCCATGCGTTTCATAGCAGAAAGCACCGATCGCGCATTAGGGCCCATTAAACATTCATAATAAAAGTGATAATCTGGGGCAATCTCATCTAAATGTTCGTCATAAAGCAGATCAGAACAATAGTGCATCCCAAACACATCACAGGTAAAAAGGGTTTCAGTACCTTTATCGTAGGTTAAGATAGTGTCAGGCCAATGTAAGTTAGGCGCGCTGACAAATTCTAAAACATGACCTTTCCCTAAGTCTAAAGACTCCCCACTTTTAACCAAAATGCGCTCAAAGGGTTGATGAATAAAGTCTTCTAGAAAATTAATCGCTACTTTTGAACCCACTACTGTTGCTTGGGGAGCCAGTTCTAAGATATCTTTAACCAAACCACTATGATCCGGTTCAGTGTGACTAATGACTAGATAATCGATGGTTTTGGGGTCAATGAGTCCGGTTAAGGTATCTAGGTATAGTTGACGAAACTTAGCATGGGAAGTGTCTATAAGGGCAACTTTATCACCGCGAATGATATAAGAGTTGTAAGTGGTGCCATTTTGTAGGCCAAACTCGATGTCAAAGCGATCGCGATCCCAGTCCAAAGAACGTATCGTCGTGGTATCTTCAGCAATATCAGCCGTCTGTATGGTTAAACGGTTTTCTGTTTTGATGGGAGTTGCAACCATATCCCTCTCCGTATAATATTTCCATTTTTGTTTATATTGTGACACGCTTCTTGTCATAATGTGACTTGAAGTCCCTTGTAGAATGAGTAAGATTCGTTTAATTAGTTATTAGTTTTAGACATCATCTAATTCGTGGTACTGAGAATAACACTAACTCAGATAGATACAGCAACATTAACTAATACACCTAAAGAAACCTTTAATTGTTGTTTATTAGCCTCTTAATAAGCTTTCGTTTCAAATCTAATTGCATTAATCTGGTCATCAGAAACTTTAGCTCTTTGATTAAACACAATTTGATGAGTTATACTCCGTCAAATTTTGCTGAAATCTTTGTCAAATAAAAAAAAATAAGTTAAAATCTGTTTAAAATTATAATCGTATAGGGTTATGAGTGATCTTGTTCTTGATGTATCTAATCTCCGTATTGAATTCCCATTACAAGGAAAACCCAATAAGGTAGCCGTAGATAATGTTAATTTTCAACTGAAAAGAGGGGAAATTTTAGGAATTGTGGGAGAGTCAGGATCGGGAAAATCTGTGACCTCTTTAGCGATTATGGGACTGATTCAAAATCCTGGAAAAATTGTTGAAAGAAGTAGCATTAAATATTATCAGCCTTCACAAGATCAGATTGAATTAACCCAGTTAAAAGAGGAAAAATGGACAAAGTATCGTGGTAAAGAAATTGCCATGATTTTCCAAGAACCCATGAGTGCTTTTAACCCGGTTTATACTATAGGCTATCAATTAACTGAAGCCATAAAACTGCATCAAAATGTAAGTCAAGAACAAGCCAATCAAGAAGCCATTAAGTTATTAAAAAATGTCAGGGTTTTAAAGCAAACCTGCCCCGATAAACAAGCAAAAGCCTATTTAAAAAGATATCCCCATGAACTATCTGGGGGACAATTACAACGGGTTATGATTGCGATGGCTATTTCTTGTCAGCCTACTATTTTAATCGCTGATGAACCCACCACTGCTTTAGATGTAACAGTTCAAAAAGGAATTTTAGAGTTATTAAGAGGGCTTTGTAAAGATAATAATATTGCCATGATTTTCATTTCCCATGACTTGGGAGTGATTAATGAAGTTGCTGACAATATATTAGTCATGCGACATGGTAAAGTCGTAGAAGAAGGCAAAAAAGAACAAATTCTTCGCTATCCCCAAAATGGTTATACCAAAGGGTTACTCGCTTGTCGTCCTCCTCTCCATATTAAAGTAGATAAATTACCCACCGTTGCCGACTTTTTGAATGAGGAAGAAGATAAAGATTTATCTAAAAATAGTGATGTGATTTATAGAATTATTCCCCAGGATGAAATTGAAGCGAGAACCAAAGAAGCAGAAGAAAAGAAAGTTTTATTATCAGTAGAAAAGTTAAGTGTTGAGTTTGGAAAATCAGGATTTTTGGGACTAAAACCGAATAAATTTAAAGCAGTTAATAATATTAGTTTTCAGGTTTATGCTGGAGAAACGTTAGGATTAGTAGGAGAATCAGGCTGTGGAAAATCAACCTTAGCCAGAACAATTTTAAGACTCATTCCAGCAGCCAACGGCAATGTTTCCTTTGAAACCTATGAAATTTCTAAGCAATCTATGAGTAACAAATGGTTACGAAATCTTAGAAAAAATATGCAAATTGTTTTCCAAAATCCCTATAATTCTCTCAACCCAAGATTAACCGTGGGACAAGCGATCGCCGAACCGATGATTATTCATCAAACCCAACCCAATAGCAATAAAAGAAGAGAAATTGTAGAAGCCTTATTAACCTTAGTGGGACTAGATACCGATAGTTATAATCGTTATCCCCACGAATTTTCGGGAGGGCAAAGACAACGGGTTTGTATTGCCCGCGCCTTAGCTTTAAATCCTCGTTTTTTAATTTGTGATGAGTCAGTTTCAGCCTTAGATGTATCCGTACAAGCACAAGTTTTGAACCTGTTAAAAGACTTACAACAAAAGTTAAAATTAACCTGTATTTTTATTTCCCATGATTTAAGTGTCGTGCGATTTATGAGCGATCGCATTATGGTCATGAATCAAGGGGAAATTGTTGAAATAGGAGAAGCAGAACATATTATTAATCATCCTGACCAAGAATATACTAAAAATCTCCTCAATTCTATTCCTGAATTCCCTGAAGAATTGAGATGGACATCTGAAGATAAAGTTATTAGTGAACAGTAAATTTGATAACTGGTAACTGATAACTGGTAACTGATAACTAACTTAGGGCTTTTAACAGTTAGCTGTAATCTGTAAAAATCTATGCTAATCTATAATTATGGAAAAAAGATTAATCACGATAGGAGAAGCGGCAAAACTGTTAGGGACTACATTAACTGAAGAGGGAGATAAACTTTTTCAGGAAAAACAGAAAAAATGTTGAGTTTTAAGACAGAGCTAAAACTAAATAATAAGCAACGGTCTTTGATGGCTCAGCACGCTGGATGTGCTAGATTTGCCTACAATTGGGGATTAGCTCTAACTAAGGAAATCCTTAACCATAATCAAGCTAATCCCGATAATAAGCTAAAATTCCCTACTGGCATTGACCTCCATAAGCGATTTGTAGCTGAAGTTAAATCAGCCAATTCTTGGCTGTATCAGTCCTCTAAATGCGCTCCTCAACAAGCCTTAAGAGATTTAAGGGTAGCTTGGGATAGAGCCTTTAAGAAAATAGCTAAACCCCCTAAATTTAAAAAAAAAGGTGTTAAAGATGGCTTTTATCTAGAAGGTTCTATTAAGGTAGAACCATTACACATTAAACTGCCTAGAATCGGTTGGGTAAAAACTTATGAGATATTACCTTCTACCCAGGTAAAAAATGTCAGGATAACTCGAAAAGCTGATAGATGGTTTATCGCTTTTAAAGTAGATGCAACTCCATCGATATTGCCTAAAATGGGTAAGATCATTGGGGTTGATCTTGGCATTAAATCCCTAGCAGTATGTAGCAATGGGACTGTTTTTGAAAACCCTAGAGCTTACAAAAAACTAAAGAGAAAATTAGCTCATTTACAACGGGCTGTAAGCCGAAAGGTTAAAGGGTCTAATAATCGTAAAAAAGCTATTAAGGCATTAGCTAGACTTCACTATCGTATTAGTTGTATCCGTAAAAATGTCATCCATAAACTGACATCATGGCTCACCAAAAACCACAGTGTAGTTGTGATTGAGGATTTAAACGTATCGGGGATGTTGCGAAACCATAGATTAGCTAATGCTATAGCTGATAGCAGTCTGTATGAATGCCGTCGTCAACTTGAGTATAAAGCTAAGCTGTATGACACACAAATAATCATTGCTGATAGGTTTTATCCCTCTAGTCAGCTATGTTTTAACTGCGGTCATCGTCAAAAGATGCCACTACATAAACGAGTATTTGACTGTGAAAAGTGTAAGACGATAATTGACAGAGACTTAAACGCCTCTATCAATTTAGCGTCTTTGGCGGTAAGCTCTACCGTCTAATGCTTGTGGAGAGTTACACAAACCAGTTGCTTAGGCAATTGGGACTCAGTGAAGCAAGAATGAGACAGATAGTTACAGATTAGTGTGATTATTATAGGTTCTCAAGAGCGGCTTCACTCCGTTACCCTTTGTAGGATAGGATAAGAAAAATCTAGAATTATGTAACTGTATTTACAACTTATGTTTTTCAAATCTGCCTTATCTCGTATTCTCGCCCTAGTTTTGGTGGCGGTTGTCGCCTTAACCGGGTGTGGTAATAGTTCTGCCGGACTTTCTGGCAATTATAGCCAAGATACCCTAAAAGTGATCGAAACCCTCACCACAGCCATCGATTTACCCAATGACGCTGAAAATAAACAACAAATTCAGTCTTTAGCCAGAGAACAAATTAATGATTATATTTCTCGCTATCGACGGGAAGATAAATCTGGGGGACTTCGTTCCTTTACCACCATGCAAACGGCGTTAAATTCCCTCGCTGGTTATTATACTTCCTATGGGAGTCGTCCTATTCCCGAAAAGTTGAAAACCCGTTTAAAACAAGAATTCAAGCAAGCTGAAATCGCGATTAAACGAGGGATTTAGTTAAACCCCGTCGTAAATGACGGGGTGTTTTTGCTTATAATGTGTCAAGGTTTGATCGTTCAAGCCTTTTTTTATTACTCTTTTATGAAAGTCATGGCTTCTAAACTTACTCTCTCTTTAATCACAACCCTTATATTAAGTAGTAGTATGACTCCGGTTATTGCTTCTCCTACTGTTCCGATGCTGTTGTCACAAAATTATAGTAAGGAACAATTAGATGAATTATTACGTCGCGGTAGAGATTATGTTGATAAAGGAGACTATCAACGGGCGATCGCCACTTACCAACAAGCAGCCAATTTAGATAAAGATAACGCGAGAATCTTCTCAGGGATTGCTTATTTACATAGTCGTCAAGGAAACTATCAAGCTGCCGTCAAATATTATCAACAAGCCCTTTCTCTTGATTCAAGTAACGCTAATTTTTATTATGCCCTGGGGGATAGTTTAGCCAATATTGGTGACAATAATAATGCTGCTTCTGCTTATTATTATGCTATTCAACTGAACCCCCAATCCATTAAAAGTTATATTGGGTTAGGAGTGGTTTTACTCCGTCAAGAAAATTATGAAGGGGCAGCCGAAGCCTATAAACGAGTGATTGCCCTTGATCCTAATAATCCTGAAGCCTTTGCTATTATGGGATCATCTTTATTACAACAAAAACAATTAGATCAAGCTTTACAATACTTAGGTAATGCGGTTCAACGGTTTCCAGGAGATGTAGATTTAAGGTTATTATTAGCCACTGCTTATTTACAACAAGGACAACTAGAATTAGGGCAAGAACAATTAAAAAGAGCAGAAAGACTTGACCCAAGTAATACAAAAATTCAGTTGAAAATTGCCCGTATTTTTGAGGTTCAAGACAATCTAGATGAGGCACTAAAAATTTACCGTCGTATTTCTTATCTGAATCGCAAATCTCCAGAAGCTTATGCCGGAGTCGGTAGAATTCAACTAGCTCAACAAGATTATTTAGGAGCCATTATTACTTATAAAGATTTAATTGAAATTATTCCTCAAAACCCTGAACCCTATTACTATTTAGGAGTTGCTTTTAAAGAAAGACAGAGAAATAGTGAAGCGAAAAAAGCCCTACAATACGCCAAACAACTGTATCAAGAATACGATAATACAGAAGGAATCAAGAAAGTTGATGAATTGTTAAAACAACTCTAACGAGAACAGGTATAATTAAAAATATTGGTAGGGACAATGGATAATTGTCTTAAAGTGTAGATAATGTACTAGGAGTTATTCTCATGGTTAAAACCCTTTCTACTATGTTACCTTTGGGAACCAAAGCCCCAGATTTTTCGTTAGAAGATGTGGTATCAGGTCAGAAAATTTCCCTCCATACCTTTGCTGATAAAAAAGCTTTATTAGTGATGTTTATTTGCGTTCACTGTCCTTTTGTCAAACATCTTCAAGACGCTTTGGCAGCATTAGGAAAAGAATACATAGATAAAGGTTTAGGCATCGTAGCTATTAGTGCGAATGATATCGCTAAACATCCGGATGATGCTCCTGAAAATATGAAAAAAATGGCAGAAACCTTAGGGTTTAATTTTCCTTTTTGTTACGATGAAAGTCAAGAAGTCGCTAAAGCTTATACCGCCGCTTGTACCCCTGATTTTTTCCTATTTGATAGGGATAATAGTTTAGTTTATCGGGGCCAATTTGATGATAGTCGCCCCGGTAATGAGGTTCCTATCACGGGAAAAGACTTAAAAGCAGCGATAGAAGACGTTTTACGGGATAGAACTGTTGATACTCAGCAAAAACCCAGTATTGGCTGTAATATCAAATGGAAAGCAGGGAATGAACCCCCTTACTTTGGCGCATAATCTTAACAACTTGGGAGAATTATCCATTGGGTGGTGTCATTGAACTGGATTTGTTAGATTTAGGATGGTCTTTGGGCATCATGGCCATTGCTGTGATCCTGTCAAAGTGGCAAGGGTTAGGCTTAGAAGGACAACTTATCTTGGCCACCGGGCGATCGCTACTCCAACTTTTAGCTGTGGGTTACGTCATCGCCGCTATCTTTGAATTAAACCATCCTCTCCCGGTTTTACTCATTTTAGGGGTGATGTTAACCATTGCCACCCAAGTCACCCGTAACCGCATCCCTCGCAAGGGAAAGGGGTTTTTTCCTTTGATTTGGGGATCGTTATTGGTGAGTAGTGGGTTAACCCTGAGTTATACCCTCGCTTTGATTATTCAACCGGATACTTGGTATTCTCCCCAGTATTTAATACCGTTAGCGGGCATGATCTTGGGAAATGCCATGAATAGTGCGTCTTTGTCTGGGGAACGCCTGATTACGGCTATTTCCCATAACCAGCTTGAGGTAGAAACCTATTTATGTTTAGGGGCTACCCCCAAAGAGGCGATCGCCCATTATCGTAAAGAAGCCATTCGGGTGAGCTTAATTCCTACTTTAAATCAAATGATGGTCGTGGGTTTAGTGAGTTTACCCGGAATGTTTACGGGACAAGTTTTAGGAGGAACCGAACCGTTAAACGCAGCTTCTTATCAAATTTTAATTTTATTTATGATTATGTTAACCAATATTTTAACGGCTATTTTGGTGACAGAAGGGGTGTATCGTCGCTGTTTTAATGAACAAGCACAGTTAACATAGCAGTTTTCATCCTCGTGAGGTACACAGGTGATCCCTTTAAGCCAATAGGCAAGGGTTCTCCCCCTAATAAAAGGGGGAGTTAGAGGGGGTGGCAAGGGTAGGAAGTCAAAAGTTGTTTGGCTGATGCTCACGGCGAAGGCTCATCAGAGTGAGCAACGCTATAGTTAATAGTTAATTATTAATTCAGGGACATTACTTTTTCAGCACAAAACTTAAATTATTCTAAGTAATTAGTATTTTCTATCCACATAAGTTATATTATCGAGAATAGTGAGAGAGTGAAATTATGGTATATTTTTTAATAATAATTGTCAGTTTATCTTTAATTATTTGGGTTTATTTATTACTCTTTCGAGGCTGGTTTTGGTTAAGCAATCAACGAATTAATAATAGTCACTTTAACCCATTAAATCAATATCCTTCTGTCTGTGCGGTTATTCCTGCTCGCAACGAAGCTGATGTTTTACCGATTAGTTTACCATCTCTCTTAAATCAAGACTATCCAGGAAATTTATCTATTATTTTAGTAGACGATCAAAGTGATGATAATACAGGAAAAGTAGCCCAAGAAATTGCAGGAAATTGTCACAAATCTGACCAGTTTCAAGTGATTTCAGGACAGCCATTAGCCTCAGGTTGGTCAGGGAAATTATGGGCAATGAAACAGGGAATCGAACAAACTAAAAACTTGGAATATAAACCTGATTATTTATTATTAACTGATGCTGATATTGAACATCATCGTACCAATATAAAAGAATTAGTCAATAAAGCAGAAACAGAAAAATTGGCTCTAACTTCTTTAATGGTTAAGTTGAGATGTGACAGTTTTTGGGAACAGTTTTTAATCCCTGCGTTTGTCTTTTTCTTTGAAAAACTTTATCCTTTTTCTTGGGTCAATAATCCTCAAAATAAAATGGCAGCAGCAGCCGGAGGCTGTATCTTAATTCGTCGTGATATATTAGAAGACATTGGGGGAATACACGTGGTTAAACAAGCTTTAATTGATGATTGTTCCCTAGCTGCAGCCGTCAAAGGAAAATTACAAGAAAATAGCAAAAATCCCGATCAAGGTATTTGGTTAGGATTAAGTGAAAAAACCCTTAGTTTACGACCTTATGATAACTTAGATTCGATTTGGAATATGGTGGCAAGAACGGCCTATACTCAGTTAAATTATTCTCCTTTATTATTAATAGGAACCTTACTAGGATTAACGTTAGTTTATTTAGTTGGCCCCATAAGTTTGATGATAGGCTTAATTATTCAGAATCAAATAATTGCTATTTTAGGAGGTATTACCTGGTTATTAATGACCATTTCTTATCTTCCTACTTTAAAGTTATATCAATGTTCTCCTTTGTGGGGATTCAGTCTGCCCCTAATTGGCCTTCTCTATGGTTTAATGACAATAGACTCTGCGTGGCGACACTGGCGAGGAAAAGGAGGCGGATGGAAAGGACGAGTTTATGTAAATTCTTGAGCCAAATCATTTATTAATTTTCTTGAATTTTACTGGCTTTATAGACTTATTTATTGTACGTTTTCCTTCCCTAAAATTTTCAATTTATCCACCTAATCAAACTGTAGATGCTGCTATGGTTGAATCAATTATTAATGCTATTAATAGCGAGAATTACGAGGAAGCGTCTCAACTGCTTCAACAGTTACAGCAAGACGACCCCCATAATATTTGGATTCCATTTTATCAAGCTCGTTTAGCTGAAGCTCAAGGCAATGTCACCTTTGCCAATGAACGTTATCGAGAACTGTTACCTAATGCAGTCAACCCCAAGCTAATGAGGCAAATTCGTCAAGGGATTGAACGCATTAACCAACAAGAAATCAAGGAACGTCAAACCGCTTTAGATGAAGCGATGGCAGAAACGGGGTCTCAAGAAATGGGGATGTTAGTCCTAGAAGCTATCCCCAATGAGTCGAAGAAGACAGCGGCCCAGAAATTTGGGGAAATTATGGAAATTGATCCCTATACTGCCAGATTACAACTCCCTAGCCGTTCCTGGCGACTATATCGCACGGGAGCGATTGGTAAGCTCAACTTTCAAGCCGAACAACTCAAACAAGCAGACATTCCTTGTTTTACTGCATTGCTTGGCAAGGTTAATAGTTTAAAAGTGTACAACGTTTTATATATTGAGTCGGTTGCTCCCAAAGTGACCATTGTCTATGAACCGAAAAAAGGACAACGGGATATCTTTACCTTTGAATGGTCAGAAGTCGAACAACGAGTAGAAGGATTACTTCCCATTTTTGAAGAATGTGTCGATATTGGGTTGAGGGGACAATTGAAGCGCACCACAGAAACCCTAGATTATGCCAAAATGTGCGATCTTCATCTTCTGAGAACCAACATTATTATTCGTCTGTGTGATCAACAGTATCGTTTCCTCGAGGGAATGTCGTTTTCTGATAAACAAAAAGCTAGGGATGGTCAAGCAACCATGAAGGAAAGCTGGCAACATATTATGGCTTTTATTAGCGAAAAAAATCCTCATATTCCCACTTGGTCGGAGTTTACCCCTTTCGGAGAATCAGCCATTGATTTTAAAGAGTTACTCAAACTCATTAATCCTCATATTAACCTATTACGTCGAGAGGAAACCCCTTGGGATGGAGCTTTTCATCTCTATAGTAGTCTAGCTTTTTTGAAAACGTTTTCTTAAAAAAAAATAAACCCAAAAAAAGGGTCAACCGAGGACTGGTTAACCCCAAGCTTGGGAACGCGCGCTAAATCTTAGCTGTGAAGAACTAAATTGATATTAGCTTTGCCTAAGTTACGCTGCTTAACTTCTGCTAAGGTCTTGTTAACAGCATACTTTTGATTGATGGAGTTGATTAACTCGGTTTGGTTGTGCTTCTTAGCAACACCCCAAAGGTCAGCAATTAGATCAAAGCTACCATCGCTATTGCGAGACCAGCCGAGATCGTATTCACCATCAAGAACAGCAACGATATCAGAACGAACGCGCTGACCGTTATAACCTCTTACATCAGCATCGGTCTTAACAAAAATACCGAGATCCCGTAAAGAAGCTTTTAAAATTTCAGCATCTGTGATTTTGGTGCGCAGAGTGCTAAAGTGAGACATTTTCGATTTCCTCCAGTAGAACAGAAATTAACAACAACAATTTAGGGTTTGAATGTGCCGTCTCATAGGGACGACATTTGATAGGCTGCTAGCTTGTGACTAGCCTTTACACCTGTTGGGAGCAGGTGAAAGCTTGTTAGAACTCCAATCGCTGGTATTCAGCGACGGAGGCTGACGCAGGTCGCGCTCTTTGTCGCGCCCAGTCCCGTAGGGCAGTGACCTGTTCAGTCATGGTGCGAGATAAGGGGAGAGTCGCTTTAATGGCAGCGATAATATCAAGCTGCGTAAACTCCCTATCTTGAGCAAAGGCTTCGTACATAGCTGCGATGATAGCCTGCTCGATCTCTGCACCGGAAAATCCATCGGATACCTTAGCCAGTTGCTCAATATCGAAGCGAGAAATATCTGAGCGACGTTTACTAAGGTGAATATTGAAAATAGCTTGACGTTCTTCTAAACTGGGCAAGTCCACAAAGAATATTTCATCAAATCTTCCTTTGCGTAGAAACTCTCCCGGCAACCGTTCCACGCGGTTAGCTGTAGCCATGACAAATACCGGTGAGGTTTTTTCTTGCATCCAGGTGAGAAAGGAACCAAAAATTCGGCTTGATGTTCCTCCATCGGAATCGGCTGATCCGGCACTGCCAGCAAAGGCCTTATCCAGTTCATCAATAAACAGGATGGCAGGAGAAATCGATTCTGCCGTTTTCAAAGCATTTCTTAAGTTAGCTTCGGAACGACCCACCGCCGAGTCATAGACTCTACCTAAGTCTAATCGGAGTAAGGGTAATCCCCATAACCTGGAGGTTGTCTTCGCGATTAGCGATTTTCCGCAGCCAGGAACCCCTAAAATTAACATTCCTTTGGGTTGGGGTAAGCCATATTCTCTGGCTCTTTCTGTAAAGGCTCCAGACCTTTGTTTAAGCCATTTCTTCAGTTCTTCTAAACCACCAACAGCATTAATGGTTTCATCTTCTTCGATATAATCGAGAACTCCATTGCGGCGAATCTGTTGCTTTTTCTCTGACAAAACAATGTCAACTTCTTCCTCTGTCAGACGACCCGCTTTAACATAAGCTTTTCGATAAACCTTTTCTGCTTCATCCTTGGTTAGTCCCAGGGTCGCTTTGAGTAGCTTTTCACGAGCATCGGTAGTAATGCGATTACTTTTAGCTTGCTCCAGTTGTCGTGATAAAACTTGATTGAGTTCGCTTAAATCAGGGAACGGAAAATCAAGAACAACAACGTCTTTTTCTAGTTCGATCGGAATCTGTTGTAGGGGAGAGATGAGAATGATCGTTTTCTCTGTTCCCCGTAAGCTGATGATGGCATCCCGCAAAGAACGAGTAACGTTGGCATCAGCAATAAAGGGGTGCAAATCTTTGAATATGAAAATCCCTGGTTCTTTTTCACGGATGACCCAACTAATGGCTGGTTCAGCATGAACCGTATTGTGTTGAGTCGCATTTCCTGGCTGTCCGTATTCAACCATTCCGTGGGTCACAGTCCAAGAAAAGACACGCCGATGCTTACTATATTGTTGAGCAATCTTCGCGATCGCTTGCTCTGCTCTTTGTTCTTCTGACGTAACAAGATATATTAAAGGATACTGAGCTTGTATTAGTATGTTTAGCTCTTCTTTCATGGAATCGACCTAAAATGATGGTTGGACAGTTAAGCGACTTAGCAGGGAACTAAGGCTTCTTCCCCAGAAGTTTCGGTATGGGTTGTCACGGTTTCTCGGATCTCTAGGGGAAAATCATCTGTGATAACACTAGGCTGATTTTTAAGAGATACCATTTGTCCATCGCGCATCACCATAGCGGCCTCGCATTCTGGACACATATGTACCTGGTGCGTTTTCCCATAGGCAGCAGCTTCTACTTCTTGTACCTTGTCTGGGTATTTTAGATAGAAGTCAACTGCTTTCTCCACTAGGGCCGACATAGAGTCTTCGTCGATGGCGGCTCTAATTTTGAGTTGCCGATGAATTCCAGGGGGGAGATATAGTGTGACTTTTTGCTTGTCTTGCATATCACTCTAGCTGAGGTTACCCGGGTATGTGTTCTAACTCTAGCGAGTTTTTTTAGGGCTGTCAAGCTGTCATGCCAGTATGACAGCATTATTGTAACATTACTTAATAAATAACCTTGCCAAAAATGGAATTTAACCCCTTCCATTAGAGGACTGAACTATCTGACGAATCCGATAAATAGGGCGTTTTTGGGATTCGTGGTAAGTTCTCATGATCAGTTCTGCCAATAATCCAGAAATTAACAGTTGTATGCCAGTCAGGATCAAAAGGACCGCTAAAATCAGTAAAGGGCGGTTACCGATACTCAATCCAAAAACCAGTTTAATAAAGGTTAGATAACTGCCCATTAACAGCCCTGTTATCAGTAAAATCAAGCCACCGAGTCCAAAAATGTGCATAGGGCGGGTTAAAAACTTTTTCAGGAAGAATATAGTCAGTAAGTCCATCAAGACTCGAAAGGTTCGCCCTAACCCATACTTACTATTTCCATAACGACGGGCATGATGACGAACGGGAATTTCCGTAATTTTTGCCCCTTCAATATAGGCCAGAGCAGGTAAAAAGCGATGAAGTTCCCCGTAGAGATTCATATCTGAGATCACTTCCCGACGATAGGCTTTTAATGAACAGCCATAGTCATGTAATTTAACCCCTGTGACTCGACCAATAATCCAATTAGCAATTTTAGAAGGCAGAAGTCTGGTTAAGGGGGCATCTTGACGATTTTTGCGCCAACCGCTTACTAAATCATAACCCTCTTCGAGTTTGGCAATGAGCCTAGGAATATCCGTCGGATCATTTTGTAAATCTCCATCTAAGGTAATGATAATATTTCCTTTAGCATATTGAAATCCAGCTGCCATGGCTGGGGTTTGACCGTAGTTACGACGAAGAATAATGGCGACTAAATCATCACGATTTTTAGCCAGTGTTTGCAATAATTCAGCAGAGCCATCCTGAGACCCATCGTCAACACAAATAATCTCGTAAGATAATGGGTTCTCTTTTAAAACATCAGCAATGGCTTGAACTAGCAGGGGTAAACTCTCGATCTCATTATAGATAGGAACAATTACCGAAAGATAAGCTTCACTGTAATTGTGATTATGTTCCTGAGTCAATAGGCTTAATGTTTCACTCATCACTTTTATGGAGTTTGATTAAAAATTTTGCTGATAATTTAACATGAAATGGTAAGAGAATTGAGCTAAGGGAGGAAGTTGATAACTCGTCATTTTAATTATAGGTATCTAATGGATTAATTTTTTGCATTGATTAACGATACAGTAGAAATCAATTTTGTCTACCTTACAGTATAGACAATTAATTTTTTTTATACTATAGGAAAAACAATGCTTAAAGCTGAGATTCCTAAAGCACCGATTATTGATAAATAAAGCTAAATATTTTTTATTTTTTTATCGATTCGTCCTGTATTTAAAACCCAGAAATTATGGTAAGCTACTGAATTTATTTTATCGAGAAAAGAAACGAATACGTAACCATCTTTCTATTTCATTTAAAAAAAAAGATTATTATTTTTAGATTCTTGACTATTCTTTTTGTCAAAATCCGTTAGCTTTTTCATCCATTTTCGAGTGCCAAAAGATTGGCAAGCAACGGCAGCAACCTCTGAAGCTTTAGCCAAAGAATCCACAAAACTATGGGTTAAAATAAAGTGACAAAATGCCCCATGAAAAATATCCCCCGCCCCCAAAGTGTCAACGGCTTGGATTTGAGGAACATCGATACTATTCAATTCGCCTTCTGACCAATATTTGATCGGATTTTCTCCATTAGTAATGGCAATGTGAGGAACCCCAAGCTGTTTTAAATACTTGAAAACATCCTCGGCATCATAACAGTTCGGAGGATAAAAATTAGCGGAACAAATAGCATACTTGACGTAGGGTAAAATCTTCTCAAACCCAGGTTTCCAACTGCCCCCATCAATGATAATCGGAATGTCTCTAAAATGGGCTTCTTGGGCAACCACTTGACTGACAGCCATTTGATGGCCATCGATTAAAATAATATCAATATCCTGTAAAATTTCTAAGGATAATTTATCGGCTTTGGCCTGAGATTTGATAGCATTAATAGAAATAACAGCCCGTTCCCCTGTGGTTTTATTAACAATAATTGAAGAGGTGGGTGGGGGTTCAGGATGATAAGGAGACAGATCAAAAACACTTAAAGAACAATCTTCTAATTCTGCACAAATGAGTTGACTAATAGGATGATTACCAATCATACTTAAAAGGGTTCCTTGATCACCAAACTTTTGAAAAGTAATGGCTGCATTAGTCGCGGGACCACCGGCTGCAATGGTTTGATCCAGTGCGACAATTTTCTCATTAGAATGGGGAAAATGATCCGTAAGATAAATAATATCGAGAGTCGTTAAACCGACAAATAATCCATTCATGACTAATACAATGAATAACGAAAGTTTACAGCAGGGAACACTTTATATTGTGGGAACGCCTATCGGAAATTTAGAAGATATTACCTTTCGGGCGATCCGAATTTTAAAATCAGTTAATCTGATCGCTGCAGAAGATACCCGTCATACTGCTAAACTTTTGCATCATTTTGAGATTACGACCCCTCAGATTAGTTATCATCATCATAATCGCACGGCTCGCCAAAACGAATTATTAAACTATCTTAAAGAAGGGAAAACCATTGCGTTAGTAACTGATGCGGGAATGCCAGGTATTTCTGATCCGGGATACGATCTTATTAATGCTTCTATTATAGCAAATATTCCTATTATTCCTATTCCTGGTCCAACGGCTGCCATTACTGCCCTTTCTGTGTCGGGTTTACCCACCGATCGCTTTGTTTTTGAGGGGTTTCTTCCTTTAAAAGGAAAAGAAAGACGCGATCGCTTACAAGCATTAAAAACAGAAACTCGCACCATTATTTTCTATGAGGCCCCCCATCGTTTACTGAAAACTTTAACAGATTTACAAGGGGTTTATGGGAAAGATCATCAGCTTACCGTAGGCAGAGAAATCACCAAACGTTATGAGGAATTTTGGCGAGGAAGTTTAGAAGATGCTATCTTATATTATCAGAATTCTCAGCAGATCAAAGGGGAATTTACCTTAATTCTTGCTGGCTGTTCTCAAAGTCGTTTTTTAGAGTTAACCGTTGATCAATTAAGGGATGAATTACAACAATTATTAGACCAAGGAATGACGCGATCGCAAGCCAGTCGTCAACTTGCAGAAGTCACTACTTTTTCCCGTCGTCAAATTTATAATTTATCTTTAGATAATTAACTTTTTTTTAATAAGAGTTACCATGATAAAAAAATTTTTTTCCACCAGTTTAACTTTAGTTATTCCTATCTATTTAAGTAGTTGTAGTCCCCCAAAAACAACCGTATCTATTTCCAGTGGTTCTCCTGGTAGTGGTTATCAAAGAATTAGTTCTCAAATTAAATCATCAGCAGATACAGTCGAACAAATACAGGTAACGGATACTTATCAGTCTCAAGGATCACAAGAAAATTTACAACGATTATTAGACAAAGAAGTTGATTTTTCTATTGTACAATTAGATGTGGCTAGTGCAGCCATGAAACAGGGAAAAGTTAATACTTTATTGGTTTTAACTCAGGAATATTTACACTTAGTGACTCAAGCCAACTCTGACATTAAAACCTTAGCAGACTTACAAGGAAAACGGGTAATGGTGGGGGCAGAAGGTAGCGGGATTTATTTTACAGCTAAGCGAATTTTTGCAGCGAGTAATATCACTGTTATAGAAGTTAAATCGAATGAAGATAGACTGAAAAAACTTATCAATAATGAAGTTGATGCCTTTGTTTATGTAGGACCTTTAGCCACCAGTGATAAATTTAAACAAGAATTAAAACAGTCGTCTCAACTGCGTTTTATCCCCGTAGATTCTAGTTTAATTAATTATTTAACCATTCAATTTCCTGAGTCTTATCAAGAAGCAATTATTCCCCAAGGAACTTATAAACCCTTACCAGAATTACCGAAAGAAAATTTACCCACTATCTCAACCCCTGGGGCTTTAATTACTCGTCCTGATGTCAATAAAAAGAAAGTTTCTTTGTTAACTTGGGCAATTATTTCTAACTTTCGTCAATACGCTCCTTTTTATCCCGAATTAGCCTCCCAAGAAGATGCTAAACTATTAAGTGAAGGGTTAATTTATATTCATCCTGGGGCGCAACAAGTCTTTAATTCTGGTGATCCTAGAGTGGCCTGGCAACGTTATTTAAGAGAAAATAAGCCTCTACAAGCTGGTTTAATTATGTTAATTACCACCAGTAGTATTGGCTTTTTACTTCGTTGGTGGCGCAAACGAAAACAAAATAATCTGCTTAAAGCTAACCGTCAAACTATTAATGAATTAAGAAAATTATTGGATACTAACCCTAAAAAAGCGACAGAAGAAATTGAAGATTTACGGCAAAAATATCGTTTGATGTTAATTGATGGTCAAGTATCTCCAGAGGTTTATGAACAAATTGAAAAAATGACACAAATATTCTCAGATCAATGTCAAAGATGGCAAGATCAACAAAAAGAATTATCCTATAATCAAATCTTACAATTGATTGATGAATGGAGTCAACAACTACCAGAAAGTTTAATAGTAAAACATGGACAACTACAATATTCTCACCATCAGTATAAAGAGATGTTAAAGACAGGACAATTGGACTTACAAAGTTATTTACAGATGATCCAACTTACTCTAGTTTGGACAAATTTACTGTCGGTTCAAGAGTCAAAAAAAGATAAAAATAACCTATCAAATTAATCAAAGTCAAACAATGTTATCTATCTCCTCCCATCTACAAGAAAAATTATCTCAACCCTTAAAAATTGGTTCAGTGGAAGTTAAAAGTCGGGTGTTACAGTCTCCTTTATCGGGAGTGACTGACTTAGTTTTTCGTCGTTTAGTTAGACGTTATTCTCCCAATTCTATGATGTACACTGAGATGGTAAGTGCCACAGAAATTCATCATTTAAAACAACTTCCTAGACTGATGGAAATTGATCCTAATGAACAACCAATTAGTATTCAATTATTTGATTGTCGTCCCGATTTTATGGCAGAAGCAGCCCAAAAAGCCGTAGGAGAAGGGGCAAAAACTATTGATATTAATATGGGGTGTCCAGTTAATAAAATCACAAAAAAAGGGGGAGGATCTTCTTTATTAAGACAGCCAAAAGTTGCCGAAAAATTGGTCAAAGAAGTGGTTAAAGCGGTCAATGTTCCTGTTACTGTTAAAACAAGAATAGGATGGGATGATAATGAAATTAATATCTTAGAATTTGCTAAAAAAATGGAAGATTCAGGGGCATCTATGTTAACCCTTCATGGTAGAACTCGCGCCCAAGGATATACAGGAAATGCAAGGTGGGAATGGATTAAAAAAGTAAAAGAAATATTAACTATTCCCGTTATAGCTAATGGTGATATCTTTTCCGTTGAAGCTGCGATTAACTGTTTAGAAATTACTGGTGCAGACGGGGTGATGTGTTCCCGTGGAACCCTAGGTTATCCATTTTTAGTGGGAGAAATTGACTATTTTTTTAAAACAGGAAAGCAACAAAATCAACCGACATCTATTGAAAGATTAGAATGTGCGAAAGAACATTTAAAAGGGTTGTGGGAATATAAAGGGAAACGAGGTATTTATCAAGCGAGAAAACATTTAAGTTGGTATTGTAAAGGGTTTCCTGGTGCATCAGAATTAAGGGATAAAGTGTCTCGCATTGAAACAGTAGAAGAAGGGTATCAATTATTAGATCAAGCTATAGAGTCAATTAATAATTAATCACTGTTGACTTTGATTTTATCAATATTGCTGATTGCTCTTAAATTTGTTACATTATATATTCTTAAATCGTAGATTAAAGGTGAAAACAGAATGTTACAAACTGAAACTATATCAATGATTTTTAAAGAACAATGTCAATATTTTGTTTCAGGAAAAACTAAACCTATCCAGTTTCGTCAGGAAAAACTTAAACAATTAAAACAGCTAATTATTGACCAAGAAAATGAGATAGTCAAAGCGTTAAATGAAGACTTAGGTAAATGTCACTTTGAAAGTTACTTATCAGAAATTAGAATCATAAAAAAAGAGATTGATCATACCATCAATAATCTGAAAAAATGGGTCAAACCTCGTTATGTTTCAACCCCTATCGAACAATTTCCTGGGACTGCATTTATTCAACCGCAACCGAAAGGAGTTATCCTTATTATTAGTCCTTGGAATTATCCCTTTTCCTTAGCCATTATGCCATTAATTGGAGCGATCGCTGCGGGAAACTGTGCTATTATTAAACCGTCAGAATTAACCCCCAATACCTCAAACCTTCTTGCAAAACTGATTAATAATCACTTCGATCATAACTATATGAAAGTGATTGAAGGCAGTAAAGAAACCAGTCAAGAATTATTAAAAGAAAAGTTTGCTCATATCTTTTTTACCGGTAGTCCTTCTATTGGTAAAATTGTCATGGAAGCTGCTGCTAAACAGTTAATACCAGTCACCCTAGAATTAGGAGGAAAAAGTCCCTGTATTGTTGATAACAATATTAATATTAAAGAAACAGCCAAACGAATTGTCTGGGGAAAGTTTTTAAACGCTGGACAAAGTTGTATTGCCCCAGATTATTTATTGGTTAATCAATCAATTAAATCAAAAGTATTAGAAGCGATTAAGGAAGCGATTAAAGAATTTTATGGAGAAAATCCCTTTCAAAGTCCAGACTATGGAAGAATTATTAATGAGTATCATTTTAAACGATTATCTGCATTATTACCCCAAGATAATATTATTGTAGGGGGTCAAGTGATTCCCCAAGAAAATTATATTTCTCCTACCGTGATTGATAATATTTCTCCTAATTCTCCTATTATGGAAGACGAGATATTTGGGCCTATTTTGCCGGTTTTAGACTATGATGAAATAGAAGAAGCGATCGCCTTTATCAACCAACGACCGAAACCCTTAGCCATTTATTTATTTTCTAACGATAAAACCCAACAAAAAAAGGTAGTAAAAAATACCCTATCAGGGGGTGTCGGCATTAACGATACAGTGATGCAATATGGAGTGTTAACCTTACCCTTTGGTGGTATTGGAAACAGTGGCATCGGTTGCTATCATGGTAAAGCCAGTTTTGACACCTTCTCCCACTATAAAAGTGTCTTAAAACGTTCCTTTTGGTTTGAAACAAATTTGCGTTTTCCACCTTATCAAGGTAAATTAAAGTGGATAAAACGGCTCCTAGGCTAAGAAATTTAGGGTTAATTTATAACCGTTATCAGTTTATATTGATTCTTGACTAGGGATTCGCTACACTAGAATGGGTGTCTAAATTTTTCTCTTATCCTAATATTAATGGCCACAATGTCTAATACCCTAGAAACAGAATTACAAACCCTACAACAAGAAGCAGAAAAAGAAATTACTGCTGTTGATAGTTTAGAAGCATTAGAACAACTGAGAATTAATTATTTAGGGAAAAAAGGCAAACTCTCTCAAATTTTGCGAGGGATGGGTAAATTAAGCGCAGAAGAACGTCCCCGTGTGGGTTCTTTGGCCAACGAAGTGAAAGAAGCTTTACAAACCAATTTAGAGAAGCAACGCGACACCCTAGAAACCGCTAAATTAAAGGCGCAATTAGCAGCCGAAACCCTTGACGTGACTATGCCGGGGGTAGCCCGTCCTTTAGGTCGTTTACACCCTCTTAACAGTACCATAGATAGGGTGTTAGACATCTTTGTGGGGTTAGGGTATCAAGTGGCCACCGGTCCCCACGTCGAAACAGATTATTATAACTTTGAAGCGTTGAATATTCCCCCGGATCACCCGGCGAGGGATATGCAGGATACTTTCTTTTTAACCGATAATATCTTAATGAGAACCCATACGTCTCCTGTACAAATACGCTACATGGAAACCCATGAACCTCCTATTCGTATTGTCGCCCCCGGTCGGGTTTATCGGCGAGATACGGTAGATGCAACCCATTCGGCGGTTTTCCATCAAGTGGAAATTTTAGCGGTAGATAAGGGTTTAACCTTCACTGATCTTAAAGGAACCATCAAAGAATTTTTAACCCAAATGTTCGGAGAAGAATTACCCGTTAAATTCCGTGCCAGCTATTTTCCCTTTACCGAACCTTCGGCCGAGGTTGATGTCCAGTGGAAAGGCAAATGGTTAGAGGTGATGGGTTGTGGTATGGTAGACCCCAATGTCTTAAAAGCAGTGGGTTATGATCCTGAAGTTTATACCGGGTTCGCTGCCGGGTTAGGGATCGAACGCTTTGCTATGGTATTACATCAAATTGATGATATTCGCCGTCTTTATAATAGCGATCTACGGTTTTTGAGTCAGTTTTAATGAACTCATGAGTGACACTCCTAAGTTAAGGGTAAAAAGATCGTAAAAATCTCCCCTTGTTGCGATCGCTGACGGACAATTAATTTCCCTCCCAAACGATTAAAGAGGTTTTTGGTAACATCTAAATTTAAACTAACACTACCGGTTTCTGGCTGTAATAATAACAGTTGTCCTAACGCTTTAAACGGGTTATGTTGTCGATAGGATTCTGTCTGAAATTGCAGCTTTAATTGATGTCCTGCGGTACTCACTTGTACCTTAATTTGTCCGCCACCAGAGAGACTCCGAGTACATTTTTCAATTAACCCACTTAATACTTGATCTAACATTCCTGGATCACTAACCACTTGAGGTAATTTCTTCGGTAGTCCTATCTCTAAATCAACATTCCGCCTTTGCGCTTGTCGCTTCCAACGGGGAATGGATTGATGAAATAGGGTATCTAAAGAGGTTCTAACTAATTCTACCGAAGGATCTGGAGACCCTTGACTTTTTAATTCCGTCGCCCGGAAAATGAGTTCCATGCGGTTAATTTGTTCGCTACATTCTTGATCAATATTTTCTAATAAGCGGATCATTTTAGGATCTAACTCTTTGTTCCTTAATAGCAACCGAGTCAGGGTGCGAATACTGGTTAAAGGAGTCCGAATTTCATGACTTAAGGCTTGGAGTAAGGCAACATCGGTGGCCTCTTCAACAGTAGAAGCGGTCACAGCATTTTTCTGAGATGAAAAGCCTTGATCCTCTGTATTTTCTACCTCTTGACTATAACGATTTTTTCGCGCAAGAATAGGGGAAATTTGAGGAAAATAATGAAGTAATAAACGGCTAAATTCTGTAACAACTTGATAACTGGGAGCCGAAGGGGTAAATTGTTTAACTAAGTTATCTAAATCGCAGAGTTGGGGATGATTCACTAAAGTTAACCGCGATCGCAACCCTAACCATCCCTGATACACCACATCAGGATCAAAGGAAAATTGAAAGGCAGGAAGTCCTAAGCTATCTTCCCCTAACACCATTAATAAGGAAAACTGAGGGGTTAAAACTAAACAAAATTGTTCAGTGGCTAAGGGATCTTGGGGAAATAGAGGAAATTCTTTAATATTGGGTCGATGGCTTCGGTTTTCACCGTCAGCAAACCCAGGGAGTTGAAATTGTTTCCAACTGTGTTGACTCGGCTGCAGGGTAAAAATGCCTGTCCGAATGACGTTAGTCAGCTTGGGATGGCATAAAATAGGGGTCGGCGCTGATAAAATTAATCCTTGAGGGTTCGGGTTGTCAGATACAGTGCTATCTAAGTAAGAGAGTAATAAGATTTCTAAGGAGGCGATGGCACTCACCCATTGTCCTTGGGCTTTCAGTCGTTGTTCTTCTATTTCTATGGCCGTCGGTTCCCACGCAGAGGGGACAATAGTCACCCCTGGCTCTCGGTTGATAATATCACTTAATTTTTCTAATAAAGCCTCAGAAATCATCATAAACTTCTCTTACTTAACACATTCACCTCTAACTTCCTTGATGATAAACGCATTAAGAAATTTACAACAGGAGTAGAACCGAACCGTATCAGGGGAAATTTCCTCTATTAAAGGGTAACTTGACTCAGAATATATTGAAGGCGATCGTAATCATCTCTGAGTAAAATGCTGAGGGTTCTTCCTACTTTCACTAACCAGTTTTTATCGGCTTTTCTTAATAGATAAATATCTCGAATAGCAGCAGCAATTAAAGCATCCACCGGGGCATCTCGAACTTGTAGTAATATCCGTAAAAATTCTACTTCCTCGCTAAAATTGATAATTTCTACGGCCTCACAACGATAAACCCCTTGATGAATTTGAGGAGGACGAGGGGGTAAATATTGATACACTTTACCTAAGTTATGGCCATTACCGTTTTCTCCATTTTGGGAACTCTCAAAACCTACAATGGTGGCTTTAAATTCTGTTTTTAACATGGCAAAGATTTGCGGTTGTTGTTGTCGCAATTCTTCTAAAGATAAGCCCAACGCCCTCGCGCGATGAACCGAATCAATGGGAGTGGTAGTGGCATAAGTAACAACCGCTACAATTTTATTGCCTGACTCTTCATCTAAGGATTTTACCCAACTGCCGAAGGGGGGCATCACAGGAAAACTTAGGTCTTCTGGTTCTAAACATTGGGCTAAAAATTGCGTGGTTGATGTTTCTATGACCTCGGCAATATGATCCGGATGACGGCTATCTGTGCTGAATTGGGGTAAAGGGAGGCGCATAATAGCAATAACTTGGATAACTAAGGACTTTTACCTTAACCTATTTCTAAAGTTGTGGATTCGTTTTTTTAGTTATTAAACCACTTCTATTTCTGATAACTGAAAAGTCACCAGCTTATCCCAGTTTCCTCCTTCAAATAAAACAGCAGCTTTTCCGTCACTGACTCGCTGTACTAATCCTTCAAAACGATAATAGGTATCGTTGGGGTTGGTTACTCTAACGGTTGATCCTGGTAAAATTAACATAATTTCTATTATTTAATTTTTCTCTTGAATCATAGCATACTTTTTTTTAGTTAACAATAACAATTAGATTATTTTTAGAAATTATCTATTATTAGTAAATTTTTTTATTCACTAATCACTGAGTGATTGGTAAAAGGTTAATGTTTTTTCAGCTAAGGCTTGATTAGTATAATTTTCTAATACTCTTCTATAACCTTTTTCTGCTAATTTATCAGCCAAAGCAGGATCTAACATTAATTGACTTAAACAGTTTTTCAATTCTTCAGAATCTCCTTCAGGAAAAATCAAACCAGCATCATTAATCACGTTAGGAATTTCTCCAGAATCTGAGCCAATCACTGGTACTTTACAAGCCATAGCTTCAATTAAAACATGACCGAATTGTTCTTTCCAACCTACAGTCGTCAAGGTTTTAAATTCATAAGTAGTTTCTGAAGGTAACACTAAAACATTCATTAAGTTAATATACTGAGGAACGTGATCATGAGTCACACTTTCAACCCTGATTAATTTATCTTCAATTTTAAAGTGTTTACTTTGTTTAATAATTGTTTCTTGAAGTTCTCCTCTGCCCAATAATAAAAGTTTCCAGTTTTTCTCAGGTAAAGACTTAACCGCTTTTAAAAGGGTCAAAATTCCTTTTTCTTTAACGAATCTACCCACAAACCCAATAACAAAGTCTTCTTGGTTTATTCCTAGTTTTTGAGATAATTCTGGTTGTTTTTTGGGTGAAAATAAAACTTCATCGACTCCTAATTGTGGCATGACTGTGACAGCGTTATCATAACCGTGATCTCGTAAAATATCGGCAGCATCTTGATTTCCTGCCACTAATCCATCGGTATTACTTAAGTTATATTGTTCTAAATAGGAAACAGGAAATTTTGACTCATAGGGAAGATTCCACCAAGTAAAAAAGACATTTTTGGCTTTTAAATTTAACCATTTATTGAGAGTAATTAATTGAGCATAGGCGAAAGATTTAACCCCCTGTTCTACTTGAATAATTTCGGGTTGAAATTCATTTAACAGTTTAATAATATCTCTGCCAAAAGTTAATAATCCCTGATTATTTTGACTAAAATTAGAAATAGGAATCAGTTTAAAATTCCCTTCGATACGAGATTGAGTTTCAATAATTTTGTTTTGAACCCCACCTGGTTTCCATGTTTTGGGAACAACAATCGTAACTTCAATATTAGGATCTAATTGTGCTAAGGTTTTGAATTTTTCACAATTAATATCCACAATATAAGTATGACTGGCTACTAAAATCTTCATAATTAATAATTTAATTTATAAATAGTTTAATTTTAAGAAACAGACTCTAAAGAATGATTAGCCTGTAAGTGGGGGTTATTTATATCATTTTTACTATAAATTTGTCCATCATTCCACTGAGATAGGATCATTGTTTTCATAGCATCTATAAACCCTAAACTATAGAATAATAAACGGACTAAAACCTTGATGGGAGAACCCCCTTTATTACAAGGAGGATTACCCAAAACATGACAATCAAATAGTTTAGTATATAGCCGTAATTGTTCTGAAAAAGTCAAGTTTTTTAGTGCCATTAAAAAATGGTTATGATAGAAAGTAATTTGATAGGAAAAAGAACGGGTACTAATATCATGACACCCTCCAGTTTCCTCTCCTAAGTGAACTAAATAAGCATCGGGTTCGTACCAAATTTTATAACCAGTTTGGCGTAAACGTAAACAAAAATCCGACTCTTCTCTAACCGCATTTCCTCTAAATCTTTCATCAAACCAAATATTATATTTAGTAAAAACTTCTCGTCGAAAAGACATATTACAACCACGAGTTGAAATCACTTCTTGTGGTTTGATCGTATGAACCAAATCGATATAATACCAGGCAATACCAGGGTCCATTGCCTCTGGAGGTAAGATTTCTATGGTATAAGGGTCTTGAGAATTATTGATTTTTTCAGAATCAGCTAATTTCATTCTATCTAAAACCCTTCCAGCTACGGCTCCAATTTCTGATTTTTCTTGATAGATTTTTAGATGAGTATATAAGTAATTAGCTGGTAATTGAACATCATCATCAATAAAAATAATAATGTCTCCTTGAGAACGACGAACCCCATAGTTTCTAGCGGCTGGTAAACTTGCCCAACTAACACGAAACCATTTTATTTTATTGGTGTTAGCTAAACTTTCTAAATAACTTTGAATCGTAGGATCATGACTTTCTGTTTGATCAACAACCAGAATTTCAAAATGAGGATAATCCTGTTTAAGAACATCCTCTAAGGTATCTTTTAAAATTTGTTCACGTCGATAAGTTGGAATAATAATTGAAATTGAAGGATAAGACATAATTTTTACGTTAAAATCTAAATCACTGATGGGGCTTTTCTTTTGGTTTTGACACGCTTTTTCGATGCGTCTTCTGCTGCTTGTTGGGCTTTGAGTTTAGCTTTTTCTTCCTTATCAATGAGAGGCATTCGCAAGATAACACCCGCAAAAAACCAATAATAAATAGCCACGGGGTCCGTATCTAAAGGATACCAATAAGGGAAATAACTAATAATTAGAAGAAATACCCAAAAACCAGAGGCGAAACTCCGTAAAGTTTTATCTTTTAGAGGCTGATAAGCCTTAAAGGTTAAAAAACATAAATGAGTCACAAAAATCATGAAAGCGGCCAAACCGATATAGCCTATTTCTACTAAGAGTTTAGGATGATAGGTTTCTACCAGGGCAACATCACCAAAAATTCGAGTGGAGTTAGTCGCTACTCCTAATCCGTTACCCAAAATTCCCCTTTGAACTCTTATAGCATAATCAAATTGTTCTTGGACAAATAAATAGGGGGGAGAGGCATTCCAGCGAGAGACAAAACTATCAATTCGCTCTTGAATAAAGTCGGGATTAATAAAAGAAAATCCTATAAATAAGACAACAGATAACCCGACACCGATGGGAATAAATCGTTTCACATCTGCAATTTTTCCTGTTAAAAATAGCATAATAATTAGAACGGCTGGTACAAGAGCTAAGGCCAATCTTTGACCACAAATAATTGCATTAACAAAGACCATTGCCATACCCACTAAACCGGCATTTCGCCAGAAAAATGCAGTGTCACTAAAGGCAACAGAAAAACAAATGGCCGCATTGGCTACTAAAAACCAACCCCAATGCCAAGGGGAAACAAAGGTTCCGGGTAATCGAATTTGTCCTTGACTCGGAGCATACAAAAGGGAGCCTCCCACAAAACATCTTGCATCGAGTTTCGGTTTAAATAAATCCGCTCCAACTAAATGGTCGGTTCCTGCACATCGGCCTGTTTTTAGCATCCAAAACTGTATAAAAGCCAAGGCACAACAAATAATGGCTAAAACCACTAATAAGCGTCCTAAAAAAAGTAATCTTTTTTTATCTTGAATTAAGTGATAAGCACAAAAAATTAAAGGGACATAGCCAAGTAATATTTTTAAACCAAGGATTCCTTGAGCGAAGGGAATCGAAACTTTACAAGGGGTTTCAATAACAATTCCATTTTCACTTAGAATTAATTCTCCATTAGCATCTCGTAAAAATTTATCATATTCACTGAGAGAATCACAAGCTGGTAACAATTGTTTAAAACCATTAACAAAAAATAAAGTTAGTAAGGCACAAATCAACAATAATATTAAGGTGGTTAACAAAGGTTTTGAAACAATAATGGGTTTTCTTTTTCGTCGACAATCTTGCACTAAACCCAATAAAGCAGGGATATAAAAACCATCTTTAGAAAGCTGAAAGAGGGCGTTACCACCACCAATCCAATAGGTAACAGTCCCACTAAAGGGCATATAGATCAAGAAAGCCCATAAAGCTGTACGAGGATAATTGTAACAGATGATAAGTGAAGGAATTAATATGGCGACTGATAGACCAATCTTGGGACTGGTGGTCAAGCTAAGAGGTACCCCAACCAGTATGGCAAAGAATAAGGAAAAACCGATTAATCCCATCAGTTTTTCGTCTAGCTTCTCTGGCTTTACGTTTCTGTGCTAATTTTTCTTTGATGTCAACGGATAACGTCTCTTTTTGTTTCGTTTTGGATTTTTTTCTGGTCGGAGAACGTCTCATTAGATATTAATGGTGGTGACTTGCCTTATAAATTATACCCACTTCTTTAAAAAGTTTTATCCTTTCATTCTAAGGGTGACGGGTAATGTGGACAATGTAAATGTAAAAGAAAATAATCAACTGAAGTGATTATAGTGATGTTACTGATTTTATGCTATGATTAGTCCTTTTACACAGGTTAAACGTTATTTTTATGTTCATCTCACCCATTGTTTTAACCTTAATTATTTTATTACTCGCTTTAATTAGCTTTGTCTGTGAATTTTTTTCCAGTAGATACCACAGCCATTGCTATTACCGTTTTATTGATTTTATGTCAGTTAGTTACTCCTGAAGAGGGGATTTCTGGATTTAGTAATTCAGCCACGATTACCGTCATGGCTATGTTTATTTTAAGTGCCGGAATTACCCGAACGGGAGGATTACAAATTGTTAGAGATTTGCTTTTTCAGTTAGGAGGAAAAAGCTTAAAGAAACAAATTGCTTCTCTGGGAATTATTGTGGGATTTATCAGTGCTTTTATTAATAATACTGCTGTCGTTGCTGTCTTCTTACCTATTATAGAATCCTGGGGAAAAAAAAGAAAAATATCTTTATCTAAATTGTTAATTCCTCTCTCTTATACGGCTATTTTGGGAGGGGTTATGACCATTATCGGAACTTCAACGAATATTTTAGCCAGTGGATTATCAAAGAAGTTAGGATATGGTGAATTTAGTATATTTTTGATAACTCCCATTGGCATTCCTGTTTTTTTTATCGGCTTAACTTATTTAATATTTATTGCTCCCCGAATTTTACCTGATCGCAAATCTGTTAGTAATGATGGATTAGATATTGATTATGACATGAAAGACTATGTGAGTGAAATTATTATTACTCCCCGTTCTAATTTAATCGGACAAACTTTAAGACAAAGCGGAATCCAAAGAAAATTTGATATTGATGTTCTAGAAATTATACATAATGATATCCATTTCCCTCAACCTTTAGCCGATAAAATTTTATCATTAGGAGATATTTTATTAGTTCGAGGCGGTAAAGAAGATTTACTACAAATTCGAGATGAAAGAGGAGTTGAGATTTTAGCTGATGTCAAATTTGATCAAGAAGAAATTGAAGAGGAATTAAGCTTTGGCGAGGATAAAGTAGCAGAAGTTCTTATCTTATCAAACTCTCGTTTAATTGGTTCAACTCTTAAAGATTTACGGTTTAGACAACGATATAATGCCACAGTAATTGCTATTCGTCGAGGGGAAGAATTATTAAGAGAAAGACTGGGAAAAGTTCGCTTGCGATTTGGGGATTTATTGCTAGTTCAAGGACCGAAAGAAAGCTTTATCGGGTTACAAACAACTAGAGAATTATTAGTATTAGAAGAAAGGGATATAGAAACCTTACGACAGAATAAAGCCTATATTGCGATCGCCATTGTTTTCGGAGTTGTTATTTTAGCGGCTTTCAATATTTTACCCATTTTAGTCAGTAGCTTAGTGGGAGTCATCTTGATGATTTTCACAGGATGTTTAAAACCAGGAGAAATTTATGGTGCAGTTCGTTGGGATATTATCTTTCTTTTAGCAGGATTAATTCCCCTAGGAATTGCTATGGATAAATCAGGAACGAATGAATTAATTGCTAATTATATTGTGATGTTAGGGGCTTATTTACCCGATTATTTTGTTTTAGTTCTCTTCTACTTTTTCACTGCTTTACTCACCGAAATTCTCTCGAATAATGCAGCGGTTTTGTTAATGTTACCTGTGGCGGCTGAAGTGGCTGAAAATCTTAATCTTAATGCCATTGCGTTTATGTTAGCGGTTATGTTTGCTGCTTCTAACAGCTATATCACTCCCATTGGCTACCAAACCAACACCATGGTTTATGGACCGGGGGGTTATCGCTTTTTAGATTTTACCAAAGTGGGACTTCCTTTAACTTTAATGTTTACTTTTCTCGTTCCTTTTTTCATTATTATCGTTTATGGCTTATAAGTTAACTTATCGGTAATAAGGATAAGAGGTATCTTGAGGAATCAATCGATAAGTTTCACCACGGACTCGATCATTTCCGTAGGGATTATAACCATTAGAATAACCGCAATAGTAACAAGAACCTCGGCGATCTCTTTGAATCGTAATTCTTTCTCGGAACGTATAATTTCCCCCACCTCTACGATTATAATTGCTCCGAGGATAACCATTACCGATATTGGTATTAGGAGCAATAATGGTACGATGAACGCCAGCATTAGGATTAAAGCGAACTCGATTAGGATAAGCTAAGGTTTCTATCCCCAAAACCGACAAAGATAGGGTGATTCCCAACAGTAAACTTAAGGATTTGTTGATCATTAATCTTGACCTCGATACGGTTAAAATAATCTTAATTTTTTTTGCAGATCCCTCTATCTCTATTTTACTCTTCGATTAGTATGGGAAGATGATCTCTTTCAAGTTTATTAATGTTTCTTTGTTTTAACCCAACGTACCTTTTCTTCTTGATATAATCAGATTAATCAGTTTTTGCCTATTTAGAAAACAATTTAGTTTATGTCTAGGACTCTCCGTGAACAACTCCATCAACAGATTGATAAATTACCTGATCATATCGTTGAACAAATCGCAAACTTTACCCGATTGATATCAACTCAGCAAAATGCCAACCCAGAGTACAATGACTGGAAAGAAGAAGACTGGAAAAAATTTTCATTAGAACAATTTTTTAGTGAAGAAGATGAACTTGAATACTCTTTAGAAGATGCTCAAGAAATCTATCAACCATGAAACCAGGTGATATTGTTCTCATTCGTTTTCCTCAAGCAGACTTGAAACAAGGGAAACTCCGTCACGCTTTAGTTATTGCCATTTCATCGAGTCGTCATCCTGATTTATTGCTTGCTTTAATTTCCTCTCGTCTTCATCAAGCTAAGCCAGGATTTGACGACATTATTAACCCTTCAGATTCTGACTACCTACAGACTAGACTTAAAGTTCCTTCTGTTATTCGACTCGGACGATTGATAAGCGTTGAATCATCTGTAATTAATGCACGTTTAGGAAATATATCACCAGAAAGACTGAAACGCATCAAAAGTATTTTAATCAGTTGGCTAAAACAATAAAATAAAAGTTATTGTATGTGAACGTGATCGCCTATCATGAGGTAATCTGAAAATAGGACAAAACAGCCTTTCAACCGATTCACTAAAGCTAAAATAATTCTATGGGGACAGCTAATCAAATTTGGCTATACGATACCACCCTCAGAGACGGGGCTCAAAGAGAAGGCATTGCCTTATCTTTGGAGGATAAGCTTAAAATTGCTCGTCAATTGGATAAAATGGGGATTCCCTTCATTGAAGGCGGTTGGCCAGGGGCTAACCCGAAGGATGTGCAGTTTTTCTGGAAGTTACAAGAAGAACCCCTTACCCAAGCCGAAGTAGTCGCCTTTTGTTCGACCCGTCGTCCCCATAAAATAGCGGCCGAAGACCCCCTTTTAAAAGCGATTTTAGCTGCCGGAACCCGATGGGTGACCATTTTTGGTAAATCTTGGGATCTCCACGTCACCGAAGGGCTAAAAACCAGCCTAGAAGAAAATTTAAACATGATCGCCGATACGATAGAATATCTCCGTAGTCAGGGACGGCGTGTCATTTATGATGCAGAACATTGGTTTGATGGCTATGTCAATAACCCAGACTATGCCCTAGAAACCCTGAAAACCGCCAAAGCAGCCGGGGCAGAATGGTTAGTTTTATGCGATACCAACGGGGGAACCCTACCCCACAATGTCAGTCGCATTGTTAAAGATGTGATAACTTCCTTAGAGATTCAACCCGATCAAGATAGTCCTCAATTAGGTATTCATACTCATAATGATTCTGGAACCGCCGTGGCCAACGGGTTAGCTGGAGTGGTCGAAGGGGTGAGAATGGTACAGGGAACCATCAACGGTTACGGGGAACGCTGCGGAAATGCGAACTTATGTACTTTAATCCCCAATTTACAGTTAAAAATGGGTTATCACTGTTTAGAAGAAAGCCAGTTGACCCAACTAACTAAAACGAGCCGTTTAATTAGCGAAATGGTTAATTTAGCCCCCGATGACCACGCGCCTTTTGTGGGACGTTCGGCCTTTGCCCATAAGGGAGGCATTCATGTGTCTGCGGTGCAGAAAAATCCTTTAACCTATGAACATATTAAACCAGAAAATATTGGCAATGAAAGGCGCATTGTTATCTCAGAAATGGCCGGGTTAAGTAATGTTTTATCCAAGGCCAAAACCTTTGGCATTGAGTTAAAAAAAGAAGATGCTGCCTGTCGTGAAATTTTGACAAGGATTAAAGAATTAGAACACGAAGGTTATCAATTTGAAGCAGCAGAAGCCAGCTTTGAACTATTAATGCGTCAAGCGTTAGGACAGACAAAAAGCTTCTTTGAACTACAAGGATTCCAAGTTCATTGTGATAGGTTATATGGGGAAGGAATGCCCTATAGTAATGCGTTAGCGACGATTAAAGTAACAGTGAATGGAGAAGATAGATTAGAGGTAGCCGAGGGTAACGGACCTGTTTCTGCCTTAGATAGTGCGTTACGGAAAGCTTTAGTTAATTTTTATCCTGAAATTGCCCAATTTCATCTCACGGATTATAAGGTTAGAATCCTCGATGGAGTGCCGGAACTTCCGCTAATACTCGCGTTTTAATTGAGTCGAGCAATGTCATGAACGGTGGACTACTGTAGGGGTTTCTCCTAATATTTTAGAAGCCTCTTATCAAGCCGTAGTAGAGGGAATTGAATACGGTTTATGTTAAAATCAACTATGAAAAAACCAGTCAAATCCATGTCTTGAATATGTCGTTAACTCATTACTATATCTTTGAGTGTGGGGAAAAAAGATTAATTCATAACAAATTATGAAAATGTTGGAACCTAAATTAATCCCTCATATATCTTAAAGAGCTTTTTCTAGAAGACAAAAACCTGTACAATACTCGACATACCTATACAGAATGTCTAGGATGCACTATAGACCAAGTGAATTTGCCGATTTAGCAGGAGTTAGTGTCAAAACATTACAAAAGAGCTAATCATGTACGCAATTAAGAGAGAATTAAAGCTGAATAACAAAGAAAAGAGCTTTTTTGCTGGCTGTGCTGGCTTTTCTCGCTTTGTATACAATCATGGCTTATCTTTACTCAAATCCACCTGGGATATTCCCGAAATTTCTGGCAGTGACTCAAAACGGTTAGATGCTATCAAGAAAGTCTTTACAAACATTACTAAAAAGCAAACAGAAATTTATGGACAAATAAATATTCATCTCGCATTTATCAGAATGCTTTTAGGGACTTGAAAAAAGCATTTTCCCGTTGGAGAGAGCCTAAAATAAAAGCAGACTTACCTCGTTTTAAAAAAGAAAGAAAATCACTGTAGTTTTACAGTAGATAGTTCTAACGGTAAGGTATTAGTCAAGGAGGGAAAAAAGATAAAAAATTCCTACTTTGGGAACATTCAGATTAAAAGAGGCTATCCCTTATAACTGTGTTTCTCAAACCTTTACTATATCGAGGTCTGCAGGGAAATGGTATATAAGTTTTGCCGTTTCAGCTTGTAAAGACCTGAGATGAAACACTGCCATAAAAAGTAGGAATTGACTTAGGAAAAAACTTTTGCCACTCTTAGTGACGGAAACACCTTGGAGGCTCCATCTTCCATCAAAAAAGCGAAAACCAAGCTAGGAAAGATACAATGGAGAAACAGAAATAGGTACACAGCAACCGTCGTTCTGGAATCTCTGCATCTAAAAATGCGGTTTAAATATTACCAGAAACTAAGAAAAAAGCATAAAAGAATAACCAACATTCGAGAAGATTTTCTGC